>CAYFSC010000081.1:3873-12943 GCA_964345695.1 uncultured Rhodothermales bacterium | reverse complement strand
AGGCCCTTTTAGTATGAGGCCCCCTTGCATGAGGCCGTATTCCTTCGCCGCGAGATTTGTCTTCCTCTGTTCATTTTCCAACGCCAATGAGTGACGTCAATCCGGTTCATCTTATCGCCGAGAAGCGGGACGGACACGCCCTCGCGCCGTCCGCTATCGAAGCCCTCATCGATGCCTACACCGCTGGGGACGTGCCGGACTACCAAATGAGCGCCTTCCTTATGGCCGCGTTCCTCAACGGGCTGTCGGACGAAGAGGCCACCGCGCTCACCGACGCGATGCTGCATTCAGGCACGGTGCTGAACGTGTCCGGGCTGCCGGGCACGAAGGTCGACAAGCACTCGACCGGCGGGGTGGGCGACAAGGTGTCGCTTATCCTCGCCCCCATTGTGGCCGCCTGCGGCGTTCCGGTTCCGATGATCAGCGGGCGGGGACTGGGGCACACGGGCGGGACGCTCGACAAGCTGGAGTCCATCCCCGGCTTCCGCACGGATCTGTCCATCGACGCGTACAAGGCGCAACTCGAAGACATCGGCCTCGTCCTCATCGGGCAGACCGACGACATCGCCCCGGCCGATGGCAGGCTCTACGCCCTTCGTGACGTAACGGCTACGGTGGAGTCGATCCCTCTCATCGCGGCCTCCATCATGAGCAAGAAGCTCGCCGAAGGCATCGACGCGCTTGTGCTGGACGTGAAGTGTGGACGCGGCGCATTCATGAAGACGGAGCCCAAGGCCCGTCGCCTGGCCGAAACGCTGGTGGCCATCGGGACCGAGCACGACGTCCCGACGGTGGCCCTGATGACAGACATGAACGTGCCGTTGGGACGCGCTGTGGGCAACTGGCCGGAGGTGGAGGAGAGCATCGAATGTCTCCGCGGCGAGCACACGGAGACGCCGCTCATGGAAGTGGTAACGGCGCTCGCTGGGGAAATGCTGGCCCTCGGCGGAGAGGCTCCATCGCCCTCGGCGGGGCGTGAGCAGGCCCAGCAGGCCATCAACGATGGCTCGGCGCTAGATACGTTGCGTACGCTCGTCGAGGCGCAGGGTGGGGACGTAGACGCGATCGACGATCCAACCTCGCGCCCCGACCGGGCGTCGGTGGCAACGGTCACCGCTCCCGACACCGCCGACGGATACGTCGCCGACCTCGATGCGCTGGCTGTCGGCCACGCGGCGGTTGATCTCGGCGCGGGCCGACGCACTAAGGAGGACGCAGTGGACCCCACGGCTGGATTCAGCGCCTTAAAGAAACTCGGCGATCGCGTTCAACCGGGCGACGTTCTCGCGCGCATCCATACCAACCGTGCCGATCAGGTGGCGCCGGTCCAGCAGGCCGTCCGCGATGCTTACGCCTTCTCTGCGGAGCCGCCCGCCTCAACAGCGCCGCTCCTCGGCCGCTATACGGCCGATGGCTGGGAGGCATGAGTCGAGAAAGTTCCTGCAGACGAAACCGAGGCCTGTTTCCAGAATCCATGGTGCAGTCTCTTCCTCGTCATGGACGTTGAGATGGCCCCTGCAGGCGGTGAATGTTCTTGCTCTCTCGCGCCCCCCAGATCCGCCGACGGGGACTGTAACAATTGTAGCCGCGATGAAGTATATTTCTCGATAACGCGGCGATCTTTTTTCGCAATCCAAACGGCTCATGTCTATCTGGTCTCGGTTTACGCGATTCATCAAGTCCCTCTTCGGCGGAGCGGTCTCCGCGATGGAGAATCCCCGGATGATTCTGGAGCAGAACATCCGGGAGCTCAACGATCAGGTGCCCGAGATGAACCGGAACATCTCGGAGGTGCTGGCCAACGTGAAGCGCCTTGAGAAGGAGGTCAGCAAGTCGGAGGACAAGGTGCAGAAGCTCACCTCCCGCGTCCGGGCGGCGATCCAGAACGACCGAGACGACATCGCGAAAAAGTACGCGATGCGCCTCGAGAAGGAGAAGGAAAGCCTGGAGCAGTCGCAAGAAATGTTGCAGCACGCCCGTCGCGCCTACGAGAAGGCCCAGAACGTCAAGAAGGCGTTTATGCGCGAGAAGGAGAAGAAAATCCAGGAAGCCAAAGATGCGCTTCGTGCCCACGAGCGGGCGCAGTGGCAGTCTGAGATCGCCGATACGCTGGAGCAGTTTGAGGTCTCGGGCCTTGACCAGACGCACGACGAGATGATCAACCGTCTGGAAGAGCAGACCGCGAAGAACGAGGCCCGGATGGAGATGGCCCTGGACTCGGTCGACCAGGACGAGCTGCAAATCGAGCAGGACGCCGAAGAGATGCGCGCCGAAGAGATTGTGAAGCAGTTCAAGATGGACATGGGCATGGAAGAGAAAGAATCGGAGCCGACGTCGAAGGAACAGATCGACCTGCCTCCCGAGGAAGAACGGGAGGAACCTTCGAAGACGATCGGCAAGCAGCGCACGAAGTCCGACTAGCCCCTATCAGACGCGCGGAGCGGGGACGGAGGGCGCGCCCGCGTTCCCCTCGTTCGCGGTTTTCCTTTGACCAGGTCCCCCAGATCCATGACCGAGGAAGAATACCAGCGGATCAAGGAGGCAGAGAAGGAACGCCTGCAGGCTCGCAGGAAATTGCGAACTCTCAAGAAGAGGTCCGCGCAGGCAGACACGATCCAATCGGCGTTGCGGCGCGTCAAGCGCGGAGCGAAGACCCTGCTCCAACGGAGTAGCAATCTGATCGACCGGCTGACGCACGCGGCGGCGCGTGAGGAAGCCCGCTTGGAGGTCGCGCTCGATGCCACCTCCGACGACGAGCTGTCCACCGACGCCCAGACGCTCGAGGACGCGGACCGAGAGGCTCGGGCCGAAGCCCTGGTGCAACAGCTCAAAAGGACGGTGGCGTCGGATACAGCGCAGCACGATGCGCCCACAGCGTCGGCGTCCGACCCGGAGGACCTGGACGACCCGGAGGACCCAGACAACCTGGAGGACCCAGACAACCCGAAAGACGCGAACGACCCGCTTCCGGAGAAGACCATCGGACGCATGCGCCGCGAGTGACGCGTCTGCGGCCCGGTCGAGGACCTCCCGGCCGGTGCATGCGTCCCGGGCACCGGCCCTCCCTCTCACCTTGTCCGCACCTCAGGCTGTTCCATCATTGTGCCGTGCCCCATACCATGAACGACTCCGACATCAACTACACCAAAGAGGCGTTCCTGAACACCTGGAATCTGGTTTTTCTGGCGGTCGCCGCCGGTACAGCCGTGGGGCTCGGAATGGTGACCGGCACACCCGGATGGCTGTTTGAGCTGATCCTCGTCCTTACCGGCGGCATCGAACTGGTGTACCTGGGCATCATGCCGCGCAACAAACGGTTTCAGCGGCACGTGCGCTCGCAGAAGATGGCTGAGAAGCACAAGCCGCCATCGCAACGCGAGCTCTTCAGCCAACTGCGCAACCGGAGCCAGCGTCGCTACGCCAAGCTCCGGAAGCTCCGCGAACAGATCGAGACCAACTACCGCAAGCTCAGCTACGCCTCGCAGGGACTTCTCGACAGCCATCTCACCAAGATTGATGGGCTGTTGGAGTCCTACCTGGAGCTGCTCCACCAGCGGGAGCGGCACCGTGACTTTATGGACCAGTCCACCGAAGCGCAGATCCGGTCGTCGATTCGCGACCTCAAGCAAGACATGGCCGACGACGCCGAGCGCATCCGCGACGTCAAGAAGCGACGGCTGAAAGTGCTGGAGCAGCGGCTGGCCCGCCTTCGGAAGGCCAACGAAAACCTGGAGATCCTCGGTGCACAGCTGAGTACCATCGAGGATGTCGTCAAGTACATCCACGAGCAGTCCTGGACGATGCAGGATCCGGAGGAGATCTCGTTTCAGCTCGACCAGCTGCTTGAAGAGGTGGAAGAGACCCGGTCCTCAATCCGTCAGATCGAAGACGTGTTCTCCGCTCCCTCCGAATACCTTGATGACGAGATGGACACGGTCGAAGGCTTCGACGAGGACGCGTGGGACACGGCAGAAGCAGAGTCGGCCGAGGTGTCCGGCGACGGTCGGGGCGAGCTGGAGCTTCCTGACGAAGAGTCCGCTAGTTCCGAGTCCCCCCAGACGGAGTCGTCGCAGCGCGTGCGCGAGTAAACAGCGGCAAGAGGGACCGAATGCAACCGGATCGACTTTGAGGCTGGGAGCGGTTCGGCTTCCTGGCGCCGCCTCCCATCTGAGACGGCGTCACTGAACATCGGTCGGCGGACCGCCGCGCCGCCCGTAGGCGAGAATGAGCTTGCAGTGGGTCACGGCTGGGTCTACGAGCCCGAGTTGCTGGAGCCGTTCCTGCGGAGATTCGGGGAGCTTAGGGGGACTCACCCGCCCCATCCACATCTCCATCACGTCACGCAGCGCGTGCGGACCGGGGAACTGCCCGGCCGGAAGGTGTGCAGTGTAAAACTGCTGCTTGTGCTGGAGGCGGTGCCGCACCGTCGCGCCGACCTCGCGGAGGTCGGGGTCGTCGCCCGCAATCATCGCGCATCCGATGAGGTAATCGCGGTACGTGTACGGCAGTTGGAGCAGGACATTCTGCATTGCGGCGGCCAGGTTCGGCGTGTCTTGCGCTCCCACCTCAGCCGCGCGGGCGGTGGCCGTCGCCGTAAGGCAGAGGGTCTCTTCGGCCACGAGCTCCGGATCCGCCCCCTCCATCTCGCCAATGCTATCCAGAATGGCGTGCGTGAGGTCCTGCGTCAGGCTGAGGACCCCGGTCGTGGCAAATGCGGTGAACGAGGCAAGGGCGTCCGAGGCATCGTTCGTGGTGCTCATGGAGAAACGGGCAGGAGCAAGGGAACCCGAGCTGGCCGCCGAACCCGTACGAACCGGGACGGGCGAACGAGGACGGGCGAGATGGAAAGGAGAGCACAGGCTTCAGCGCCGGACCTTGAGCTAGTCCGATTCGTCCAGTGCCGCCTCGGCGCCGTTGTCGGCACTCTCCGGGACCGTATCGCTTTTCCAGTTTCCGCTTTGGCCGCCGGTCTTTGCCAGCAGTTGTACGTTCTGAATCTGGATGTCCTTCGTGACCGACTTGCACATGTCGTAGATCGTCAAGGCCGCGACTGAGACGGCGGTCAGGGCCTCCATCTCTACGCCGGTCGGCCCGATGGATTTGGTGTACGCCCGGATGTCGATCGCCTGGGCGTCTTCGTTCATCGTGAAGTCCACCTCGACGCCGTCAATCTCGACGTTGTGGCACAGCGGGATGAGGTCGGACGTCTGCTTCGCGCCCATGATGCCAGCGATTTGTGCGGTGGTAAGGACGTCGCCTTTCTGGATGTCCTCGTCGCGGACACGCTGGAAGGCTTCGTCGCCGAGGACCACGCGGCCCGAGGCGACGGCCGTGCGAATCGAGTCGGTTGTGTTGGACACGTCCACCATACGAATGCCCCCTTTGGGATCGACGTGGGGAAGTGTCGAGGAGTCAGCCATGGAACACCTGTCGAGAACGATGCGCGGAACGATGAAGGCAGCGGCCCAGCGAGGATGCAGACGGGCATCCGTGTTTGGCCAAGTCATCCCGTCAAATTCGGAGCCGGACGGGGAGTTTCGAGGAAAAGGCGTGCATTACGAGTCCGTTCACCGCGCGGAACGTGGCGAAGATGGCGCTGGCCACCCGTCCGTCGCATGCACCGGCGTGCCACTCACGTACGTGGCGACGACCTCGGTGTCCAGAATCTGCTGCGGCGGAACGGTCATGATGTCGTGGGAAAGCACCACGAAGTCGGCATACTTGCCCGGCTCTAACGATCCGAGTTCATCTTCTTGGAAGCCTGCGTAGGCCGCATCGATGGTGAAGCCCTCCAGGGCCGTTTGCCGGGACACGCGCTCATCGGGCGTCCATCCGCCCTCGGGGTTTCCCTCGGCGTCCTGACGGGTGATGGCGGCGTAGAAGCCCTCTAGCGGATCGACGTCCTCAACGGGGAAGTCGGAGCCAAAAGCCAGACGCGCGCCGCTGTCCTTTAGGCTCTTCCACGCGTAGGCCCCGTCGAGCCGGTCGGAGCCGAGGCGCTCGTCGGCCCACGGCATGTCGCTTGTAGCGTGCGTGGGCTGCACGGAGGCAATCACGTCCAGCTCCGCAAACCGGCCGAGGTCATCGGGGTGCAGGATCTGGGCATGCTCCACGCGATGTCGTCCAACGGCGGGCCCGAGCGAGTCCAGGGCCGCCTCGTAGGCATCGAGCGTGATGCGGTTGGCCCGGTCGCCAATGGCGTGGGTGTTGACTTGGAATCCGCAGCGCACTGCGTCCATAACGTCCTGCCGAAACACCTCCGGCTCTTTCATCAGGAGGCCGCGGTTGTCAGGGTCGTCGCTGTACGGATCCAAGAGGGCCGCGCCGCGGCTGCCCAGGGCGCCGTCCACGTAGTACTTGACCGAGCGAACGCTGAGCCGTCCCTCGTAATCGTGCATCGGGCCGCGCTCGCAGAAGGCATCGAACGTCTCGCCGCGACCGCCGATCATGACGTAAAGGCGCAGCGGAAACTGGCCCTGGTCGATAAACTGCTGGTAGCGCTCGATGGTGGCAAGGTCGGCACCGGCGTCATGCACGCCGGTCAGCCCGTGCTGGGCCGTGGCGTCCAGCGCGGCCGTCAGCGCGCGGTTCTGCTCGGCCTCAGGCGGAGGCGGAATCTCGGAAGCAACAATGGACTCAGCGGCGTCGATGAACACGCCGGTCGGGGTGCCATCGTCGGCGCGTAGGATGGAGCCGCCCTCGGGGTCCGCCATGGCATGCAGGCTGTCGAGCCCGACGGTTGCTTCGATGGCAGCGGTGTTGGCCCAGGCGGCATGCCCGTCGATGCGTGACAGAAAGACGGGCCGTTCGGGGAAGGCGTCGTCCAGGTCCTGCCGTGTCGGAAAGGCCTGCGTGGGCCAGTCGTTCTGGTCCCAGCCGCGGCCCAGCAGCCAAGCGCCGTCCGGAAGCTGCTGTGCGTAGGCCGTCAGGGTGTCGAGAATATCTGCTTTCGACGAGGTGCCCACGAGGTCTGCCCGGATGCGGCTCTGGCCCAAACCCATCAGGTGGGCGTGGGCGTCGATCAGGCCGGGCACGACGGTGCGTCCCCCAGCGTCAACGCGTTCGGCGTCCGGATACGCCGTCAGCACGTCCTCGGCGGTGCCCACCATGAGCAGGCGCCCGTCCCGGACGGCGAGAGCCTCGGCCTCCGGATTGTCGGCATTGACGGTGTAAATGGTCGCGTTGTGAAGCACGAAATCAGCCGGTGACTGCGCCATGGCACAGAGGGGAAGGAGGAGAAAAAGCAGGATGAGAAAAGCGCGCATGGCGTGCAGGGTACGTTGAAAAGAGAAGAGGAAACGAAGGAACGGGGGACATCGAGCGGCCGTCAATGGGACCGGCAAATTCCAAGTGGGGAACTCGGAACGCGAATTGGGACGCTCCAGACGCCACCCTCCAGGCGCCGGCCTCACCGCTCCACCCACAGTGTAACCGGACCGTCGTTGGTCAGATGAACGTCCATCATGGCACCGAACTCGCCGGTGGGCACCGTGCGGCTGAGTTCCCCTTCGAGGGCCTCGACGAAGTGCTCGTAGAGCGCCTCAGCGACGTCGGGGGACGCGGCGTCAGTGAACGACGGACGGTTGCCGCGGGAGGTATCGCCGTACAGCGTGAATTGCGGAACGACCAGCACTTCGCCGCCCACGTCGCGCACCGACTCGTCCATGCGGCCCTCGACATCCGGGAAGATGCGAAGCGATGCGCACTTCGACGCAAGCTCGGTGCTCTGCGTTTCATCGTCGTCAACATGCACGCCGAGGAGGATGAGCAGGCCCGGACCGATGGCCCCGACCGTTTCGCCGTCGATGTCGACGGAGGCTTCCGAGACGCGTTGTACGAGGGCAACCATGGGGAGAAACAGAAGAGGAGAGGAACGAAGGAGCCGGAAGACAAGGGCCGGAAGACGGGAGCCGTCAGTCGTCGACGTCGAACCGGGTGTGGAGGAAGCGGCTGAATTTCTCCAACGCAATCTTGCGGTGGCTGATGGCATTCTTCGCGTTTGCCGTCATTTCTGCGAACGTTTTTGCGTGGCCGTCCGGAAGGAACAGCGAGTCGTAGCCAAATCCGCCCTCGCCCCGCGGGATGCGGGTGATCGAGCCCTCGCACACGCCTTCGAAGGTGTGGACGTCTTCCGCGGCATCGACGTAGCAGACCACCGTCCGAAAGCGAGCGTGGCGATTTTTCTTCTTCTTCATGACCTCCAAAAGGTGACGTTTGTTGTCGACCGCGGTCGCGTCGGGACCGGCAAACCGCGCTGTTCTGACCCCTGGCTTCCCGCCGAGTGCATCCACCTCCAATCCGGTATCGTCCGCAAGCGCCGGAGAGCCGGTGTGCGCAAAATAGGCTTCGGCCTTTTTCCGTGCATTGCCCAGCAGGGTGGAGGCGCCTTCCTCCACATCCAGGGGCGCGTCCAACGCATTGGCCGGGAGGAGCGTGACGGGCAGATCAGCGAGCAACGCGCGAATTTCATCGACCTTTCCCGGATTGCGGGTTGCAAGGACGAGGCGGTCTGGGGTATTCATATGTGGGATGCAAGAAAAAACAACAGACGTCCGTCGCGGCAACCGACGGCACAGGTTGAGAAACACGGCAACAGGGCGCTCGTTGCAATTCATCCACAGGCAGAGCCCTGTGTGCATCCGAAAGCTAATCACACGAATCAGACTTTCTCAAGGAGGGGATCTATTTTGGCTGTTGGTGTCAAAGTTCGAGGCAACGAATCCATTGATCGCGCACTCAAACGCTTCCGCCGTCAGGTGAATCGGAGCCGTGTACTCCGGGAATACCGGCAGAACATGGCGTATATGAAGCCGTCGGAAGAGAAGCGGCTGGAGAAGAAAAAGGCGCGCCGCCGTCGCCATCGCCGGCGGAAGCGCGGAGACAACCGGAAGCGGAAGTAGCCTGTCGTCTTCCACACGCACTCCATTCCCGGTCAAGTGCAGCGATTGGACGCGTCCCGCTGCATCCGCACCGGCTCTGGACTCTGAGGGGACTGCTCGCTTGCGGGCAGTCCCTTTTTGTGTGATGCACACATCTTTTGTGTGATGCACACATCGTTTGCACAGGAACC
>CAYFSC010000081.1:0-3773 GCA_964345695.1 uncultured Rhodothermales bacterium | reverse complement strand
TTTTGTGTGATGCACACATCTTTTGTGTGATGCACACATCGTTTGCACAGGAACCCATGGGCGCAGATCGACTTGAAACTCCGCAACCGCCCGTCCCGCGGGTTCCCGCTGGTTTGTTCACACAGGCCTCGCAGACATGAACAACGAGCGCTCCAACGCCCTCTCTGCCACCCCGGAGCCGTCGGAGACCGACATCGAGAAGAAGTTGCGCCCGCAGACGCTGGACGAGTTTGTCGGGCAAACCAAGATCAAGGAGAACCTCCACGTCTTCATGACGGCGGCGCTCCAGCGCGGCGAAACGCTGGACCACGTGCTGCTGTCCGGACCGCCGGGGCTCGGCAAGACCACGCTGGCGCACGTCATCGCCAACGAGATGGGCGCGCGCATCCGCACGTCGAGCGGGCCGGTGCTGGAGAAGCCGGCCGACATCGCCGGTGTGCTCACCAACCTGGAAGAAGGAGACATTCTCTTCATCGATGAGATCCACCGGCTCAGTTCCGTCGTTGAGGAGTACCTGTACTCGGCGATGGAAGACTACCGCATCGACATCGTCATCGATGCGGGGCCGAATGCTCGCACCGTGCAGATCTCGCTGCCCCCGTTCACGCTCATCGGAGCGACCACGCGCAAGGGATTGCTCACGGCGCCACTACGGGCCCGCTTCGGCATCGACTTCCGCTACGACTACTACACCGCCGAGTTGCTGCAGGAGATCACCGAGCGGTCGGCGCGCATTCTTGGCGTTGAAACAACGGAAGACGGCGCCTTCGAGATTGCCCGTCGGAGCCGGGGCACGCCGCGGGTGGCCAACCGGCTGCTGCGTCGCACGCGCGACTTCGCGGAGGTCGAAGGTGACGGCTGCATCACCCGCAAGATTGCAGACCGGGCTCTCAACGCCCTGGAGGTCGACGAAGAAGGGCTCGACGACATGGACACTCGCATCCTTCTCACCCTCATCGAAAACTTCGACGGTGGACCCACGGGACTGAAGAACCTCGCTGTGTCGGTCGGCGAGGAGCCCGGAACGATTGAAGAGGTGTACGAGCCCTTTCTTATCCAGGAAGGATTCCTGGAGCGTACACCCCGCGGCCGAGTCGCTTCGAAACGGGCCTACAAGCACTTCGACCGACATCCGAACGAGGATCCGGATCTGTTTGGGGATGCCTGAGCGAGGGGAGATATAGGCCGCTGAGCAAGCGCTGAGCGTCCCCGAAGCAAGGCGTGACAGTCGCGACACAGATCCGTACGGTCTGGAACCGCAGAAAATATGCAGGCTATCACACTACCGAATAAAGCGGGCTGTTCGGAGGTCGGCGGCCCGTTGTGTGCACGTCGTTCTTGCTTGTTTTCTGTCCCCTATGCCGTACATCGTCACCGAGCCCTGCATCAACTGCAAGTACACCGATTGCGTCGAGGTCTGCCCGGTGGACTGCTTCTATGAAGGCCCCAACTTCCTCGCCATTCAGCCTGACGAGTGCATCGACTGCAATGCCTGCGTGCCGGTCTGTCCGGTGGAGGCGATCTACCCGGACGACGAGGTGCCCGAAAAATGGGAGCACTACGCCCAATGGAACGAGTACCTGTCCAATCAGTGGCGCGAGCTCGGCTACAATATCACGGAGATGAAGGAACCGCCGGAAGATGCTGAAGAGTGGGAAGACAAAGAGAAGTCTGAAGAAGATATTCTGACGTGGGATGTCTAGCTCTTGTTGATCGTCGGACGTTGGGTGTTGACTGCGTGCAGCTTGCGCTCCGATCTTTCGCAGGAAATTGAGGCGCTGTTCCCCAGAAGATCGGGGGCGGCACCCCCTGTATTAGGCGGTGGGGGCGACGTGCTGACCGCAGACTGCATCGTCGTCGATCCTTAGATATGGCATGATGTCCAGACGTGCGATGATGCCCAGACGCACGCTCGGGTCGAACATTGCGTGGGCTGTGGCCATCGGGCCGGTGCTTCTTGCAGTGGACCCGGGTGTCTGACCCACGACCTCACGCAACAGTTTCGAGAGCTCGGCGTGTCTCGCGACCGGATCTACGTCGAAGACTTTGAGCTCCGCTCCTGACGCCCGGCTCCTGCCAGGGTCGTTCCCGAACAGTGCTGGCAGGACAGTGAAAGTGATATCGTGTCCACTTTTTTTTCTCGCTGAACGCATCCATGGGACGCTCCGTTGCGCCGGCAAGATCGCCGACCGTCATCGTCCTCATGGGCGTGTCGGGATCCGGGAAGACGACCGTCGGCCGCGCCTTGGCCGATGCGCTCGGTTGGGAGTTTGTTGACGGAGACGACTTCCATCCTGCGGCGAACGTCGAGAAGATGGCCGCCGGAGAGCCTCTTACGGACGACGACCGCCGGCCGTGGCTTCGCGCAGTTCGCGACTTCATCCGTGAGCGACTGGACGACGAAGCCCCGGCCGTCGTCGCGTGCTCGGCGCTCAAAGCGGCCTACCGCGAGGTGCTTCTCGACGGCAACGACGGGGCGCAGATCGTCCACCTGAAGGGCCCGTACGCCCTCATCCGGCAGCGCATGGAGGCCCGCACCGACCACTTCTTCGACGCGGATTTGCTGCAGAGCCAGTTCGAGGCGCTGGAGACGCCCGAGGCCGACGAGGTGCTCACGGTGTCGATCGACCCGTCGCCCGAGGCCATCGTGCGGGAAATTCAGACCCGGCTTCCGGCCCTTCCTGCGCCGGGCTCAGAGGAATAGGCTGAGGCCCAGCACCACGAGGAAGCCCACCCCACCGACGATCGTTTCCATCACGGTCCATGCCCGCAGCGTTTGGCCCTCGTCCATGCCCAGGTAGCGGCTGACGAGCCAGAACCCGGAGTCGTTCACGTGGGACAGAACCGTCGCCCCTGCGGCGATGGCGATCGTTGTGAGGCCGACGACTGGCGCCGCGTAGTCGCCCGACTCGAAGATCGGCGCGACGAGGCCCGCGGCCGTCACCATCGACACGGTGGCCGAGCCCTGCGAGACGCGCACCACCACGGCGATCAAAAACGCGAGCAGCACCACGGGTAGGTTCGACGCGGCCATGGCTTCAGCCAGCGCGTCACCCACGCCCGTCTCGACCAGCACCTTGCCAAGGACACCGCCGGCGCCGGTGACGAGAATGATGAGGCCGACGGGTTCGAGGCCTTTCGTGGCAATCGTTTGCACGTCGTCCATCGAATAGCCGCCGCGCACGCCCAGCACGTAGAAGGCGAGCAGAACGGCCAGCACCAGAGCCACGAACGGGTGGCCGACAAACGAGAAAACCGCGCGCAGGCTGGTGCCCTCGGCAAAGGCGACGTCCGACACGGTGCCGCCAAAAATGAGCAACAGAGGAAGCCCGATGACAGCCAGGGCTTGTCCGAAAGATGGCATCGTCGTATCTGCGTCGGGCATCTCCTCGGACGCCTCGCGCATCGCCTCCGGCACGTCGAGGTGAATCCGCCGCCCGATGTAGCGTCCGTACAGTACGCCGCCCACAAGGATCGACGGGATCCCGGCGATCACGCCGAAGAGGATCACCCATCCGAGATCGGCCCCCAACAGTCCGGCGACAGCGACCGGCCCCGGCGTCGGCGGAATGAAGCTGTGCGCGACAGCGATGCCCGCCAGGAGAGGAATCGCATAGACCAGAAGCGACTTGCCGGTGCGCTCCGAGAGGGTGTACACGAGCGGAATGAAGAGAATGAGCGCCACGTCGAAAAAGACAGGGATGGCCACGAGCAAGCCCGTCAGACTCAACGCCCACGGCGCACGGTCGTCGCCGAAGGCTCGGAGGAGCGTC
>CAYFSC010000080.1:0-13086 GCA_964345695.1 uncultured Rhodothermales bacterium | reverse complement strand
CTCGCTCTCGCCGTCTGATTCAAAATCAAAACAGGTTCTTAGTGGGGGAAATGCCGGCCCTGTGGGCTGGGGCGCATCGGGTCGGGACCTGTGCCGGGTGGGAGGAACGAGAGCCGCCCGATCCAGCGGGCATCAGTGGCGGAAATGACGCTGGCCCGTACACACCATGGCGACGTCGTGGGCGTCAGCCGCCTCAATCACCTCCTCGTCCCGAATCGATCCGCCCGGCTGGATGGCAGCCCGAGCGCCTTCCTCCGCGGCGGCCTCCAGTCCATCGGCGAACGGGAAGAAGGCATCCGAAGCTACCACGGAGCCTGCGAGATCAAGTTCCGATTTCTGCGCCTTTTGCACGGCCAACTCGGAGGCGTCGACCCGGCTCATCTGTCCCGCACCGATGCCGAGCGTGGCCCGGTCGCGGGCGTACACGATGGCGTTGCTCTTCACGTGCTTGGCCACGCGCCAGGCGAAGTCGAGGTCGCGCGCTTCCGCGTCGGTAGGGGCCCGCTCGGTGGCGACCGTCCACGATTCTTGCTGCGCCGCGGCATCGGGAAAAACGGGATCGGCGGTCTGGACGAGCAGGCCGCCGATCACCGAGCGTACGTTCGGGCGGTCGTCATCGCGCGCATCGGTGAGGTGGCGGACGAGCCGGCGTCGCTTCTTCTCCATGAGCAGGTCGAGCACGCCGTCCTCAAACTCGGGCGCGATGATGATCTCGGTAAAGATCTCGTCGATGGCCTCGGCGGTGGGCCGGTCGAGGGGACGGTTGACCACCACGATGCCGCCGTACGGCGACTGCCGGTCGGTGGCGAACGCGCGGTGCCAGGCGTCTTCCAGCGTGTCAGCGACAGCCACGCCGCACGGGTTGGTGTGCTTCAGGATGGCGCACGTCGGCGCGGCGTCGCGAAACTCGTCGATGACCTGCAGGGCCGCGTTCAGGTCGATCAGGTTGTTGAACGACAGATCCTTGCCGTGCAACTTCTCGAAGAACGGCTCTGGATGCCCGTACAGCGCAGCGTCCTGGTGTGGATTCTCGCCGTAGCGCAGTGCCTGCACCTGTGGAAGGTCCTCGCGATAGGGGTCGGGAAGGGCCGGCGCGTCGTTGGTCTCCCCCTCCTCCTGGGCGGTCTGTGCGGCGAAGTAGTCGGTAATGGCCGCATCGTACGCAGCGGTATGGGAAAACGCCTGCTGCGCCAAGGCGCGACGCGTGGCGAGGGTGAGCGCACCGTCGTTGGCCTCCATCTCGGCCGCCACGTCATCGTACCGGCTCGGGGCGGTGACGACGCCCACGTAGAAGTGGTTCTTGGCGGCGGCGCGCAGCATTGTCGGGCCGCCGATGTCTACGTTCTCCATGGCCGTTGCCATGCCGGTGCTCTCGCGGCGAACGGCCTCTCGAAAGGGATAGAGGTTGCCCACGACGAGGTCAATGGGCACGTAGCCGTGCTCGTCGAGGGCCTCCATATCGTCGGGGTCGGTGCGGCGGGCCAGAATGCCAGCGTGGACGGCCGGGTGCAGGGTCTTGACGCGTCCGCCGAGCACCTCGGGCACGCCGGTAAGGTCCGCCACGTCGATGACGGGGAGGTCGGCCTCGCGGAGCACGCGGGCCGTGCCGCCGGTCGAGACGAGTTCGACCCCCATCTCATGCAGGCGCGTGGCGAAGGCGACGATGCCCGTCTTGTCAAATACCGAAAGGAGCGCCCGGTCGATGGGGATCGTATCGTCGGGAGGCGGCAGGTCTTTTGCGGGAATCATGAAGTGTTGAGTTCCGAGTTTCGGGTTCTGGGTTCCGAGTATGAGGGGCTGCTCCGAGACAGCCTTGGTCTATTTCACTCCGCTTCGAGCCCCCATTCCAAATTCCGAATTTGGAATCAGTGGCGTCCGGCGTCTTTAATGCGCACGGTGCGGCCGTCGACACGGACGCGGTCTTGGGCGAAGAGACGAAGCGCCTCGGGGTAGAGCCGGTGCTCCACGTCCAGCACGCGAGCGGCGAGGGCGTCAGGCGTATCGTCGGCGTAGACGGGCACCGGCTCCTGGAGGACGACCGGCCCGTGATCGTATTGCTCGTCGACGAGATGAACGGTGGCCCCGCTCCAGTGCACGCCGTAGTCGATGACCGCACGGTGCACGCGCATGCCGTACATTCCTTTTCCGCCGAAGGCCGGGAGCAGAGCCGGGTGAATGTTGGTCATGCGCCCGCGGTACGCATCGACAACGTTCGGCGGAATCTTCCGCATGTAGCCGGCCAGGGCGACAAAGGTGACGTCCTGCGCGGCGAGACGGTCCATCAGCGCGTCGCCGAAGTCTTCAGGCGTGTCGAACGCGTCGGGGTCGACGACGGCGGTGGGCACGTCGTGGCGCTCGGCCCGGTCGAGAGCTCCGGCGTCTGCCGTGTTGCTGACGCAGAGCACGACGGTGGCAGGCAGGTCGCCCTGATCGATGGCGTCGAGGATGGCCTGAAAGTTGGTGCCTCCACCGGAGGCAAAAACGGCGAGGCGGAGTGAAAAGTCGGCCACGGGAAGCGGGCAGCGAGTTCGGAGCGGGTGTGCACATGACAGGTCAAACATAGAGCCGCTGCGCAGTGGAATGCCAGCCGCCGATCGCCAATTCTCTATGAGACTGGTTGCGCGGCGCGATGTCTGCGGCGCCGGTTCTCCCGGGGTCCTGTGCGGCAGTCCGGCCCGTTAATCCACCTCGAAAACCACACGGGGCCATCAACAAAGCCACGACCGGCAGGTACCTTGGGCGACGAAATTCGCTTTTCTGTCCACAAGTGATGCCCATCTACATGCCCAGCAATCTCCACAGCCTGAAGCCGACGCTCGTTGACGCGTTCGAGGCGTTCGACACGTCGGATGTCTCCACCCGCGACGTTCTGCCCTACCAGCCGTCCGGCGACTACCGCAACGAGCTGCTGTTCTTCGTCAAGCCGGAGGTGACGATGAGCGGGGCTGACACGCTTGACGCGGTGCTCGACATTACCGCCGATGCCTTCGATGACTACGGCGTGGTCGTTACCGGCGCCAAGATCCTCGGGGCCGACTTTCTGGATGCGCACGACCTGATCGCGCAGCACTACGGCGTCATCAACGAGATGGCCCGCGAAGGAGCCGATGCGCTTTCGGAGGAAGCCGTCGATACGTTCGCCGACACCTACGGCGTTGCCGTAGACGACGCGATCGTGCTCGGAGCGTTCGAGTTTCTGCAGCGCCACGAGGCCTTTACCGATGTGAGCCTGAACGTGCTGTGGGACAACGTCGAGGCCGACCGGCTGGCGAGCGGCACCTACTGCGCACCGGTGCGCGTGTTCGACGACACAATTTACCTGCTCAATGGCTTCCACCCCTACCAGATCGAGCACTTTACGCAGCCGGGAGCGTCCCTCGTCGTGCTCACCGTACAGTCGGACGCCGACTGGGATGCGCTGCGCGGTGCCATGATCGGCGCCACCGATCCACAGGCGGCACCCGAGGGAAGCATCCGGCGCACGCTGCTGGAGCAGCAGGATGCCCTCGGCCTGCCGCCGGTCGATCAGGGAAGCAACGGCGTGCACCTGTCGGCCGGGCCGCTCGAAGGGCTCGTCGAGACGATTCGCTTCGTGAGCGACCACGACGCCGGAGCGAGCATTGCGCCCGAGGACACCGCGGCCGGCCGGGCCTTTCGCGACGGCGGCATCGACGCGGACGACCTGGCGTATCTGCTGGGCAATCCGGTTCTGGAGGTGGAAGACGAGTACATCTCGGCCTTCGATCTGACGGAGGAGGTCAACACCCAGGCCGCCATCGACCGGCTGACGGCCGCGCTCTAATTCGCGGCCGGTGCAGGACGGACGTATCGGGGTTGTGACGATTGAACCGGGGGAAGACGGGCCTTTTCCGCCGAAGACGGGAACGGAGACCGGGCGGAGCCGATTTTAATCGCGGGTTTGTGAATGAGCAAAGAAGGCTCCGGCCTGGCCCGCGCTGAACGACACTGTACGGAACGGCATCGCAGTGGCGTTGCGGAATCGGCACGATCACGAGGCAACCATGTCTTTCTGTCCGCGCATCATTCGTTTTCTCGGAGGGGGGCTGCTGGGGGCGCTCTGTCTCGGTTGCGTCTCGGTGGCGTCCGGACAGTCGCACGACCTGCAACTGCCCGCGTCCAACCGCCTGGCAATCGCGCACGCAGCCATGGAGCAAGGCGAGCACGCGTCGGTCGTGCAGATCCTGCGTCCGCTCACGACCCAGCGGCCCGGGTTCCGACAGAAAAGCCGGGGGACGGCGGCCTTCTGGCTGGGCCAGGCCTACGCGGCCCAGCGCGACTCGGCCCAGGCGCACCGGGCGTGGCGGTCGGGGGTGAACGCCCTCGCCGCCCGCGAGCGCATCGACGTGTCGCTGTTCGACGCGTACGTTCGCACCGTCTTTCGGCAGGGCATCGACCGCGAGAAGGCGTCGGCGGCAGCCGCGTACATCCGGCTGATGGAGCAGGCCCCCGACACCGATCCGTCGTCGTTCCGGCCGGAGGAGCGGACGCGGCTGCATCGCCGCATCGCGCAGATGCTGCCGGTGGCGCCCGATTCGCTGCGCCGCCGCATCACGCCTGATCCGGACGCCTTCATGGCTGGGAAGGAGACGCTGCGCGCTGGGGCTGGCGAGACGATTGCGGCATGGTGGCGCCGGCAAGATCCGCGTCCGGCCACGAAGCGCAACGAGCGCGTCATTGAGCATCTCGACCGCGTCGTGGAGGCGGAGGCGATGTTTTCGGCCAATACCTTCCTCGGGTTTGACGACCGGGGCAAGGTGTACGTGCGCCTCGGCGCGCCCGACGAGCGTCGGATGCTTCGAAGCCAAAGCCTCGCCAAGAGCGCGTCGACCGACGCCCACTTCGTTCCGAAGAACGAGTACTGGCGGTACAAAGGCTACGGCGACCACAGCCACTTCGTGTTCGTCAAGAAAGGCGGCCGGTATCAGGTTGGCGGGGTGGTCGATCTGCTTCCGAGCTCACTTCGGAACGACATGAGCGGAACCGGGGCCCTGACCGTGCTGGCGCTCCGCGACTTCTACGACGTGTTCGTGCCGCGCATTCCGGAGTACGGAACGCTTTACAACGAAGTGGAGGACAAGGTCAACGCGCTGAAGCAGCAGGCCAGCATGCTGCGGACGACCGTCACGCGCCTGGCTGACAGCAACTTCGATCCCACGAGCGGTACCGATCGGTACGCGCAGGCCACCAAGCCGCTCTACCGACGGGCGCGTCGCGTCCAGCACGAGGTGTCGAAGATGCGCAAGCGCGAGCTTCCCACGGCCCGCTCGGCGATGGCTGCGCGCGAGGGGCTGCTGGATGTCGCCGCGCGCACGGCCCGCTTCCGCAGCGCCGACGGGTCGACTCGCCTCGAAGTCTACTGGGGCGTGCCGCCGGGGCGCCTCTCGACGCCGAGGGTCGACGAGCAACTGGAGCAGGCGGGCTACGATGGCGCGCGGCGGCATCACGTCCGCATCACCGCGCGTCGCTACGACGAGAGGTATCGCTCGCAGGGGCGCGCGCGGAGCGAGCACGAGCTCATCGACCACGACGATTGGGAGGCGCGCTCCGACGTGCCCGTGTTCTCGATGAAGTTCCCGAAGGCCATGCGGACCGCTCACCTCTCGCTGCAGTGGGATCAGATCGTTTTTCCGCGCCGTGAGGAGCCCGAAGCGGCGCTGCGGGCGCAATCGAGCGTGCAGTGGCTGGATTCGCTGTCGGCTCTGCCCGTCGACGGCACCACGCTCACCATGAGCGACCTCGTGCCGGTCTCGCCCGAGACGGTGGACGGCGCCCCCTTCGCGGAGGACGGCGTGATCGGGCGTCCGTATCCGTTCAAGACGCTGGACCCTGAAGAGCCGCTGGGGCTCTACTTCGAGGTGTACAACCTATCGTACGACGACACCGACCGGACGCGCTACGCCGTCGAATACGCCGTGGAGCGAACGGTACCGAAGGGCGGGCTCGCCGGACTGTTCGGCGGCGACGCGACGAAGACGACCGCCACGACTACGGCGGGCGCGGGGAAGGGCCGAACGACACGCGAGTACCTGGAGTTGGATCTCAGCGACTGGGACCAAGCCCAGACGCTCACGATCGTCGTCCGCGTCACCGACAAGGTCACCGGCGAGACGGTGCACCGCACCATTCCGTTCGATGCGGCCAGATCCGATTGACGGATTTGGGGATGGAGGGGTGGATGTGTGGATGGATGGAGGAAAAACACGTCCAACCGTCCAGGCTTCCATTCCGCCAACCATCAGCGAAGCGGATTCGTCCCCGTGTTGCTGATGAAAGCGACGCGCTCGCTGTCCGGCGACCAGGAGGGGACATTGATGGTGCCCTGTCCGCCGTAGAGATAGGCAACGACCGTCGGCTCGCCGCCGCCGATGGGCATCCGGCGCAGGTACACCTGCCTGTAGAACGGATGGTCGCCGGGCGGGACCGAGGGCCGGTAGGAGAGGAACACGATCGATTCGCCGTCGGGCGAGATGTGTGGAAACCAGTTGTTGAACCGGTCGTCGGTGAGCATCTCCTTGCTGCTCCCGTCGGGATGCATCCGCCAGATTTCCATGGAGCCGCTGCGGACGGAGTTGAAGTAGATGTGCTGGCCATCCGGCGTGTATTCCGATCCGTCGTCGAGGCCCGGCGTGTCGGTGAGACGGATCTCCTCGTCCCCGTCCACGGGGATTTTGTAGATGTCGAATTGTCCGTTCCGCTCCCCGGTGTAGGTGAGGAACTGGCCGTCCGGCGACCAGCCGTGCAGGTACGACGGCCCGGTCGGCGTCACCTGCGTCGGCGTGCCGCCCTCGACGGGCACCGTGTAGATGATGGAGGCGCCGTCGTGCTCCTCCGGGTGGTGGCTGATGCCCAGCTGCGTGCCGTCGAAGGACAGCACGTGGTCGTTGTTGTTGGCGTCGGCGAAGCCCGTGTCGATGGCCTCCGGCGTCTGCGTGGCCAGGTCGAACCGGTAGAGCAGACCGTCGTGGTTGTAAATCAACGCCTCGTCGTCCGGCGTCCAGTTGGGGGCCTGCAGCGATTCGGGCGAGCGGTGAAGAACCGTTCGATGGCCAGTGGCGACGTCGAGGGTTTCGAGGTTGCTTCCAAGGTAGTCCTCGTACGGCGTCAGGTCGTCCGGGGCGGGACGCACGATGCGCACATTCCGAAACCGCGCCGATGCCTCCTCGTCCGCTGCTGACGGCCCGACGAACAGCCCGACGTACACCGTGTCGCCGAGCGGCACGCCGTACCCCTCACTGCGCGTGAACGGATCCCCGAACCGGGCCGCGGCCATTTCGAACGTGTTGCCGCTGCGCGCGAGCTGGAGCACGTCGGGAGACGAAACGGACGACGCGACCTCGCGCGTGCCGCCGGACGGCAGCCGATAGCGCATCACCGATCGGCCGTCGCTCTCCACGGCGAGCTCCACGTACGGGGCATCGGGATCGAGGCTGGCGCGGATTGCCCATCCTGCCCTTGGAGACGAGGCATTCCGTTCTGAATCGAGGCGGGTGCGGAGGAGGACATCGCCGGTGACGCGCGTCCACGCGACGTGCACGTGTCGACGTTCGGACGGATCGGGAGTCGTCGGACTCTGCACAACGTACGACTGCGTGTCGGCGTCGTAGCGCGCCGTGCCCGAGGTGTGCGGATCCCCGATGTCCGTATGGTTCTCGAAGATGCCGAGCTCGCTGGACTGGGCTCGGGTCGGGTGGAAGGGCGCTGCAGCCATCAGGAGAGCAATGGATAGAGCGAAGAGAAATCGGGGAGGGAGGATCCTGCGAGGACGGAGCATGTCGCAACCGGATAAATGTGCGGAACGGGCGGAGCGCCAACGCGGAACGACCCTTTCCTCAAGAATAGGTGTGCGACGGGATCCAGGCAAATTCCCCGTGGATTACGCATTGGGCGGGCGTGACGACTGGCGTGCAACGAAATATGTGGTAGGTTGTACGATCCTCGACGAACCTCGCACGCCACGAACGGAGCACGGCGATCTTCATGGCTTCCCTCTTTCCCTCGGTGCCGGACCTCGGGCGCTTCTGGACGATCCCGAATGCGCTCAGCCTCAGCCGGCTGGTTCTGGTGATTCCGATCACCTGGCTCCTCTGGATCGACGGACCCGTCGAATGGCTCCTCGGACTGGTTGTGCTGGCCATCCTCACGGACTGGCTCGACGGGCGCGTGGCACGATGGACGCGCACGATCTCCGACTGGGGCAAGGTCATCGACCCCGTCGCCGATAAGTTTGCGGCGATCATGACCGTGACCGCGCTCACGTTTCGCGCCGCCGATCCGCACCTGCCGCTCTGGTTCTTCGGGCTCGTCATCGGGCGTGACGTGCTTGTTATGGCAGGCGGCGCGCTCATCGCCCGGCGCTCGGGCCAGATCGTGATGAGCGCCTGGGCCGGGAAGGCTGCCACGATGTGGCTTGCTCTCACCATTCTGGCCGCCGTCCTCAAGGCCGATGCCCCCGTATTCAACGCGTGCCTCTGGATGGCGGCCGGACTGCTGCTGTTCTCCTTCGTGATGTATCTTGTCCGCTCTCTCAACGCCGTCCGACGCACGTCCCCTCCGCAGCCGCTTTCCAACGCCGGCGCGCCCGGTGGCTCGGCCGGTGGCGAAGACGACGCCGACGCGTCGGTGCAAGCCGCCTCCATCACGAACGCACGACGTTAACAATCGGCCCTTTTCCCTTCACAATCCACTGGTGCTGTATCGCCTATGGGCATTCTCGACCGCTTCATCAACCGCAATGACGAGCAAGACCAGGAGAAGCTCGAAGAAGGGCTCGACAAGACGCGCGACAGCTTCTTCGGCAAGATCGACCGCATGATCCGGGGCAAGGACACGGTCGACGCCGAACTGCTCGACGAGCTGGAAGAGATCCTCGTCACGAGCGACGTGGGCGTCAACACGACGCTTGACATCATCGATCACATTGAGGCGCGCGTTTCAGAGGAGCAGTATGTGTCCACCAGCGAGCTCAACACGCTGATTCGGGATGAGATTGCGCGCATGATGCTGGAGGACGAGGACGAACGCCCGGCCGACTTCGACGCGCCGCTGCCCGACACGCCGCACGTCATCATGGTCGTGGGCGTGAACGGCGTCGGCAAGACGACAACCATCGGAAAGATGGCGTACCGCTACCGGCAGGCGGGCAAGGATGTGCTTCTGGGGGCGGCCGACACGTTCCGCGCCGCGGCCATCGAGCAGCTTGAGGTGTGGGCCGACCGGGCCGGCGTGCCGGTCATCAAGCAAAAGCACGGCGCCGACCCCGCCGCGGTCTCCTACGACACGATCGAGGCTGCCGAGGCGCGCGACTCGGACGTCGTCATCATCGATACGGCAGGCCGTCTCCACACGAAGGGCGGGCTGATGGACGAGCTCGCCAAGATGAAGCGCGTGATGGGACGCAAGATCGACAGTGCGCCGCACGAGGTCCTGCTTGTGCTCGACGCCTCGACGGGGCAAAACGCCCTCCGCCAGGCCGAAGAGTTCACTGAGAGCGTGGACGTGACCGGGCTCGTCCTCACGAAGCTCGACGGTACCGCCAAGGGCGGCGTCGTCATCGGCGTGTCGCACGAGTTTCAGGTGCCCGTCAAGTACATCGGCGTCGGGGAGGACATCGACGACCTGCAGGTGTTCGACCGAAAAGGCTTCGTCGAGGGGTTGTTCAAAGGAGTCGACGCCTAGCGCAGCATCGATTCATTTCGGCGCGCGCCGTCCTTCGCTTTCCGCCGGCGAGAATTCTGGAGGGAGACAGAGACGAAGGAGGCTTGACGAGGGACGCTTTCCAAAAATCGACAATCGACAATGACGCTGGTGTTTATGGGCACGCCGGAGTTTGCGGTGCCCTCGCTTACAGAACTCGTGGAGGCCGGGTACTGCCCGGAGGCCGTCGTGACAGGGCCGGATCGTCCGCGAGGGCGGGGGCAGGAGGTCACCCCAACGCCGGTGAAGACGGCTGCCCAGGAGGCCGGGGTCGACACGATCCTTCAGCCCGACGACGTGAAGAGCGACGCCTTCGCGCAGGACGTGGCCGCCCTCGATCCGGACGTCATCGTCGTCGTCGCGTTCAAGATCTTGCCGCCCAAGGTCTTCGAAACGGCCACGAAGGGCGCCTTCAACCTGCACGGATCGCTGCTGCCGAAGTACCGCGGCGCCGCGCCCATCAACTGGGCGATCATGAACGGAGAGACCGAGACCGGCGTCACCACCTTCTTTCTGGAGCGGAAAGTCGACACGGGCAGCATGATCCTGCAGAAGCGCATGTCCATCGGCCCGAACGAGACCGCTGGCGCGGTGCACGACCGGATGAAGGTGCTGGGCGCCGAGGCCGTCGTGGAGACGGTTCGCCGCATCGATCGCGGCACGGTGGAAACGCGTCCGCAGGACGACAGCAAGGCCACGCCCGCGCCCAAGATCCAGACGGAGGATTGCGAGATCCCGTGGAGCCGGACGAGTGAGCACGTGCATAACCACATTCGCGGGCTCTCGCCGCATCCGGGAGCTTGGACCCAGCACAACGGCACACGCCTGAAGATCTACCGCTCCCGCCGGGTGGAGGGGCGCGGCGCACCGGGCACCGTACTCGAGGCCGACGACCGGCTCGTGGTGGCGTGTGGCACCGGGGCCGTCGAGGTCGTGACGCTCCAGCAGCCCGGAAAGCGGCGCCTCAACGCGGCGGACTTTCTGAACGGTTACGCGCTCGCGTCTGGCGATCGGTTCGGAACCAGCGACACCTGATACCGGCTGGACCGCGCCGCACGCCCATTCTGCCCCCATCGACCTCCGCAACCGCTGCCTTGCAATGCGTGCCGACCCTCGTTCGACCCACACGTGGGCCCCACCGTCCCTGTCCCCCTTTGCCGATGCCCCATCCGCCGGTGCGCTGAAGCAGAGCGCGCGGGCGACGCTGGCAGCACAGGTCGACACCGACGCATCGGCGATCGCCACGGCCTTTGCGCACGGGTCCATTGCCGTCCAGGCCGATCATACCCACTATTCCGACGGCTTCGCTCTCATGCTGTCGATACCGCCCGGTGTGGCGGTGGCCGTTACGCGTGCCGACGCCGCCCCGCGCCTCCTGAGTGTGCGTGACAACGGCCACCAGGAGTTCGCGGCCGCCGACGTCGAGGCCGGTTCCGCCCCGGAGTGGGCGGTGGAAACGCACGCGTTGCTGCGCGCGCTCGATGCCGAGCCGTTTCACGTGGCGGTGGCAAGTACGGTGCCCGGCGTGTGCCGCGACAGCTACTGGGCAGCGCTCGCGGCGTCCCTTGTGCAAGCGCTCGATGCCCTCGATGCGGGGACGCCGTCGGCCGTGGAACGGGCGAGCGACGTACGGGACGAGGTGGTGCCGGCCGTGACCCGCGCCGTTGCGCGCGTCACCGGTCGGCCCTACAGCGTGGCGTACCCCATTGCCGCTCTGGCCGCGCAGCCGCCTATGTTCCTGCTGCTCGACACGGCCACGCGCGAGTCCCTTCCGGTGGAGACCGAGGCACACACGGCCCTCGGGTGGGCGCTGCTCGACCCTGGAACGGCTCCACCGCGGCCGGCCGCGTTCCATCGGGCCCGGCATCGCACTGCCGAGGCTGCCCTCGACGCCCTCCGTGAGGGTGGATTTGACGCGCTATCGGCGTTCCGCGACCTGGAGCATCGCGACCTGGAGCGGGCCCACGCCACCGTCCGCGACGCCCAGAAGCCCATTGTGCGACACCTCGTCACCGAAAACCGTCGCGTGCAGAAACACGTGGCCTCGATGCGGCAAGGCGACTGGCAGATGATCGGCGCCCTCCTGCTGATGTCGCACAACTCGCGTCGCACGCACTGGGACAGCACCTCGGCCCCGATCGATTTCGTCGTCGAAGCCGTCGAGAGCCTGACCATCGATGGCCTCTACGGCGCCTGCATGACGGAGCGTGACGGCGCCGTGCTCGTGACCGGCCGCCCTCCGTCGTTCGCCGAGGACCTGCGTCGGCTCAATGACGCGTTCGAAGACGCGTTCGATCGCCCGCTCCGCATGCTCCGCGTGTAGTTCGGACGCCCTCCGTGCCTGCCTTCCCCATCTTACTCCCGCCTCATGCCCACCGTTGACCTCTCCGACCTCAAAGACCGCATCGCCGACGAAGGAGCGTTCGTTGACGACCTTCTCGATGAGATCAGCCGGGTTATCGTGGGGCAGCGCACCATGATCGAGCGCCTGCTGATCGGGCTCCTGGGCGATGGGCACGTCCTCCTCGAAGGCGTGCCGGGCCTGGCCAAAACGCTCACTGTGCGCGCTCTCGCCGACGCCATCGGCACCGACTTCCAGCGCGTGCAGTTTACCCCCGACCTGCTTCCTGCCGACCTGCTGGGCACGCTCGTCTATAACCAGAAAACGGGAGAGTTTTCCATCAAAAAGGGACCGATCTTCGCCAACATCATCCTTGCAGACGAGATCAACCGCTCGCCGGCCAAGGTGCAGAGCGCGTTGCTGGAAAGCATGCAGGAACGGCAGGTGACCATCGGCGACACGACCTTCGGGCTCGACGATCCCTTTCTCGTCTTGGCAACGCAGAATCCGATCGAGCAAGAGGGGACGTACCCGCTGCCCGAGGCCCAGGTCGATCGGTTCATGCTCAAGGTGAAGGTCCCGTACCCCACGCGCGACGAGGAGCTGGAAATCATGCGCCGGATGGCCCGCACCGACGCGAAGCCCGACGTGCGGACGGTGACATCCCCCGATCAGATTCTCCGCGCCCAGACGCTCATCAACGACCTGTATGTCGACGAGCGGGTCGAGGAGTACATCGTCGACGTGGTGCTCGCCTCGCGACGCCCCGCGCAGTATAACGTGCGCGATGCCGCTCCGCTCATCGAGTACGGCGCCTCCCCGCGGGCCAGCATCAACCTGAACCTGGCCGCCCGTGTGCACGCGTTTCTACGGCACCGCGCCTACGTGACCCCCGAGGACGTGCGCGCCGTTGCCGTCGACGTGATGCAGCATCGCATCGTGACCACCTACGAAGCCGAGGCCGAGCAGGTCACCGCCGCCGACCTCGTGCAGCGTATCCTCAACGCCGTCGAAGTCCCCTAGCAGGGTTT
>CAYFSC010000079.1:4776-13672 GCA_964345695.1 uncultured Rhodothermales bacterium | reverse complement strand
GCGTGTGGGTGTTTTTCTCCCGCCCCCACACTCCCAGACGCCCATCCCCGAGCGCTTTATCTTCACGAATTTATGCACGCCTCGGTAATACGTTTTCCGAATGGAACTGTCGCCACGATCGACCCGGTGCCGACCGCCCTGACCTTGTTCCGATCGTTCGCAACACGAGAACGTTCAACGTGAAACGGGATAACGCTCCGGAGGCACGGGACCGTGCTGGATGCATGAACCCATCCCCGAGTGCCCCTCGGCGCTACAGGTCCCCTGAAGTCACTCGCATCGGAAGCGGATCCATCCATCGGCGGCCGGTTCCTCCCTGCACGTGTCGTACCGATAACATGCTTCTCCGAGCGAGTCCGTCGGTACGGTGCCGCCGGGCAGACGGTAGACGAATCCTTTTGCGGGCCCCATGCCGCCGCCGGCCCACGCGCAAACGACCCCATCGACGCGGTCGTAGCGGACATAGTCGAGGCCGAGGTCGAGCATCAGGGATCGCGCTTCTGCGTTCTGCGGGTTGCGGAGCCAGAGGAACGTCGAGTCGCCCCGCGAGCGCGCTTCGGCTCCCGCCAGCTGCATCAACCGCCGGTACGCATCCGGATTGTCCGCCGGGCGCGTCGGGCTCGAGCATCCGGTGCTCAGGGCCAGCAGGATCGTTGAGAGGGCCACGAGGAAAGCACGCATCGGGAGCCGGGTGCATAGGATCAGGACGAACGCAAGGCCGTGCGTCAGCCGTTCTACCGGGAAGCGAGGTGGCGGTCGCCGCGGAGGATGGGGAGGCCGCACCGGCGGATCAGGCAGCCTCTCACAGCCCAGACCCCAGGAGCGTCGTCAGAACGACAGCGACACCCCAGCGCGAATTTGGCGCCCCGGGCCCGGCAGTCCCAGTTGCAGGAAACGCGCTTCGTCGGTGATGTTGTCCACCCGCACGAACACTTCGCCACCGCCGAGATCTGGCACCCAGCGGTCGATGCCGTAGGCGGCGCGGGCATCGAGCACGAGGGAGTTGGGCAACTCCACGAACTGGTTCTGCTCGTTGCGCGTCTCGGTGCCCGCCGTGTATCGGCCCTGCGCCATGAAAGAGAGCCCGAAGGACGTATCGTAGGTCAAGCTTCCCGTGCCCAGCCACTCCGGCTTTTCGTCGAGCGGCTGCGAGCCGTCGCCCGTGAGACCGCGCGGAATCATCCACGTGAGATGGCCATCGAACAGCAGGGCCTCCGCAATCTGCCAGCGCCCGGTCGTCTCGACGCCGTAGACGCGGCTTCCGTCGAGGTTGATGCGCTGTTCCTTGCCTTCGTTGGGTCCGCTTTGAAAGGTGCGCTTGTCAATGGTGTCGGTCACGCGGTTGATGAAGGCCGTCGCGCTTCCGGAAAACCGGGCGCCCCGGCGCTCCACGCCGACCTCGCCAATCCAGGCCGTGACGGGCTGCAGGTCGGGATTGGGGACGAACTTGCCCAGGGCGGCCCCGAACAGTTCGCGCATGGTGGGGAACCGCCCCTTCCGCCCGCCGGAGGCACGAAGCCGGTACGTGTCATCGAGATCGTAGGAGACGCCGGCGGTCCATCCGAGCGCCGTGAACGGATCGCGGTCCGGGAACGGACCGGTGTCGGGGGTAGCCGTGCCGTCGAAGCTGACCCCGGTCGAGGCCGTCAGGCGCGGCGTGATCTCCACTTCGTAGGATCCGCCTACGCTGAAGATGTGCTGCCGGAAGGTGATCACCGAGTCGGGACGGGCCTGCCCTTCGTCGAACAGCCGGTTCGTCTGCTCGTGCCGTGTCGTGAGGCCATTGACCGACAGCGTAAGCGTGCCCGTCGGCAGCCGGTGGGTTCCGATGAGCCGAATCCCCCCCGTCTGATCGCGGTCCTCCTGCACCTCATCCAGCGCCTCGTACTGCACCGTCTGATACTGGAAGATGTCCTGCGCAAACCGGCTGCCCCACGCGGCGCCGCGGAGCGCCGTTTGCGCCCCCAGGGTGGCCTCGCCGCTGGCAATGAGCACCGACTTGCGCCACCGCGGGTATCGCCAGTAGCGCACGCTGGTGACCGCCGGATCGACGTGGCTCTCGGGCGCTATCCCCTTCTCTGCGTCGAAGTGCATGGCCGTCACCGCCAGTTGCGCGCCACTCTCGAACCGGTAGCTGCCGCGCGCGAATCCGCTCAACAGCTGCCGGTCGGTGTTCACCCGGCGGTCGTTGCCAGGCTGGCTGAACGACAGGTCGGCGTCGTCAGGCAGCGGCAGATTGCCGCGCTCGGTGTACTGCCCAGCCACCGTGTAGTCCCACCCCCCGGTGCGGCCCAGGTGCGTGACTGTGGCCTGCCGGAACGCCGCCGAGCCAACCTGTCCCGCCACCTCCGTCTCGCGTCCGGGGCGGTCCAGAGTGCGCGACTGAAAGTTGACGGCGCCGCCGATTACGTTCGTTCCGTACTCGACCGGCACGACGCCCTTCGCCGCCGTCACCTCCCCGACAACGCTCGACGGAAAGAGGCTGATGTCGACTCGGTTGTCCCAGGGAATGTTAAGGAGCGCGCCGTCGAAGAACTGCCCCACCTGCCGGTCGCCCGCGTTGCGAAAATAGAGGATCGTCTGCCCGCGCGAGTTGGTCGCGACGTGCGTGGCAGGGATCAGTTGGACGAGCTCTGAGACGTCGGAGGCGTCCTGACGCTCCAGGGCCTGCGGCTCGACGCGCTGGATGGTTCCCGTGGCGCCCTCCTGCGACGCCTGTGCCCCGCTGACGACAACCTCGTTCAGCGTGTAGGAGCGCGGGGCGAGGCGGACCGTCAGCGATCGCGCCTTCCCTGCCTCCACCGTTACGGATTCCGCCCGGGGCTGGTACCCCACCACCGAGACGACGAGGCGATAGCGGCCGGCGGGCACCCGAATCCGGAAGCGCCCGGTCGAGTCGGTGCTGGCGCCCCAGCGCTGCCCGTCGCGCTCGGCCACGACGTTGGCCTGGCGGATGGGCCGGTCTGTGGACCGATCCACGACTCGTCCGCGCAGCGTCGAGGGTGTGTCCTGCGCGCAGACTGTGTAGGCGCCTGTCGCCATCCCGACCAGCGCGAAAGCCATCATCCATCGCAGCAATCGCATGAGGCGTTCGTGTCTGTTTTGAGACCAGCGAGAGTTTGAAGCCATCGGGAGGTGGCATGCACGACGACCCGTACCGCACATCGGTCCGCGGCACACGCACGCTCCAGCAGCGCTCTAGACCCCGGACCCTTCGTCGGTGGGGAGGCGATCCGGGAAAGTATCCGTTTTAACATGCAGGATGTTTTGTCTCGTTGCCAAACCGTTCACGACGCGGGACTTCCCGTTCACGACAAGAGCACCTCCAACCGGGTCTGTTGCACCGCGCACCGAGAGCCGGTCGAGGCCAACGTCAAACACGAAGGGTGCAGGCGACAGACCTGCACCCCTTGCGTGAGGGAAGCACGATGGTGTCCGTGATGATATCCGCCCTCAACGCGAAGGGCCCTGCGAAGGGGCGCGCAAGGCGTCCTGCATGGTGAGGGGCTGCCGGTTTTCAGCTTGGGCGTACGCGAGCGGTGCGATGTAGTAGGCGCTCTTGGCGGGCTGTTCGTCGGGATGCAGGGCAGTGCCGCGAACGGTAGCTCGGACGTTGTTGACGACCCGGTTGTACTGCTTGCGCATGAGCCGGGCCTCGGTAATGAGCGTGCCGTAAGCGCTGTGCAGGGCGCGATAGCTGTTGTCGGCACTCATAGAGGCGACGATCTCTTCATGCTCGGCAAGGCGTTCTTCGTGGGTGCGCACCATGTCGGCAAAGCGCTGGGCCATCGGCTGCAGCGCCTCGTTCGTATCGGCCGCCTGCCGGAGCATCTCTAGATCCGTCTTTGCGCGCTCCAGCTGGTCGGAGAAGCGACGGTTGGCCTCCTGCATCTGGGTGTAGGTCGCTTCCTCTGAGCCGTAGCCGCCGTACGTGCGGCATCCGGTGAGAAGCAAGAATCCAAGGAGTGGAACGACGACCGCAAGGCGACGGAAGAGGAGCATCGAAATTCGGAGGCTGCGTCGGGGAATCGAAAGAGGCGGTTGCTCAGACGTCGGGAAACAGGGACGGGGAAGGCGTGAGCAAGACCGCAGTGTTCTAATGTCACGTCGCATTGGCTTGTTGTCACGCACCGGCACCGGTCTTCCGTCCTTTTTCACTCATCTTGTTGCCGGCTTTTCACGACCGGGCTCGGCGACCGTTGCGTCCGTGAACGTTCAGAGAAACACCCACCGACAGGGGAGGTACGTCACGATGTGCCGCGAGTTCGAGTGTCGCGTCGTCTCGCGCCGGTCCGTCCCGTCTCACCATTGAACGCTGGTTTCATGAGCGAGCAAACTGCCCGCCTGGTCGACCGCCTCCGCGCTCGCATCAAGCGTACGATCCGCCGCGTCACGCTGGCCGATGCTGCCTTCGGGGCGGCGGTTCTGGTAGGAACCCTGGCCGCCGTGTGGCTGCTGAGCGTGGCCGTGGAGGCCGGGCTTTGGCTCGGGACCACGCCGCGCACCGCACTGGCCCTCGTGATTGGCGGCGTGACGGTGGCGGTTATCGGTCTGTACCTCGCCAAGCCGCTGGGACGCCTGCTGGGGCTGGTGCCGGAGCCGCCGGAGGAGCAGATTGCACGTACCATCGGTGCGGCCTATCCCGAGGTTTCGGATCGCCTGCTCAACCTGCTGCAGTTGGCCGAGGGACAGCGCAGTCACGCGCCGGCGCCACTGGTGGACCACGCCGTGCAGCGCCTGGCCGAAGACATCCGGTCGGTTCCCTTCGAGGAGATCGAGGACTTCGATCGAGCCCGCAGAGCAGTTCGGCTGGCGACGCTGCCGGTGGTGGGTGTGCTGGCCTTTCTACTGGTCGCCCCCTCCACGTTTCTCGGTGCGTCCGAGCGGCTGCTGGCACCTCAGACGCACTTTCAGCGCCCGGCTCCCTTCCAGCTTGCCGTTCAGCCCGGCAACGTGCGCCTCGTGAAGGGCGACTCGCTGCAGGTGACCGTGCACGCCGCCGGCGAGAGGCCCGACCGGGTGGTCCTCGAGACGCAGGCGCGGGGCGAGCAGCGGGTGGAAACCGTCTCGGTGGCCGCCGACTCTGAAGGAGTGTACCGGCACACGATCGCCGGCCTTCGCGAGGCGATGCAGTACCGCATCCAGGCCGATCCCGTACAAACCGCCTGGTACGATGTCGAGGTCATGGCCCGTCCTCTCGTGCGCTCTCTGCAGGTGAAGGCCAGCCCGCCCTCCTACACCGGCCTCCCCACCCGTACGCTCGACCCCAACGTCGGCAACGTTACCGGACTGCCGGGCACCCGCGTGTCGGTCGAGGCCACGCTCGGGGGGCCCGAGGTGGAGCAGGCCATCCTGCGGTTCGACGACGGCCGCGAGGTTCCGCTGACCGTGAGCGGCGGAACGGCGTCGGGGAGCTTTACCATCCGGAGAGAGGGCACGTACTCGCTGCGACTGCGAAGCACCGAGGACGTGCGCAACCGCGACCCCATTCGGTACGACATCGCCCTCCGGGCCGACGCGCAGCCGTCCGTCTCCTTCCTTGCCCCCGAGTCGGAGGCCACCGTCGACGATGACCTCGTGAAGCAGCTGCGCCTCCGCCTCAGCGACGACTTTGGATTCTCGCAACTGCGGCTCTACTTCCGCCTGGCTGAACAGCGCTTCGGCGAGCCGCAGACGGAGTTCACCTCCATGGAGATGCCGATGGAGCGTCCGCGCACGCTCGACCAGGAGGTGGTGTTCGACTGGCTGCTCGCACAGGACAGCGGTCTCGACCTCGTGCCGGGCGATGTCGTGGAGTATTACGTGCGGGTGTGGGACAACGACGCCGTGGCGGGCTACAAGGCCGCCAGCACGGCCAAGCAGCGCCTGCGCCTTCCCTCTCTTGCCGAATCCTTCGAGCAGCTGAACGAGGAGCAGCAGGAGGCCGAAACGCAGATGCAGGATCTGCAACGGGACGCAGAGGAGGTCGACCGGCAGTTCCGCGAGCTGCGCAACGAACTGCGCAGCAAGCAGCAGGCCGACTGGGAGGACCAGCGCCAGCTCAAACAGATCCAGGAGAAGCAGAACAGCCTGGATGAGAAGGTGGAGCAGCTCTCGCAGCAGATGCAGCAGATCACGCAGCAGATGCAGGAGGAGAACCTGACGAGCCCGGAGACGGCTCAGAAGTACCAGGAGCTGCAGCGCGTGATTGAGGAAATCAACTCGCCCGAGCTGCAAAAGGCCCTGAAGAAGCTGCAGGAGTCCATGAAGAACATGGACATGCGGCAGATGCAGAAGGCCATGGAAGACTTTGAGTTCAACGAGCAGCAGTACCAGCAGCGCCTGCAGCGCGCCATGGACCTGTTCAAGAACCTGAAGGCGCAGCAGAAGCTCGAAGAGATGGCGCGTCGGACCGGCGAGCTCAGCGACGTCGAGAAGCAGCTCGCCGAGGAAACCAAGAAGCGCAAGCAGGACGCGAAGTCTGCAGAGGAGGAATCCGAAAGCGGGGAACCGAAGGATTCGACTGGGCGCCAGCCGCAGGATCCGAAGGAGAACAACCCCTCGGAAGAGGAGGCGGAAGGCCAAGCCCGCGACTCCACTCAGACCTCGGCTTCTGATTCTGAATCCCAGGATCCGGAAGCCAGACGCCAGCAGTCCGACTCGCTAACCACCGATCAGCAGGCGGCGAACGAGGACCTTGCCCGCGAGCAGGAGCGCGCCGCCGAGCGCATGCGCGAGCTCATGAAAGAGATGCAGGAGGCGGCCCAGGAGATGAAGGACGTCCCCCAGTCGCCGCAGCAGCAGATGCAGCAGATGCAACAGCAGATGCAGCAGCAGGACCTGCCGAAGCAGATGCAGAAGAACGCCCAGCAGCTTCGGCAGCAGCAGATGAACGACGCCCAGCAGGGCCAGCAGCAGATGCAGCAGCAGCTCCAGCAGATGCAGCAGCAGCTCCAGCAGATGAAGAAGGGCATGCAGGGCCAGCAGATGCAGATCAACATGGCCGGCCTGCAGAGCGCTCTCGACAACATCCTCCGGCTGTCGCAGGAGCAGGAGTCGCTCCGGCAGACCGTCGGCGAGTTGTCCTCCAGTTCGCCAACCCTACGGCAGTACGCCCAGGACCAGAAGGACCTCTCCACCGGCCTGCAGACCGTCAGCGACTCCCTCCAGAAGCTGGCCCGCCGGATCCCTCAGATGTCGCGGAAGGTGCAGGAAGAAACGGGCAACGCCCTACGCGAGATGGAAAGCGCCACCTCCACCCTCAGCGAGCGCAGCGCCCCGCAGGCCAGCAGCCACCAGAAGGGGTCGATGATGCACCTGAACGAGCTGGCCCTCATGCTGTCCGACCTGCTCAGCCAGATGCAGAACGCCTCTGGGTCGGGCAGCGGCATGTCGATGCAGCAGATGATGCAACAGATGCAGCAGATGTCCGGGCAGCAGCAGAAGCTCAACCGGCAGATTCAGCAGTTCCTCAACGACGTGCAAGGAAACCGCCTGTCGACCGACCAGCAGGAGCGGCTGCAGCAGCTGGCCAAACAGCAGCAGCGCATCCAGCAGGAGCTGCAGGATCTTGCGAAGGAAGGCGGCGCCAATGCCGACCAGATCCTGGGCGACTTGAACAAGATCGCGGAGCAGATGGAGGAGACCATCCAAGAGCTGCAGCAGGGGCGGCAGGATCGTCGCACCCTGGATCGGCAGCGGCAGATTCTCACGCGCATGCTGCAGGCCCAGAAGTCGCTTCGCACGCAGGGCAAGAAGCAGGAGCGCAAAGGCCGTACGTCCGAAGAGATCTTCAACCCCGAGAGCCCGGACGAGCTGTCGCCACAGGAGCAGGCCGAGACGCTGCGCCGCGACCTCATCCGCGCCCTCGAAAGCGGCTACGCGCCGGACTACGAAGAGCTCATCAAGCGCTACTTCGAGCTTCTTCAGCAGCAGCAATCCGGAAACTGACGCGGCGATCCCGTTCCGCATCCCGCAGCGTCCCTGCCGAAGAGCGGCACCCGGCTCACACGTCGGTCAGGAAGCGCGCCTGCAGTTCGGGCGTCGGCATCCGGCACTGGTCGCGCTTGCCGAACCAGTCATAGCGGTTTGTGGCAATCTGGCGGTACACCCAGTCTCGCAACGGTTTCGGCACGGCGATGAACGCGTAGAGCAGCGGCCAGGGGCCGGTCAGGTGCCGGGCGACGCGCAGGGCGGCCGTCGACCGGTGATAGGCGGTGCCCCCCTCGATGAGCACCACGCTTTCCAGCGCATCGGGATCCACGTCGAAAGCCTCCAGATACGGACGGGCAGCATCCGACTGGAGCGCGCCCAGCTTGAAGTACCCCTCGGGATCGTGGTCGATGACGAAGTTGACGAAGCCGTTGCACAGGTTGCACACCCCGTCGAAGAGCAGGACGCCGTGGGCCCCAGTCATACCCAGCGACGGCGCCTGCCCGTTCGTCGGCTGGGACGCAGCAACTGGCGTCGAGGAAGAAGAAGGCATGTCGCGCAGCGTATTTCCGTGAAACCGTAAGCAAAACGGCGTACCTTCCTCCCGCGCCGATGATCCAACCGCCCCCGCTTCCGAGGCCGGGGGCCGCGCGTTCGGCCTTGAAGTTCGGGGGCTCCTTTCGCCCAGTTCTCCGCCGCAGACGCAGGCGGTGCCCCCCTCAAAAAGCGCAGGTCCGCGGTTCCATTGACTCTTTCGCCTCGTACCGATACATTAATACCGCACACGACAACCACCTACGGCAGCGTGCTGGCCGAAGCGCACGATGTGCTTACGCCTCGACACAGCCCGATGGTCGGGTGCGGAACCGTTACGTCTTCCCGGGTCCACGATCGCGTCTGCCCTTGTTCTGACCTGGAATGCACTGATTTCTGGAATGCACTGATTTGGTGACACGGGGTCCGCTTCCCTCACAAGCGTTTCCGC
>CAYFSC010000079.1:0-4676 GCA_964345695.1 uncultured Rhodothermales bacterium | reverse complement strand
CTGGAATGCACTGATTTGGTGACACGGGGTCCGCTTCCCTCACAAGCGTTTCCGCGTTGATTCCGCTTCCGACGTCACCACGGTGACGGTACCGCTGCCAGTGCCCTCAGACGGGCTCGGTGGCGGCTTCTGTACGGCAAGGCGCCTGCTCCTTGCGAAAGCGCCTGCTCCTTGCGAAAAGAAGCGCGTTCCGAGCGTGTCCGGCCGTAATCGCGGCACCAGTCGGTACGGCTGCCTGTTCACATTTCGTCACAACCCCCCAGCAGTATGGCCCAATCTACTCGTATTCTCTTCGTCGGCGGCGAAGTTGCCCCTTTTTCGGATGCCTCTCCCATCGCCAAGCTGATGCGATCGCTGCCCGATCACCTCAGCAACCAGGGCGGCTTCGACGCCCGCCTCATGATGCCCTGCTACGGAGCCATCGACGAGCGCAAACACAGCCTCCACGAGGTCATCCGGCTGTCGGGCACCGAGGTGCCGATGGGCGACGCGACCGAGACCCTGACCGTCAAAGTGGCGTCGATACCGGACACGCGCCTGCAGGTCTACTTCATGGACCACGACGACCACTTCGGACGCAACGGAGTCGCGCACGACGGCAACGGCGACGCATTTGCCGATAACGCGCGTCGCGCCCTCTTCTTCAACCGCTCGGTGCTTGAGACGCTGCGCACGCTTCGATGGGGACCGGACGTGATTCACGCCTTCGGGTGGATGGGCGGTCTTCTCCCTCTTCTGTTGTCCACCACGTTTGCCAACGACGACGTTCTGCAAAACACCAAGGTGGTGTATACCCCCGACAGCTACAACCTGCAGACAACGCTGCCGGCGACGCTCATCGACTCGGCAGACCTTGCGGTGGAGGACTCCGACGCCACGCTTACCGGCCTCGGCCTTCAGCACGCCCACGCCTCCATCTATCCCCATGGGCTCTCGCCTGCCGACGGCCATCCGCAGTTCAGCGACAATGCCGACGAGCACGGCGAGCAGGCCCTGAGCCTTTACGATCAAATGCTCAGTGAAGTCCCCGCCTGAGCCGCGCTGTACTCCGAAACACCCGGTGCAAGGGAGCATATAGGCCTGCGATTTTGTCGAGAACCCCAGCGGCGGTTCCGTCGTTCGGGGTTTTCAGGTGCCTGTGCAGAGGCGTCCTGCCCCTCCTATCCTGCGTCCTGGCCCTTCGGCCGCTCTTTGGTCTGCGCCTGTGCCTGGCTCCCTCTGGTCTTCCTCCCTCATGTTTCGGGTTTCCATGATGTACGGTCGGTTCGGCGCTGTTCTCCTGTGTGCCGCGCTTCTGTGGGTCGTCGCGGCCTGCGATGATCCCTCGACGGTTGGAGTCGGGGTTGGGCCTGACTCCTTGCAAGGCGGAACGCCGGTCACCTTCGACGTCGGGGCCTCGTCGCAGACCATCGCGGCGGATCCGCCGGTTACGGGCAACGGGGGATCCGCCAGCCTGTGGCGCATGCTGGCCGGACGCGTCGACGATCCGCTGACCGGTCCCCTCCAGGCCAGTGCCTACTTCGATGTCCAGAGCCCGGTGGCCCTCCCCGATACCATCCTCAACGCCCCGGCCGAGAGCCTCCAGGTCGAACTGAACCTGCAACCGGCGTATCTGCACGGGGACTCCACCTCGACGGTCACCCTCGCCTTGTTCGAAGTGGAGGAAGAAATGGATGCGGCCCGCGCCACGGCCGATCAAACCTTTCCGGCCACCCCCATCCGCGATGGCGGCGGAGCCGAACTCACCGTCACCACCCCCGCCAGCAACGACTCGCTGGTCTCCTTCGCCCTCCCCACCCGCTGGATCGAGGACAACCTCGACGTCATCACAGACACGACTGACAGCGGCGCCGCATTCGCCGACGCCTTTCACGGCTTTCGGGTTGAGGCGCGCGGCGGCAACGCCGTCCTTGGCTTTAGACGCACGGGAACGACGATGGAAATTCGTCGCACCGACACCGACCTTTCGTCTCGATTCGAGACGCAGAAGCAGTTCACGCACATCGAACGGACTGGATCCAAGCCCGCTCTCAACGACCGCCTCGTCGCGGTAGACGGTATGGGCGAAGGCTTTGTCTTTTCCTTCGACTTCGGCGCCCCGCCGCTGGACACCCTCGCTGGTGCCTTCGTGAACCGCGCTTCGATCCTTGCCCCCGTCGACACGAACGCGTGGAACGAGATGCGCCCCGAAAACTTCGTGCGTCCCCGTGGAAGCATCGGCTATCGCACGGTAGCCACCTTGACCGACGCCAGCGTCTCCTGCGGCGACGCCGGCGTGCCGGCTCTCTCCGACACCACCTGCGCCGTCCCGATGGTCGGCGAGTCCGCTCCCGCGTCTGCCCTTGCTGATCTCAACGTGTCGCTGCAGATTTTTCGGGAGTCCCTGCTGACGGGGCCCGTCTTCGCCGATTACCGGGTCGAAATTGCGGAAGGCCGTCCGCAGCAGAATACGCTCAGCCTCGGCCTGCCCTCGACGATACCCGTTGTATTCTACGCGCCCGGCACCACATCAACCGACTCGACCCGCGTAACCCTGACCGTCACGCCCCAGTAAGCCTCGCACCGACGGCTCCCCGACGCAATCCCGCCGCCGCTTTCATAGAGACACAGAACGCCTCGCTGCGATGATCTCACGACGCTTTTTCGGAGCTGTCCACGGGCTTCTGTGCGCGGCTCTGCTCGTCCTCCTCCCGATGTCCGTTCAGGCCCAGTCGACCGGCGACGGGTCGATCTACTCGCGCTTCGGCCTCGGCATGCTGCAGGACTTCTCGTCCTCGCGCAGCCAGGCCCTCGGCGGGGGCGCATACGCTCTTCGCTCTCTCAACTACAACCCAGCGGGCAACCCGGCTCTGTGGAGCGACCAAGTCTTTACGCGGGCCAACATCGGAGCCTCGTTCCAGACCATTAGCACGTCCAGCGACGGGCAGCAAACCAGTCAGCTGACGGCGGGCAACTTGGAGTCCGTCCAGTTCAGCTTTCCCCTGTACGAGCGCACTCTGGGCGTCGGGCTCGTCTTCCAGCCGTACTCCCGTTCCAACTACAAGACCCTTCGGCAGGGCCGTGTCGCGACGGGGCCGAACCGGGCCGACACGCTCAACTACACCACCCAGTTTGAAGGCATTGGCGGACTGCAAACCATCCGGGGCGGTCTGGGATGGACGATCAACGAAACCGTTCGGGTGGGTGCCAGCGTTGACGTCGTCTTCGGCATCATCGAGGCCCAGCGGAGCACGCGATTTTCGCGTCCGGGACTCACGGGCACTCCATCGGGCACGCGTGATGCAGTCCTGACCGACGGCACGCGTCTCTCGGGCGTGACCGGCAGCTTCGGCAGCCACTTCTCATTTGCCAACGTTCTCGCCGACGACGACGCCCTCTCGGTCGGGATCGCCTTTTCTCTTCCGACCACGCTGAACGGCGAGCGCGTACGGACCATCGATGAGAGCCTGGCCCGCGATACGCTCGGTACCGAGTTCGAAGGCGAGATGGATCTTCCGTGGGAGCTGCGGGCTGGTGTCGCCTACCACCCGGACGACCGCTGGAGCCTCGTCCTCGACGGCCTCTACGCCCCGTGGAGCACGGCCTCCGGCTCGTTTGACAGCGGCCAGGCGGCGCCCTCTCCGTTCCCGGTGGGAGGCGACCGCACGCTGACCGATCGGTGGCGCGCCTCGGTCGGTGCCGAGATCGTTCCGGCCGGCGAGGACGAACTGGCCGGCTACTTCGCCCGCACCGGATACCGGCTGGGCGCCTACGCCGAGAAGCTGTACGTGCGTCCGGATCTCGATACCGACGTTCACGCGTTGGCGGCAACCGGGGGGCTGAGCCTCCCGACGTCGATCTCTGGCACACGTATTGATCTTAATACCAGTGTCGGAACACGCGGCACCACGGAAGACAACCTCGTCCGCGATGTGTTTTACCGCTTCTCTGTGCACGTCAGTATCGGAGAGCGGTGGTTCCAGGAGCGCAAACTGCGGTAGAACGCTGCCAGGACCTCCGCCCTCCGCGACGTGAACAAACGAGGCGGCCTGCGCGCCCCCCTGGACGGATGGACCGGCGTTCCCCCGCTGCTTTGTGAAGAGCGTCGAAACTCCCGTCCCGGCGTCCAGTCTAATATTTCTACCTGTCTATAATCACAGACACATGAACGGTCAAGCCATGCGATCTGCCGTCCGCACCTTCGCCCTCCGCGCCCTGGTTCTCGGCACCGTGTGTGCGGGTTTCCTGGCTCTTTCCGTTGCTCCGCAAGCGGTCCAGGCCCAGGACAGCGGTCCGAGTCAGCAGGAGAAGGCGATGCACTACAGCCTGTATTACGAAAACTTCAAGAACGACAATTTTAAGAGCGCCCGGAAGGACCTCATGTGGGTTCTGAAACACGCGCCGGGGTTCCCGAAGAGCGACCAGCGCAACTACAGGCGGGCCGTCGAGCTGTACAAGGGGTTGGCCGAGCAAGCCCAGAGCGGCGAGAAGCGCGCGGCTTATCTCGACACGGCAGCCACGTACCTCACCACGTCGATCGAGAAGATGGAGGCGAAGGACCTCGACTACGACAAATACAAGTGGGAGTTGGAGAAGGGCCGATTCATGGAGCAATTCGGCACGGCCCTCCCGAATGACGTAAGCGGGCTGGAAAGCGCCACGCAGCACTACCGGAAGGCCTACGACCTCGCACCGGA
>CAYFSC010000078.1:0-13766 GCA_964345695.1 uncultured Rhodothermales bacterium | reverse complement strand
CACGCGGGACACGCCCGCTCGCCGGGACATCGGCATAGTTGCGGAGTTCGCCGTAGTTGGTCAATGCCCATTGCGGTGCGGCGTCCGGCGGGAAGTAATTGGCGGGAAGGTACGCCTGCTCGCGTGGATAGAGCTCCCAATATTTTTGCGGGGCGTTGAAGGGAAGGTGCGGCTTCTTGAAACCAACGGCAAGGAAGAACGGCGTATCGCTGTTGGCCAGCCGCCCGAGTTCCTCGACAGCCCGCACGGCGACTTTGCCATCTTCGTACGCCGAATCCGGCACCGCGGCCGCCTCGAACGGCGGCCCCTGCCCTTCGGCTTTCGATTTGGCGATCGCTGCCTCGGTCAGGTAGCCGCGGCCGTAACCAGCCCCTTCGGCCTCAATCAGTCGGGACCATGCCCCGGCCCCGTCGTCGGCGTGGTGAAAGATCTTGCCCCGAATGCCGACCGTCGTGTACCCGTTCGCCTTGAAGTGCTCAGGCAGGGTGACGGCCTCCGGAAGCACGTTGCGCAGGCGCGTGGCGTAATGATAGGCGTCGGTCGAGTCGGGCCGGAGGCCGGTGAGCAGGCTGATGCGGGAGGGCGAGCACACGGCCTGATGGACGTACGCGCGCCGAAAGGTCAGCGCCCCGCTCGCCAGCCGATCCATGTGCGGCGTTACCATCCCCTGCTTCCCGTACGCGCCGAGCTCCGGTCGCAGGTCGTCTACCAGGATGAAGAGCACATTGGGACGACTGTCGCGTTCTGCCCCGGCCGGGTCCCCCTGCGGGGTGCAGGCCAGCCCGGAGCCCAGGACGAAGAGCAGAAGCCCCCCGATCCATGTCCAGTACGATGCGCGGTGCCGCGTGTCAGGGTCGAACATGGGATGGGAGAGGAATCAGGCAGGGCGGCGTCGTTGCCGAAAAACTATTGCTTCGGCACTACCACTCGGCAAGGGGGCGCACCTCCGGCACAGGCGGCCGCTCCTGCCCCTCGGGCCGCGGCGTGAGTAGCACCGCGATGCGCTCGTCGGTCGCGCCCGTGCGTTGAATCGACAGCTTCCGGATGCCTTCGTTCTGGGCCTGTGGCGGCGGATCCGGCGAGCTTGGCAGCGGCCGGGCGTCCCGGACGGTAAATTGGCCATCCGACGGCGCCAGAAGCCGCGCCTCCAGCGTCTTGCCATCTCGGCGCAGCGTGGCCGTCTTACCGTCGCTGGCGACCTCGACCTCGGCGGGCGTGTGCATGAACCACCAGACCTCGGTGGGCGTCTCCGCTTGGATCTCGTCCTGAATGAGCACCTGCCGGCGCTCCGAGACGAGTGCCAGTCCCCGCTGCACCGACTCGGCGTGCTCGGCGTACGCCGGCGTCAGGTTGGCAACCGCGTACGCCCGGTCGGCGGCCGACTCAAACCGCTCGATCTCAGTTACCGCCTCCGGGTTCTGGCTCGGTTCGACGGACGGATTCAGCACGAGTGTATTCTGGCCCTCGGTGCGCATTCGGTAGTACGTCCACCGCAGGCTGTCCACGTCGAAGTAGCCCTCCATGTTGTAGTCGTCGCTACCGAGTTCGGTGGCCCATCGCACGCCCTGCGCGTCGAGCACGAACGTGCCCAGATCAAGATTCGAGTGATTGGCCTTGTTGTCCCCCGCCTTGAGACCCGTGAAGAGCGCCGCGTCGTCGTTCCAGGCGCTCCGAAACACCGCGACCTCGGTGGCCCGGAAGTATCGGTCGCGCTCGATGCTGCCCTCAAAGCCCGATAGGCGCTGAAACGCCGGCTCGTACCAGACCAGATTCATCGTCTTCGCCGTGCCGCGTTGCTTCTGGTAGGCGGCGAAGGCGGGCTCGTCAAAGCGGCGTGCGAGCCAGAAAAGCTCGGGGCCTTTCACGATACCATCCCCCGAGTCGGCAAAGTTGAACGACCGCCCCAGCGGCCCGGTCATGTGCGCGGCGAAGTAGCCGGTCTCCGCAAAGCCAGATAGCTCCGAGAGTCCGAAGTCGTTACCGTAGCTCGTCTCAAGGGCTGCCAGAATGAGCGTGTTGTACCGGGTGGCGTAGTCCCAGTAACCGGGACCCTCGTTCCAGGCGCCATCGGGTGCGTAGTGCTGCATCGCAAGCGGCAACCGGCGAAGCGCACCGTGGAGCACGTTGCTCGCCAGCACGGGAAAGTTATCCATCACCGCGATGGCTCCGATGCCCACGCCGCCATTGGTGACCTGATTCCAATTGTGCTCCGAGTCGGCCCACCAGCTTTCGTTTTCGGGCGCCGTGCCGCGATAGGCGGCCATGGCGGGATTCAAGCCCAGGCTCGCGATTGCGTTGCGGATGACCCGCTTCTGGCGAGGCGTCCAGTAGTCGTAGAGCCAATCGTAGCCGATTGCGAAGGCGTGGGTCATTTCGCCCACGTCCAGGAAGTGCTTTGGATTCCAGTCGGGAAACCCAGCGACAATTTCGAGCTCCTGCCAGCAGCGCCGGGCGTACTTGCGCTCGCCATCGATGCGGTACACGAGGGCGAGGGTGCGGACGTGCTCCAGGGTGCGGCGGCTCATCGAGAGCAGACGGAGCCCGTCGTCCACCACGTGCGCAGGGAGTTGACTCTCCAGGTACGCGTCGGCCTTGGCCTTGAGCTCCTCGTACCACTGACGAGCGTGTGGATCCTCTTCGATCTGGCGTTCCAGCTCTTCGAAGCGCGTGTCGTTAAGCAGAATCCGCGGATGCGCCGGCAGCTCTGTGCCCCGAAGTGCTCCGGGTGGCGGAATATCTAGACTCGGAAATTGCTCAGCGAGCGCCTGAGGCGCCAGCACGTCGTCGGTCTGAGCCAAGGCTTGGGGGACACTTCCCACTACGAGCACAGCAATGAGCACAACAGCCCAGCTTCGGTACTTGATGATGGCCATGATGGCACGGCAATCTGGACATAAAAAGGGCAGCGAGCAATCTACACACCACGGGAGCACAGCGCTGTGCTCCCGTGATGGATTGCAGAACCGAGACGCTGATCAGCAGGGAATCAATACCCTGGATTCTGCGTGAGCGCCGCATTCCGGTCCAACGCGTTCGACGGGATCGCCCACAGCCGGTGCTTCGGCGTCTCGATCACGACGGGGCGGTCGCCGGTGTTGTACCGCCGCTCATTGCCCGGACCGTCTTCCTGAACAGCCAACTGCGACGACGCCTCCACGAGCTCTTTGCACCGCTCGAAGAACCGCTGGCAGTCCCTCCATCCGTGGAACTCCTGGTTGAACTCCCACATCCGTTCCTGATAGAGGGAGTCGGAGAACTGCGCTTGCGTCAGCCCATTTTGCAGATCCGGGGCCTCTGCTCGATCGCGCACCTCGTTGACGAGATCGTAGGCTTCTGGCGTGGGACCGCCCTGCCCGTTAATGGCCTCCGCGAGCATGAGTAGCACGTCGGCGTACCGGAAATACATCCAGTCTCGAAAGCCCTCGGTCCAGCCCAACGTGGGGTCCTGGTAGATCAGCTTGTACAGGCTCGCGCCGTCTTCCTGGAACGTGTCATTGTCTGGATCGAAGGGGTCAAACTTGCGAACCTGCCCAGAGGGGTCTTCGTACTCGGCGAGCCAGGCGACATCTTTACGCACGTCGCCGTCGTCGTAGGTGATGTAGAAGTCGAAGTTGCTGTGATGGGTGGTCCACTGACCGATCCCCCAGTTGGAGTTGCGCGGGTTCAGGAAGTTCTCCACGGCTGTTCCCTGTCCGCCGATGCGTGTATGCTCCGCCGCAAAGATGACCTCTTCGTTGCGATCGTTCACCGCCGGATCGTGGAACAGGTCGTTGTAGCTGTCCACGAGATCGTAATTGTCGGTCTGGATCACGTCCCGGAGCAGGCTCTCGGCGTCGCTCAGATCCGAGCCACCGGAGGAGACGCCCGGAGGATGGCCGCTCGCCCGCTGCAAGTACACCTTGGCGAGCAGCACCTTCGCGGCGCTTCGATTGATGCGCGCCTTCTGGGATCCGCTGTACTCGGTGATCGGCGGAAGCTGATTCTGAATCTCGGACAGCTCGCTGATCAGAAAGTCATACACCTCGGAGGGCGACGACTGCGGAACCTCCGCCGTGGGGCTGTCGGTCGCCTCCGTCTTGAGCGGAATGTTGCCCCACAGGGTCAGTAGCTCGAAGTAGTGCCACGCCCGGATGAACCGGGTCTCGGCGGCAAACTGCGTCTTGAGTTCGTCGCTCATGTTGGGCACGTCCCCGATGTTTGCCAGGAACGTGTTGGCATCGTTGACTCCCCGGTACAGGTGGGGATACACGGATCGGGCGCCCCGGTGCCCTGCGCCCCACGACCACATGTTGGCTGCGCCTTCGGGCGTGCCACGATCGTCTCCGGAGGTGACAGGCAGCGCCGGCTGCTCGAACACCGTCAGGTTGGCCTGCCCGAGTTGCCGGTGCAGGCTCTTGTAGACCCCGTTCAGTGCCGAGCGCGCCTGTTCTTGATTCTGGAAGAAATTGGTCGACGACACAAAGTTCTGCGGCGTTTCCGTGAGCGTCTCATCACATCCGGTGAGCACCAACAGCGAGGCCCCACATACGCTGAGGAGCGCTGCAATCACAAGTCGACGCATGTTGCTGAGTAACGAGTCCATTTCGAAAGCGGTGTAGGTGCAAAAGGTAGTTGGTGTGCCCGGGCGTTCCCCCAATTATGCACCCTGCGGTTCGCCGGGCATCCGCAGGGAGCACAGCCAAACTGGAAGGCGTTCGCGCTTAGAGAGGCTCCTCTCGGTGCGTGGGATCTCCTACAGCCCGAGGCGGAACCCGACTTGGTACGTGCGCGAAAGCGGGAGGGCCGACAGGTCGATGCCCTGCCGAATGTTGTCCTGCCCCTCCGTGTTGACGTCGGGGTCAACGCCATCGTAGCCCGTGATGGTGAAGGCGTTCTTGATGCCCAGGAACAGCGAGGCATTCCGCACGGCTGTCCACGGGAGGGTGAACTGGTCGGCGATATTCCACGTCAGTGTGATCGACTCGGCGCGCAGATAACTCCCATCTTGCAGCCAGGCGTCGACCAGCGGGCCCTTTGGCGTCGAGATCACGGTGCCTTCGCCGGGCGCCGTGGCCAGCCGGGGCCATTTCGCGTCTCGGTTATCCGGCGTCCAAGCGCCTTCCACGCGCTCCTTGAAGATGTTGTGGCTCACGCCCACGCCACTGGCCATTCCACCGCCGAGCTCCTGGAAGGTCGTGTTGTAGATGTCGTTTCCAACCGAGCCCTGCAGGAACACGTCCAGGCTCACGCTCTCGTAGCGGAACGTGTTGGACCAGCCGAAGGTGAAGTCCGGATTGGGATCGCCAATCACGTGCTTGTCCTCCTGCGTGATCTGGCCGTCGCTATTGTGATCGACGAACCGCCGCTCGCCAGCGACTGCATTTGGCTGCACGGTCCACGCGTCGGCCTCTTCCTGAGTGCGGAAGATGCCATCCGTCTCCCAGCCCCAGAACGCGCCGATCGGCTGACCGACGATGACGGCGTTTCCGTTCTCGCCGCCCCCGAATCCGCCGTCGCCGTTGAACGTTCCGCCGAAGATGACTTCGTTGGGGCCAAGGCTAGTAACCTCGTTGCGCACGCGCGTCCAGTTGAACCGCTGCCGCCAGTGAAATCCCTCGAAGGGCATAAAGCTGGTGCTCAGGCTGACCTCAACCCCCGTGTTCTGCAAGCCGCCCACGTTCTGAACGGCGGACCCGAACCCTGTTTCCAGCGGCAGATCCACGTTCAGGAGCAGGTCCTGCGTGTCCTGATGAAACCAGTCAACCGTGGCGCTAACTTGTCCGTCGAGGAAAGCGACGTCCAGCCCCACGTCCCACTCGGTAGTTTCCTCCCACCCGAGGTTTGCATTTCCAAGCCCGCTCGGCGCGAGCCCACCAACGAGCTCGCCATCGAAATTGTATTGCGCGTTGCCAAAGCTGCTGAACTGCGCGAACTCAGCAATCTCTTGGTTTCCGCTGACGCCCCAGCTGACGCGCAGCTTCAGGTCGGTGAACAGATCGGGCATGAACGCCTCTTCGGAAATACGCCATGCGAGCGCGGCCGACGGGAAGATACCCCAGCGGCTGTTCGCCCCGAAGCGCGAGGAGCCATCCCCTCGGATGGTACCCGTAAAGAGGTAACGGTTGAACAGCTGGTAATTCACCCGGCCGAATCCAGACACCATCGTGGACTGCACCTTGTTCGACCCAATGTTGGCCCCGCCCGACTGCGCTCCGGCTCCGATGTCGTTGAATCCGGTGACATCGGTCGGAAAGTCTGAATTCTGGCCATTGCGCGCTTCCAGGATCTCTTGCTGCAGACTGAAGCCCGAGGTGACATCGAGGGACTGCCAGTCCGGCAGGAACGTGGGGCTGTAGCGCGGAATCACGTCGAGCGAAAGGTTAGTCCGCTCCACGTTACCCAAGATGGCCTGCCCACCGGTCCCGAGACCGCCCGTCCGTGTCGACCGGTCGAAAAACGATTGGCGGCGCACGTTGGAGAGGTCAGCGCCTCCCCGCGTTTCAATGGTCAGCCCTTCAACCAGGCTGATCTCAGCGAACAGCGTAGCGAGTGCCCGATCCTGCCGGTACCGGTCATTCGTTCCTTCGAGGCCGCAGACCGGATTCTCCGTGTTGCGCCCGCTCCCGTTAAACGTATCGAGGAAATTGTCGGCCACGGCAACGTCGTGCACATCCATCAGGGGGCACGAGCCGTCCTCGAAGCGCGCCGGGAAATAAGGCCACATCTGCAATGAAGCCATCGCCACGGACTCCGCGTTCCGAGCGCCTCCTTCCAACTGGGCGAGCCGGTTGCTGACCCGGCTCCCGGACACATTTCCTCCAACGCGGAGAAAGTCGTACGGCTGGCTCTCGACCGAGGCCCGCACGGAGAGCCGCTCCGTATCTGTTTCCCGAACGATGGATTCCCCGTCGGAGTAACTGCCCGAGATGTAGTACGTCGTCGTCTGGTCGCCGCCGCCTACGCTGAGCGAGTAGCTCTGTGAAAGGGCGTTGTCGTAGACCAGGTCTTGCCAGTCGGTCCCGACGCCCAAGGCATCCGGATTATTGAACGCTCTCAAGTCGGTTCCGCGGCTGACCTGTAGGATCTCGTTGGAGACACGAGCGTGCTCCGTCGCATTGAGCACGTCGATTGTCTTGGCGGGGGTTTTGAGTCCGATCGTCGTCTGGAAGTTGACCTGCTGCCCACCGGCCTGGCCGCGCTTCGTTTGAATCATGACCACGCCGTTCGAACCGCGCGCGCCATAAATGGCTTTGGCCGAAGCATCTTTCAACACCTCAATCGATGCGATGTCGCCGGGATTGAGAAACGCCAGAGCATTGGGGGAGGGCGTGTCTGATGCCCCACCCGTCGGATCGAGCTCGCTGTTGTCGCTGTAGACCGGCACGCCGTCGATGACGTAGAGCGGCTCGCTGCCCGCCGTGATCGAGCTCTGACCTCGTATGCGAACGCTAATGCCGCCGCCGGGGGCGTTCGAGTTCTGCACCACTTGCACGCCCGCCACCTGTCCTTGAAGCGCTTCGTCCACCGTTTCCGGCTGTGCAGCCTCGATGTCCGATGGCGTCACCGATGAGACCGACCCCGTCAGGTCCCGGCGCTGCTGCGTGCCGTACCCGACGACCACCACTTCGTCGAGGTCCGTGGCCTGCTGTTGCATCGAGAAATTGACCGTCGTGGTCTGGTTGGCCTGGACTTGAACGCCCTGTCGCACGGCTTCGTCGTAGCCAATGAAGGAGGCACGCAGCGTGTAGGTGCCCGGCGCCACCCCTTCGATGCGATAGCGGCCGTCGGCGTCGGTAGCGGCGCCCTGCGAGGTCCCGACGACTACGATATTGACCCCCGGCAGCGAATCGCCGGTGTCGTCATCAACGACGGCTCCCTCGACGGCCCCGGTCTGGGCGTACACGGGCGGCGCAGCAGCCACCAGCAGCGTCAGGGTAATCGTGAGAATCAGCGAGAAAGAAAAAAGTTGGTAGCGTTTGGTGAGTACACCCATCGTTCAAGCGACCGCTATTATTTGGTGTGCGACGTATTCAGGTGGGGATTTTAGGCCGAATCAACGCACCTGACATCCCCTGGTGGGAGGTTGGTACCGCTTACAGCCCGCTCTCTTTTCAACGGTTTTGAGAGAGCAAACTCCAAGCGTGAAATATCATAGAAGTTACCGGTTAAAATTGCAAGGACGTCGTGAAAAAAACTTCATTTCATCGGGCCGAGGGAACTTTTTCCTGAAAACCAACCAGCGCTTGTCGAGCGGACCGCCATTCCGTACCATGAAGGTGTGGCTTCACCCTTTATCGCTGCCGCGCGCACGGCTGCGCCGCGTCCGGCTCGCGTGCCCCTCCGCCGAGCCCCTGCGGCCGAAGCCTTAGCGTTCAGCGTACAACCTGCAGGACCCTTCCACCATGAATCAGACGTCTGCACGGGACGCCCTTCCCAGCCTCATTGTGCTGAAGTGGATCGCTCGGGGAAGCATCCTGCTCGTGGGGAGCATGCTCCTGGGACTTTGCTGGCTAGGGTGCCAGAACGACACGCCCCGCGCTGAGAGCGATACCATGACGACGTCTCCCGCAGATTCGGCGCGCTCCTCCGCTACTGCGGCCGTTGTACCAAGCAGCGAGACGCTCGCCAAACAGCACTGTGGGTCCTGCCACCAATACCCCGAACCCGACTTGCTCGACAAGACGGCATGGCGCGAGCACGTCCTTCCGCCCATGGGGTATATGCTGGGTATCTATCCAGGCGACGAGCGCCCCGACAGCCTGTTCGAATCAGGCCGAGCCGGGGAATTGGTGCGCGCGGCGGGCGTGTACCCGGCCGAGCCGCGCCTGTCGCGCGCCAAGTGGGAGCGCATCGTCCAGTTCTACACCCAGAACGCGCCCGACACCCCGCTCCCTCCAGAGAATCTACCTGACATCGAGCGGGGCCTTGACCAGTTCGAAGCGCACTTTCCCGATTTTCGCATCGAACCGCCCCTCACCAGTTTGGTCCACATCGACACCGCCCGCGGTCGCATCTTCGTGGGCGACTATAAAGACGACGTGGCTACGCTGAACATCCTCAACGCAAAAGGGGAGAAGATTGACATGCTGGCCGTCGGGTCGGCGCCCTCCAGCCTCCACATGATTCAGGACGTGCCCTTCCTCGCGAACATGGGCGAATTTCTGCCCAGCGATACGCCGAATGGCCGTCTCATTCGCCTGCTCCAGCGCAGTCAGGATACTGGGTTCGATTCCTACTACACCATTCTCGACGGGCTGCAGCGACCGACGCATTTTGCGGTCGCCGACCTGAACGGGGACGATGCCGACGACGTCGTGGTGTGCGAGTTTGGGTACCACACGGGCCAGCTGGCCTGGTTCGCGAACAACAACGACGGCACGTTCGACGAGCACGTGCTCATGCCCAAACCGGGAGCCGTCCGCACCTACGTTCGCGACTTCAACGGCGACGGACGGCCCGACATCATCACGCTGATGGGGCAGGGCGAGGAAGGCATCGACATCTATTACAACCGCGGGGACGGGCACTTCGAGCGCGAGCGGGTGCTCCGGTTTCACCCAGCCTACGGATCGAACTATTTCGAGCTGGTCGACTTCAACCGGGACGGACACCTCGACATCCTCTACGCGAACGGCGACAACGGCGACTATTACCCCACGCTCAAGCGCTATCACGGCGTGCGCATCTTCATCAACGATGGGTCGAATGCGTTCGAGGAGCGCTACTTCTTCCCGCTGAATGGAGCGTATCGAGCCAAGGCCGAAGACTTCGACCAAGATGGCGATCTCGACGTCGCAGCGATCAGCTTTTATCCCGACTACAAAGACCGCCCGGAGGAGAGCTTCGTGTATCTCGAAAACCAGGGCGACCTCGCCTTCGAGGCCCGCACCTTCGAGGGGTACGACCGGGGCCGATGGATCGTATTCGACACCGGCGACCTCGACCGCGATGGCGACGCCGACATCGTCCTGGGCTCCTTCACGGCCTTCACCGCCGTGGGCGATACCAGCGGATTGCGCGAGAAGTGGTGGCGCGAAGGCCCCTCCGTCGCCATCCTGGAAAACATGCACCACCAATAGCCAATAGACTGTGCTGTGAGGTACCGCCCCTACTCATCCTTGCTCTCGTTGCTGGTGGCCGCATCGCTCGCGGCGGTCGGCTGCACAGATCTGTCTACCGTCTGGCCGTTCGGCGACGACGCGGATCAGCCGTTCGTAGAGGTGACGCACAAAGCCGGTCTGGGTGATTTCCATCATGAGACCGGATTCTCTGGAGAGAAATGGTTTCCTGAAACGCTGGGTGGTGGCCTCGCCTTCTTCGACTATGAGTCCGACGGCGACCAGGATCTGCTTCTCGTTGGGGGAAGCACCTGGCCATCGAAGAGCGACAGCACCGTCCCCGGGTTGTGGCTGTATCGAAATATGGGCAATGGGGTATTCGAGCACTATACGCACCAGGCTGGACTATCCGACGTGCATGCCTATGGGTTCGGCGTCACCACGGCCGACTATGACAACGATGGGGATCCGGATATCTACCTCACTACGCTTCATCGCAACCACCTGTACCGGAACGACGATGGCGTTTTTGCTGAGGTGGGAGAGACTACTGGCGTGGCGGGCCCTTCGGAATGGAGCACCGCGGCTGTCTTCTTCGACGCCGACAAGGACGGGCATCTCGACCTGTACGTGGGAAACTACGTGCGATGGTCTCCCAAAATCGATATGTTTTGCACCCTGGCTGATGGGGAGACAGAAGATTATTGCACGCCGGAGCACTATGAAGGGCTCGCTAGCCGTTTCTATCATAACAACGGTGATGGGACCTTTACGGAGCGGAGCGAAAGCGCTGGGCTGCGTCCCTTTCCCGGCAAGACACTCGGTGCCTCCCTGCTGGACTACAACCGGGACGGCTGGCCGGATCTTATCGTTGCGAATGACGGCGTGCGTAATCTCCTGTTCGAAAATGAGAAGGACGGGACCTTCAAGGAGGTGGGAACCTCGCGCGGTTTGTTGTCGACAAGAGCTAGCATGGGTATCGATGTCGGATACGTCGACTCGACCGGGTATCCGATGGTCGCGATTGGAAACTTCACGACGGAGCGCATGGGAATCTACCAACTCACGGATCTAGGTGTGTTCGAGGATCGATCCGGACCAAAGGGCATCGACGAAACTGACCCACTTACGTTCGGGCTTTTCTTCTTCGATGTGGAACTAGATGGGGACCCTGATCTCTTTGTGGCGAATGGGCCCCTTGGGCACATTCCCCAGGACTCCACCGGCGTGCTCCGCGATAATGCCATTCACAAGCACAACGCGCAGCTATACCTCAACGACGGGGCAGGCTCCTTCCAGGAGGTGCACACCAATCCGGGCGGCTTGCTGTCGACACCCATGATCGCCCGCGGCGCGGCCTATGCTGACGTGGACGGGGACGGCGACCTCGACGTGGCAGTGATGGAGGTGAACGGCCCTGTTCACCTGTGGGAGAACCGAACCCAGCAGGGCCATTATCTGCGCGTCCGTCTCGAAGGGACGGTGTCCAACCGCGATGCAATCGGCGCGCGGGTGGTGGCGGCGCTGGATGGCCGCCGCCTCCAGCAGCGGGTCCGCACCGGATCGAGCTACCTCTCCCAGTTCGAAAAGCCCCTCACCTTCGGGCTCGGCCGGCACAGCCACGTAGATACGCTGTGGGTGCACTGGCCGGCCGGGGCGGTCGCCCGCCGCGTCAACGTGGACGCCGACCAGACGCTCCACATCACCGAGGAGGCACCGTCGGCCACCGCCCGCCGGTCAGACGCCCCGGCCGGCACAGAGTGACGTTCCCGTGTTGAGAACGTTGGGGCGCGGTCCTCAACCAACGCGGGAGGAACGCCACCCGCTACGCCTCGATGATCCGACCGGACGCGATAAATTGGTCGTCGATTTCGATTCCGAAGCCCGGCCCCGACGGCACGCGGATATGGCTGTCCTTCACCATTAAATCGGAGGTGTCGCAGGTGAAGTCCAGGTCGCCGGTTTTGCCCTTGTATTCCTGGTAATCGCCCGCGTTGGGCACATACGAGGCGAAGTGGAGCACCTGCAGATACCCGAGTCCGTTGCCGGACATGTGCAGGGTGGTTGGGATGCCCGCCGCTTGCGCCATCCGGGCGACGCGGGTAGCGCGAACGTAACCGCCGAAGTAATGCAAATCCGGCTGCACGACCTGGTGCGCGTCGTTGGCAATGAGCCACTGAAACTGGTGTAAGCTGCTCTCGACCTCGCCGCCGGCAATGTCGATCGACAAAGCATCAGCGACGGCCTTCGTCTGCTCGTAGTGATCGAACGGACAGGGCTCTTCGAAGAAATCGATCGCGTGCGCTTCGAGCAGCCGGCCGATCTCTACGGCCGCATCCACGTCAAACGACCCGTTGGCGTCGCTGTAGATCGTCATGTCCTCCCCGAAGGTTCTGCGCACCAGCGGAATCAGCGCCTTGTCCCGCTTCATGGTCGCCTCCGTGTAATGCATCCGGCCGCCCAGCTTGAACTTGACGGCCTGCGTGTCGGTCTCTTCCACGAACGCGACCATGCGCTCAACGGTCTCCTCGGCCTGTCGGCCGCGGCTGTTGGTGGCCTGGTACACCGCGACGTCCCTGCGCACGACGCTACCGAGCATGGTCCCGATGGACGCTTCGGCCACCTGCCCCAGCAGGTCGAGCAGGGCAAACTCGACCGCTGCGACGCTGACCCAGAACGGCAACCCCTGCAGCTTGTAGTTGCTGTCGTGGAGATAGACCCCATCGACGAGCGCGTCGAGGTCGCGCGCATCCTTGACGAGGAAGTATGGCACCACCTGGTGCAGCAGAATCGGATAAGCCCACCGCAGCCGATCGGGATTGCCCACGCCGATTCCTTCTGCGCCGCCGGAACGCGCCCGGACCAGGTACTCGCCCCGATGCTCGATGAGGTCGATTGACTCGATCGGCACCGGATCAGGAAAGAGGTCGCGGTTGAGGACGGGATCGCGCAGCGCTTTCTCGATCGACTGAGAAGACGGCGGCGTGGAGCGCGTGGCCTGCCGGGCGCGCATGGCAAACGGCAGGGCGCTGAGCCCGGCCGCGGCGGACAGGAAGTCTCTACGAGATCGCATGGTAGAACCTCTTACGGTGGGAACGAAACGCTCGTCATGAGGGCCCCTTCTGGCGCGTGTAGGACGGTCCTTCGACCCTCCAGACCGGATGCCGATGCCGATCATGGATCGTTACTGAACTGTCGTTTCCAGAGCTCGGCCGGAGTCTGCTCGGCCGGGTCATAAGGCCGCAGCCTGATCTGGAATCGAACCGGCTCTGGGCGCACGATGGTGTCCGCAACCGGTGCGTGAAACTTCGTCCCGGCGCCCAGGAGCGCATGGTCGAGCGTCACGGTCGTCGCCTCCTTCGTGCGGAGCGCGCCGTCATGGTCGGCCTCGGCCAAGTTCGCAAACGGGTTGACGCTGAAGGCAAGCGGTCCGTCGGCAAACGTCGCGAGGCCAACGCCGACGCCCATCAATGCGGCCCAGCGCGTGTCCATCTTGATGCCATGCGTCTGCGGCGGCGCGAACGGCTCAAATTGATCGGCGATGCGCCCCTCGTATACGCCGATACGCATCCCGCCCGGTCGATCCGGGAACGACCCGCCGGGCCCGCGACCGTACCACTGCACGCGATCGAACGCCGCCGGCACGTCGAAGGCGAGACCGATCCGCGGCAGCCACGTCACCGCCGACCGCAGTTGCGCCGTCGGGCGAACGTCGACGGTCAAAAGCAC
>CAYFSC010000077.1:0-14074 GCA_964345695.1 uncultured Rhodothermales bacterium | reverse complement strand
CGCCAGCGTGCCGGGTCGATCGTGTAGGTGCGGCGCCCGGTCGGGTCCGAAACGTAGTACAGTGAGCTGTCGTGGCGGACGGTCCATCCGGATTGCGACGGCGGTGCCAGAAAGCCCAGGAGATTGCTGAAGATGGCCCCTTCCGAGAGCGGGGCCGGAAAGAGCCGCTCGGCCTGTCGGCGCGACCCGACCATCAGCTGGTTCTCGCGTCGGTCGTGGAAAAAGAAGCTGTCGCGCGTCACCAGCAGACGCGCCCCTTCAATCCCAAAGAGGCGGAAGTTCATGTAGAGAGAGTCGCCGCGTACGTGGCGCACCTCGGTCTTAAAGGTTCCGTTCTGCTCGGGAGACTGCACCGTGGCCCGGGCGTCGGCGCGGAAACTGGAAAGCGTGTCTGAGGCGAGGCGGATGCGCTGCTGGATTTCCGCGAGCGAATGATTCGGGAAGCGCTCTGGGAGCTGGGGGGCGGTGGTCTCCTTCGGGCCGGCGCATCCCGCCACTACGAGCGCGGCGGCGAGACTCAGCACGAGAAGACGAAAGGGGGCAGCAGTCGATGTCAAGGCAGGGGCGGAGGGATGTGTGGCAGCGAGAACAGCGAAACGGATCTGAGGCGCGCGTCGAGGGAACGTTGGGGACTTGGAAAGAGACGCCTGTTCATTCCGGGGCCGCCAGCTTTTCCTGGACGGAGGACCGTCCGGGATCGCGGTCGAGGGCGCGCTGCCACGCCGCTCGTGCGCGGGACGTGTCTCCGAGCGCGCGATAGGCGTCCCCCAGGTGCTCAAGGAGCGCCGCGGAGGCGGGGCCGTCTTTCGCAGCGCGGCGCAGGGCGGAGGCAGCCGCCGCGGGCGTGCCGCGCCGGAGGTGCACCCAGCCGAGGGCGTGAAGGGCGCGGGAGGACGAATCGGCCGAGACCGCGCGTTCGGCGAGCGCCAGGGCACGGTCCAGGTCGACGTTTTGGGTGGCCAGGTCGTACGCCACGTGGTGTGCGACGACCGGGTCGTCAGGGGCCGCATCCAGGGCGTTCGCGAACGCAGTGTCAGCAGCGTCCCCGTTGCCCTGCTGGCGATGAATGCGCCCCATGGCGGCCTGTATCTGAGCGCGGGTCGCGTCCGCGTTCGCATCGAGCAGCGAGAGCGCCTCCTGGAGCCGGTCGAGCGCCCGATCGAAGCGCCCTTGTCGCGTCAGAGCACGGGCAGAAGCACGAAGCAGCGGGGGCTGCCCGGGGAAGAGCAGCAACCCGTCCTCGGCCACAGTGAGCGCGGCCTCCGCGTCCCGAGCTTCAAGGAGGGCCGTCGCCGCCTGCGCCCACCGGTCGGGCGCACGAGGGTTCAGGTCGAGCGCGCGCGTGAGCGTCGAGCCGGCAGCGGCGTACTGTCGGGTCTGAAACTGGATCCGGCCCAGCAGCGCGAGCGCCTCGGCATCCCGAGGCGCAGCGTCCAGGGCGCGCCGGAGGAGGCGAACGGCCTGCTGTGCAGCGGCCGAGTCGGGACGCGGTCGATCGAAGACGGCAGACTCCGTGAGGGTCTGCGCGCGATTCACCAGTGCGTCGGGCGAGCGGCTCGCCATGCGAGCCTGCGATTGCAGAAGCGAGTCGGCGCGACGCGTCTGTCCGGTCTTGCGGTAGAGCGCCGCAAGCTCCGTCGCGGCCGCAGTCCGCACGCCGGGCTCTTGAACCAGCTCCTGGTAGATGTCGATGGCCCGGTCCAACTGACCGCTGTTGGCGTAGAACCGGCCCAGTTGGAGGCGGTACTGCGAGGCCCGCGGTGCCTCATGAGCGAGCACGCGAAGAGTCGTCTCCACGCCCGAGGAATCGCCCGTCTGGCGATACAGGTCCAGCATTGTCGTGCGGAGAGCGCGAGGCGACGGGTCCGGAAGGTTGGCGAGACGTTCGTAGGTGCGGAGCGCCTCGGAGGTCCGCTGAAGGGCCTGCTGGGTTTCGGCGAGAGCCCGCAGGGCAGCACGGTGATCGGGGGAGCGATCCAGCAGATCTCTGTACGTGGAAACGGCCGCTTCGGGTTCTCCGAACTCGCGTTGAAGCCGGGCCAACTGCAGTGCATACGACGGCGCCGACCCGTAGCGGAGGGCCTGGCGGGCGTAATAGAGGGCCGAGGTCCGATCGTCCTGAGCCGCGTGCGCGTCGGCCAGGGCCGACAGGATGGCCGGTGCGTTCGCGGTGTGCTCAAGCGCCTGCTGGTAGTGCTTGATCGCGGCCTCGTGGTCGTCTACATACGCCCGCGTGAGACCGCGGACGAGCAGCGCCTGGGCCTTCGCCGAGGTCCGTACGGAGTCGAGCGATGGGGCAGGCGGACCGGGCGCTCGGGACTGTGCGTGCGCCGCGGACGGCAAACCTCCCCCACCCAGGCCCAGGAGCAGGAGGGCACCGATCAGACAGCAACTGGCAATCGGACGAGCGTCCATGAGCGAGGCGGAGTCACGGCAACAAGCAAGCACCTTGTGAACAGACAGACGAAACCCGGAGTTTCCCGGGCCCGAGTTCACAAAAAGTTGACGTCTTTCGACAATCCTCCCTATGTTGTGATTGCCCGGAACACAGGCGCTCTCACGTGTAGTCGTACGTGCATGTGGCCTCTTGTTGCGGTATGCGAATTGTTGCGGCATGCGAAGTCATTGAGCCGACCCGTGCGATGCCGGCGCGGAGGGCGGTGCCGCCCCCTTCGGCCCAGCATGCACGATTCCTCCCCTACCGATTCCTCCATCCTGCGCTGCAGCGGTCCCTGCCGCACTGCACGCGCTCTCCCGCTTTCAGCACCCTTCTTCTGACCAGACAGCAACCTCATCCATGGGCGAGCAGAACGTGAAGCAAGACGCCGATCCTGCAGTTCTCCGCGCGTTTACGCACCACCTACTGAAGGATGTGCGCGCGCTAGAGCAAATGCTGGAGGCAAACATGTTTGACTGTGGCACTCGGCGCATCGGAGCCGAGCAGGAGCTCTTCATGGTAGACCCCGGCGGCGACCCTGCTCCGATCATCGAGGACGTCCTGGAACGCAACACGGACGACCGCATCGTGACGGAGCTCACCAAGTTCAACATTGAGTTCAACATGGACCCGCTGGAGTACGGCGGCGACTGCTTCTCGCAGATGGAGCAGGTCACCAACGGGCTCATTGAGACGGTGCGCAACCTCGTCAACGAGGCGGGGGGCGAGATTGCGATGACGGGCATCTTGCCCACGGCGCATCTGTCCGACTTTGCGCTCGATTACATGACGCCCCGGCCGCGGTACTATGCCCTGAACGACGCCATCTCGCGGCTTCGGGGCGGCGCCGGCCAGTACCAGATACGCGGGATCGACGAGCTCTTCGTCAAGCACGACTCCATCATGCTGGAGGGGTGCAACACGAGCTTCCAGACCCACTTCCAGGTGACGCCGGAAGAGTTTCCCCGTTTCTACAACATCGCGCAGGTGGTGGCGGCGCCGGTCCTGGCAGCGGCGACCAACTCGCCGATCCTGTTCGGCAAGCGGCTGTGGCGCGAGACCCGCATCGCGCTTTTTCAGCAGGCGGTCGACACGCGCTCGAGCAACCTGTATCTGCGCGAGATGAGCCCGCGCGTGCACTTCGGCAGCCAGTGGGTCGATGAGTCGGTCACCGAGATCTTCAAGGAGGACATCTCCCGGTTCCGGGTGCTACTGACTAGCGATCTGCACGAAGACCCGCTGCAGGTGCTTCACGACGGCGGCGTGCCCAACCTCATGGCTCTGCAGCTGCACAACGGCACCGTATACCGGTGGAACCGGGCGTGCTACGGCATCACCGAAGGCAAGCCCCACCTGCGCATCGAGAACCGCGTCCTGCCGTCCGGGCCGACGGTCCTCGACGAGATTGCAAATGCCGTGTTCTGGTACGGCTTGGTCTCGGGGCTGTCCGACCAGTTCGACGACATCTCGTCGGTGATGGACTTTGACGCGACGCGCCACAACTTCATCTCGGCCGCCCGCAACGGCCTCGGCTCGCAGTTCGAGTGGCTCGAGGGTCGAAGCTGCCCGGCCGACGAGCTCATCCTTGAGGAGCTTCTGGCCGTGGCCGAGGAGGGGCTGCACGACTCGGGCATCGACGCTGACGATGTGGACCGCTACCTCGGCATCATCCAGGAGCGCGTCGGGTCCCGGCAGACCGGTGCACAGTGGCAGCTCGAGTCGGCAGCGCGTCTGAAAGACCAGGGTACGCGCTCCGAACGCCTAGGCGCCATCACCCGCGGCATGATCGAGCGCCAGAAGGAGGGGCGCCCGGTTCACGAGTGGTCGCTCGCCTCGATGAACGGGGGCTACGCGACGACCGGCATGCAGGACACAACCGTGGAGGACTACATGAGCACCGACATCTTCACGGTGCACCAGCAGGAGTCGGTCGAGTTTGTCGCCCGCCTGATGGACTGGCAGCACATCCGGCACGTTCTGGTCGAGGACGCGCAGCACGGCCTGGTGGGACTCGTCAGCCATCGCACGCTTCTGCGCCACATGGCCGAGAGCCACGAGACGCCCTACGGCGGGATTCCGGTGTGCGACATCATGAAGAAAGACCCGATCTCGGTCCCGCCCGACGCCGCCACGCTGGAGGCTGTTCAGCTCATGCGATCTCACCAGATCGGCGCCCTGCCGGTGGTGCGTGAGGGGCGGCTCGTGGGCATCATTACCGAGCGCGACTTCATCGAGATTGCGGGCAATCTGCTCGACGATCACCTCGATCTTGAGGAGGAGAACAGGGGGGGATCCCGCGGCGATGGCGTGCTTTCCTCGCACGCCGATGAAGCTGAATCGTCTTGACCCCGGGCACGGCGTGGACGCCGGATGGGGCCCTTCGACCCAGCCCGTGCACGAATGTAACGTGCTCGCCGAGGGACGCAGGCACGAGGAACGCGGCGACGGTTCTTGCCGTGCGACGTGCAGGGCTTCGTGAGATCCAGAGGCCCACCCTCTCGCATCTTGTCACAAACATTCCAGATGGTACGCATGGAGGACTATCCCGAACGTGTAATCAGCGGCGTGACGGTGCGCATCGACCGCACGATGTGCATTGGCTCCGGCAACTGCACGAACGTGGCACCGGAGATCTTCGAGATTAAGGAAGACAACATCGTGGACTTCCAGGAGACGACGCCGGACATCGACCAAGACCGGCTGATTGAGTCGGCGGCGGTGTGCCCCGTGGATGCGCTCATTGTCGAGTCGGAGGACGAACAGATCGTTCCCTAGGAACCGTCTACAGCTCGCCGTCTGAGTACCGCGATGTCCCTGCTCGCCTCTTCGGGGTCTGCACCACGCAGATCCCGAAGAGGCGTTTTGCGTTTGGGGCCGACAGTTGCATCCGGGTCCAACTGCATCTGGGGCCAGCAGGCCGCGGATCGCGTTCGGCGTGCACCGCCCGCCCGGTCACGACCCGGTGCGGCGGTACCAGGCGATGAGCGCCCCGGTGGCAAGGCCGAGGGCCAGAAGCAGAATGTACCAGAGCGGTGTCCCCAGGGCGAAGTCCATTGCACACGAAGGAAGAGAGACCGTGAATCGCGGAGGAGCGGTACGGAAGGTGGCGTGACGAGTTCGACGTGGCAAGCAAATTGCATTCTAGCAAAAGAAGTGTTACGTTCGGACCTGCACATCGTGCAGAACCCGAGCCGTGGCGTCCCTGCGGATCCGGACCGATTTCGTCCGGCCAACGCAGCTTCGTTCGTAGGGTGCACGTACACTCCACGCGTTGATTCCTCGATGGATCTGGTGCCCATGAAACGGCTCCTGCCTTGTATGGTCTCCTCAGAAGAGCGGAGCTGGACCGCGCTGCTCTGCTGCCTGGCCATGCTTCTGGGAAGCCCCCTGCTGGGCGAGGCCTGCTTTGCGCAGACGCATGCGGCGTCGAGCGAGACGGATCCACCCCCGTCGCCCGATCGCGCCACCCGGGCCGCCGCAGACACCACAACCCGAGCTCAGCATTGGCGCGCGCGTCGGCGGGCCAAGGCACAGTCCATGGAGCCCCCCGAAAAGGGCTTCTTCGACCGGGTGGATGCCTTCATTGGGCGGACGCGAAGCATCATCCTGCCCACTCAGGTGCTGCTCGACATTCCGTCGACCGGTGTTGCCGGCCTCCGACCGGCCTTCGGCGGGCTCCCGAGCAACGCCGAGGCTACCTTCGGGCTCCACTACGAGCCTCCCTTCTTGGAAGGGCCGGGCCGCTTCGCGATGACGCAGGCGCTTACGAGTATCAACGGATACGCCGGGTTCAAAGCTCTCTACGGCATCGAAGATGGGCCCACGGTCTTCTACACCTTCGGCCGCTTTCTTCACCAGCCGCAGGAAGAGTTCTTCGGCATCGGGCCCGGGGCCGACGAGACGGCCGAGTCGGTGTACCGGCTGAATGAGACGATGGTGGGTGGACTCCTGGGTCGCTCGCTGGGGCCGAACACCATGCTGGGCGGTCACGTCTCGTACCTCGCCGACCGATATGGTCCCGGCACGACCGACGGCGATCCGCAGGTAATGCAACAGTTTGCAGAGCGAGACCTGCCGGGCGTTGGCGCCAACATCGATTACGTCGTGTCGGGCGGGTTTCTGGAGTATGATTCGCGCAATACGCCGTACAGTCGCAGCTACGGCCGCCGCTTTGCGCCTACCCAGCGGCGCCTTCGCGCCCTGTCGCTCGATGCGAACCAGGGCGTGTACGCAGCGGCGGAGGCGACGCACTACCGCGACCTGGGGCCGAAGGCATACAGCTTCACGCGCTTCACGCTCGACCTGCAGGAATATATTCCTCTCGAAGCGGGGGCACAGCATGGACTCGCGTTCCGCCAGTTCGCTTCTTTTACGCAGGCGTTTGCCGACCAGGAAGTTCCTTTCTACCGGCTGCAAACCATCGGCGGCTCGCGCTCGCTGCGCGGATACACCCGCGATCGCTTCCGCGACCGCAACGTTTTTCTCGTGAACGCCGAGCTCCGCTGCCACGTGTGGCACTGGCTGGACATGGCCGTCTTCGCAGATGCCGGGCACGTCTTCAATGAGTTCCAGGACCTCAGCGTGCACGGCATTCGCCACGACGTCGGGATCGGATTCCGGCTGCGGACCGACAAGGGAACGGTGGCGCGCTTCGAGGTGGCCCGCAGTCCAGAAGGCATTCGCACGTACCTGAAGCTTGGGTCGCTTCTGTAGAACGACGGCGGAAGGAAACGCCTGGGGCGCATGCGTACCCATTCCTGGGGCGGTGCCCCGAGGCGGGACGTTGCGCTCTTGGCTGGTTTCTGAGTACGACCGTGAATCCTTTTGTGGGCCGCATGCTTCGGTTTCTGAGCGCCAGTTTGCTGGCGTGGATGCTCGTTGGCGGGCTCGGTCCGGCCGACGTGGCCGCCCAGCGCTTCCTGCCCGACGACCCGGTGTGGGAGGATCCCGATCGGCTTGACATGCCCGTTCCGGAGCCGCGCACCGCGAGTGAGCGCGTGAGTCCCATTGATGTGCTGTCGCATACGTTTGGCAGCCCTGGTGTGCATAGCGGTCCGGCCACGAACGTGAACACGCTGGGGGAGGTGCCCAACTCGTCGTGGTACACGAACCGTCACTACTGGCACGACCGGTCGCCGCAGGCGCTGGCCCGCGCCCTCAACGACGGTCTGCCGCCCGACACCACCGCACCGTGGCGCGTTACGTCCGTCACGACCCGGCGCGGGTTGCAGCACGCTGTCGTCCTGGACCGGCACCAGCGGCGGTATCGCCTCACGTTCGACAGCGCGACGCACCCGGAGCTTGCCACCGGGGCGGCCATGATTGCGAGCCGCCTCTTTCACGCGCTCGGCTACCACGTGCCGGAGCACCATCTGCTGCGCATCACGCCCGGCCAGCTGCGGGCTGAACCCGACAGCGGGGTGGTGCGCGCCGACGTCTGGAATCTGTTCAACACGTCGCACCCGTATCCCGACGGCACCTACCGCGTGCTGGCCACGCGAATCCCTGACGCGTACCGGCGGGTCGGGCCCTGGCGGTTCCACGGCACGCGGCATGACGACGGCAACGACGTATTCCCGCACGAATTGCGCCGCGAGCTGCGGGGACTGCGGGTCGTTTGCGCATGGATGAACCACAGCAAGATCAACGAATCGAACACGTTGGGCGTCGCTGTGCGGGACGGCAGTCGGCACTATGTGCGCCACTATCTACGCCGCTTCGAGGCGACGCTGGGCAGCGCGGGGGCAACCCCGAAGGCACCCTGGTCCGGGCACGAACACGTGCTGGACCTGGGGTCGGTCTTTACGCGCATCGGAACGCTGGGCATTGCCGGCGGAGGATGGCGCAACGCCGAGGCGCCCGACCTCCGAGGCGTGGGGCACATCGAGGCCTCCTTCTTCCGGCCTCCGCGCTGGCGGGCCGAGCTGCCGAACCCGGCGTTCGAGCGGGCCGACTCGGCCGATGCGTTCTGGGCCGCGCGGCAGGTGGCGGCCTTTTCGCGGGCCGACCTGGAGGCTGTCGTGGCCACGGCCCAGTTCACACAGCCGAAGGCCACGACCTACCTCGTCGAGACGCTGCTCGCCCGTCGCGACTCCATTGCTCACGCGTACCTCGGCTTTGCGGGTGGGCTCGACCGCTTTCGGGTCACGGGAGCGCGCCTTCAGTTTGACGATCTGCGGGTGCGGCACACCCTCGCGCCCGACTCGGTGCAGCGGGTCGTCGTATGGCGTGCGTTTGACAACCAGCGCAACCAGGCCACCGACCGGCTGGCCCGGGTGCGCACGGCCGCCGAGACGCTGTCGATTCCCCCCTCCCGCGCCGCCTTTCTGCAGGCGGTGATCCGGACGCCTGGAAGCGGAGAGACGACGGTCTACCTGCGGCGCGACGGGACGCAAGAGTCGGGAGCGCCGCGATACGAGGTTGTGGGGCTCGATCGGTCGGCTGGGCCGTAGCCGGCGATGCCGCACGTCGGACCCGCCGGCACTCCGCCCTCAGCTCCACCCCGCTCTCAGCTCGACGCCTGCCACGTGCGGAAGCGGTCGATCTCGCCACGCACAGCATCCACGACCATTGAAATAACGGCCACGTCGTCCACAAATCCCACGCCGGGAAGCACGTCGGGAACCGCGTCGGTGGGGAGGAGGAAGTAGATGAGGCCGCCCACCATGAGCGCAAGCGCTCCCCACGACACGCCTCGGTACGATTGCTTGGCCCAGGCGAAGAGCAGGCGCATCAGGTCCTGCAGGTCGTCGGCGATTGCCTGCAGGGGCTCCCGCTCCTCGGCAAGCCGGTCGTAGGCCTCTCGGATGAGCACGAGCACACGAAAGCGGCGCTTCAGTACGATCCGCGTGGCATCCACAACCGCGTTCCACACCCGGTCTGGCGAGGACATGAGGGGGGCGGAGGGACCTGTGGACAGGGAACCGTTGGGGGACGAGAATCCTTGAGGCATGGCGGAGGGGGCGAGGGAATAAAAAGGCCAACTGATCGATCCTAATTGACGCGGTCGGCGATGTCAACTTCGGAGCATCCTGCATCGAGCATGACCACGGAACGGACGACCTCGCCGGACGAAGCCGCCGCTTGGATTCGGCAGGGTGAGGTGGCAGCGTTTCCGACGGAGACCGTCTACGGCCTCGGCGCTGATGCCTTTCAGCCCGATGCGGTGCAGAAGATCTTTGAGGCGAAGGGGCGACCCAGCGACAACCCGCTCATCGTGCACGTCGCGGACATCGCCCAGGTGGCAGATGTCGCCGCCTCCGTTTCAGAGCAGGCCCGGCACCTCACGCAGGCCTTCTTCCCCGGCCCGCTGACGCTGATCCTCCCCAAGCATCCTCGTGTCCCCGACGTGGTGACCGCGGGGCTCGACACCGTGGGGGTGCGCATGCCGCGTCATCCCATCGCTCAGGCCTTTCTGGCGGCGTGCGGCACGCCCGTCGCGGCACCGTCGGCCAACCGCTCTGGACGCCCGAGTCCCACGACGTGGGAAGCGGTCGCTGCAGATTTAGACGGGCGCATTCCGTGCATCCTGCAGGGGGGGCGCACCCCCACCGGTCTCGAGTCGACGGTTGTCGACGTGACGCAGACGCCGCCGGTGGTGCTGCGTCCCGGATCGGTTCCGCTGGAGGCCCTCCGAGAGGTTGTCCCAAAGGGCCGGATGGCCGACGAGGCCGAAGACCAGACGGCTCGCAGTCCCGGAACCCGACACCGGCACTATGCGCCCGCGGCGCGCGTCCAATGCGTGCGTCGCGCCGCCGAGGCAGTCCCGGAAGCCACTGCGGCCTACATCGGGATGGAGCCGCCACGCGATCCGAGCGCCTTTGGGCTCGTGCACGTGGCGCCCAGCGTCGAGGCGTATGCGCGTGAGGTCTTTCACTTCTTCCGAACGGCCGACAATCTTGACTGCAGCACCATCTACGCGCAGATTGTCGACGAAAAGGGACTGGGGCGGGCCCTCAACGATCGGCTGCGACGGGCCGAGGCGCGATGAGGACGTCTTTGTCTATCGGGCCACCGAAGGCTGCGCCGTTGCAATCCGTCCGCGCGTGGCCCGAATGAGTAGGCTTCCGAGCGGTGGCACCCAGCGGAGCGTCCGCACGAGCGCCGTTGCGGCCACGTCGGAAAAGGCGGCTCGATGGATCCACCGCCCGACGCGCATGCGGGTGCCAAAGGTGCGCGACCATCGGCGCCGGTACGCCGTCCGAAACGACGCGTCCGGCCGGGTTCCGTCCAGCCACTCTGTTACGAGCGGAGCGACCAGGGCGGCGGTTTGAAGCGCCATGGCCATGCCGTCGCCGCAGAGGGGGGCGATCATCCCAGCGGTGTCGCCAATCATGCACACGTCGCGGACGAAGCGGTCCTTGTCGGCCAGCGACACTTGGCTGATGGCCTCAAATCGATCGGACACCCGATCGAGGCCGCGCAGGCGATCATCCAGGGCCGGATTCTGCTGGCGGGCCGTGTCGATCATGGCTTCCGGCGTGCCGCCCGCGGCCTTCAGCGCATCGACGTGCCCGATCCAGCACACGTTCAGCCGGTCGTCTTCGACGTGGGAGCAGCCGCAGTATCCGCCCGGAAAGCCGTGCAGCTCGATGGTGCGCGGGACGGAGGCTCCGGCGTAGTGAGCCTTGAACGCCACGTACGGGGTGTGCTCGTCGAGGAAGGGGCGGTCGAGCGTCCGGTCGAGGCGGGCGCGCTTGCCGTAGGCCCCGAGCACCGCCCGGGCTTCGTGCCTGTCGCCGTCGGCGGTCTCCACCACGAAGCCTGAGGCCAGGGAGCCCGACACGGAGCACACGCGCGTGCCGGTGCGGCCGTCGACTCCGACCGCGGTTGCTCGCCGGAAAAGAAGGGGGTCGAGCCGGTAGCGGCTAAGCCCGAGCGCATCGCCGGGCAGCGCGTGCTCGGCCGGGCGCGTGCGGGGAGCCGTGAGGCGAGACCGATCGATGCGGTGCGCCCCGGCCTCCAAGACGGCGTCGAGAACACCAAGTCGCCCCAGGACGGACTGCGATTCGGGCGAGAGAAATTCGCCGCAGAGCTTGTGCCGCGGGTAGGTGGCCTTTTCCAACAGCAACACGTCGACGTCCCGCTGTGCCAGAAAAATGGCGGCCCCGCATCCTGCGAGTCCGCCCCCGATGATAGCAACGTCGTGCGGCATAAGACGAGAATCCAGTGGTGGAAATCGGACAAAGGCACACGCGAGGCAGGCCGGGATGTGCCTCGCCAGACGTTTCGAGGCTGCTACGTTCGGCCTGGCAGGCTCGAGAGCGTGTACCGGAAGGCCCAGTGCCAGCGCACGTCGGCGCGTGTCCACTCCGCGGACCGTGCGAGGTTGCGCAGTTCACTGCGGCGAAACCCGCGGCGCACCGACAGGGGCGCGTCGTTCCGGAACATGACCGAGGTCGGGAGCAGCCGGCCCAGCAGCCAGATCCCAGCGTACGCGAGGACGTGTCGGTGCAGATCGTTCACCACGGCGCCCAGGCGGCCAACGCGGTCCATCTCCTGCAGCACCCGAACGCAATCGGTACCGTGGAAGTGGTGGAGGAAGAGGGCCGCCAGGGTGACGTCGAAGGCGTCGCGGTCGTACGGAAGAGCGAGCGCGTCGCCCTCCACGAGCGTGATACGGCGTTGCAGCGCGGGCGGGAGCTGCCGTGCCACCTGGCGTCGCCCGTAGGCGAGCACGGCTGGATTGGCGTCGAGACCCACGGCCGTGAGGTGGCAGTCCATTCGCTCGGCGCGGAGCATCAGGTGGACGAGCGCGTCGGCGCCTCCGGTGCCCAGGTCCAGCACGCGAAGACGATCGCGGGACCGCAGCACCGGATCGAGGACGGCATCGGTGGCGGCCCATCCGCCCAGCAGCCTGTTCGTCCACCACAAGTTGTCGAGCGCGTCCATCAGCCGGTCGTCGGTGATTGAAAAGTCGTCCATCATCTCGCGAGCCTGGACGCGAACGGACAAATCGGGAACGGTCATGGTCGGGGCGGAGCGAGGCAGAGCGCGGCGGTGGACGGCGGTCGCCAGGAGCATTCGTGGCGGATGTCAGGACCCGTAGAGCGGGCAGAACCCGGCGGGCGGCGCTTCGTTGACAGGTCCCACCTTGCTGTTGGACGAACTGCTACCTGCATGCCACTCCTTTCGTTCGATCGTGTGCACGTAACCCTCGGGGACACCCCGATTCTGCACGACGTTACGTTCGAGATGGACGCGGGAACGTGGGTCGGGCTGCTCGGGCCGAACGGCAGCGGAAAGACGACCCTGCTGCGGGCGCTCGGCGCACTCATCCCGTTCGACGGGCAGATCCGGCTGAGCGGCCGTCCCGTGGAGGCCTGGTCGGCGTCGGAGCGGGCGCAGCGGTTGGCCTTCGTGCGACAGGTGTCCTCGTTAATGTTTGACTTTACAGTGGCGGAACTCGTACGCCTCGGGCGGGCGCCCCACAAAGGGTGGCTCGACGGATACGATCCCGCCGACCGGGAGCGGGTGCAGGAGGCTCTGGCGACGGTCGACCTGGACGACTTCGCCGACCGATCGGTGCTGTCGCTGAGCGGCGGCGAGCGCCAGCGGGTCTTTCTGGCACAGGCCCTCGTGCAGAACGCCGATCTGCTGCTGCTCGATGAGCCGACCTCGCACCTCGATGTGCACTACCAGTTTTCGTTCATGGATCGCATCCAGGCCCAGGTGGAGCGGGGGCGCACCGTGCTCGCGGTCTTTCACGACCTGGAGCTCGCCGCGCGCTACGCCGACCGTCTGCTGCTTCTCTCCGACGGCCGCTTGGTGGCCGACGGCGCTCCCCGTTCCGTGCTCACGCCCGAGCGCATCGCTTCGGTGTTCCGCATCCGGGCCGACGTCATCGACAACCCTGATGGCTCGCCGCACATTGTGTATCGCGGACCGGTCGAATCGGTCGCGGAGCCCCACGGCGTCCACGTCTGAGAACGACGGTTCGTCGAGGCACTCCGCATCCGTTCCGCCCGTCTTTGCACGGGCCCGACTGCTCCCCCGTTCACTCTTGAATCCAGACCTGCTCTCCATGAAAAAGATCTACACGCGTACCGGCGACGACGGCACGACCTCGCTCTTCGGTGGCGAGCGCGTGGCGAAAGGCAATGCGCGGATTGAAGCGTATGGCACAGTAGACGAGGTGAACTCCTTCGTCGGCATGGCCCGTGCCCACCTCACCGATGAGCCCGGCGCCGATCGCCTCGACCCGGTGCTCGCCGAGGTGCAGGAAGACCTCTTTGTCCTCGGCGCCGACCTGGCGACCCCGACCGACGCGAAGCCGGTCGTGCCGCGCATCCAGGAGCACCACGCCGAGACCGTCGAGGCGTGGATCGACGAGTTCGATGCCGAGCTGCCAGCGCTGAAGAACTTCATCCTGCCCGGCGGCATGCCCGCCGCCGCGACGTTGCACACCGCCCGCACCGTGTGCCGACGGGCCGAGCGCCTCATCGTTCGTGCCAGCGCCTCCACGCCGATCAACGATCAGGCCGTGGTCTACCTGAACCGGCTGTCGGACCTGTTTTTCGTTTTGGCGCGGTGGGCCAACCGGCAGTCCGGCGTGCGTGAGGACGTATGGACGGCGGAAGAAAAGGGCGCTGACGAGGCCACCGACGCTTCGTAGCGACTGACGTAGTAAATTAAGTT
>CAYFSC010000076.1:12432-14397 GCA_964345695.1 uncultured Rhodothermales bacterium | reverse complement strand
TCGTATTCGTACAGATGTGCCACCCGCTCCGGGTCGGTGCCGCGGAGGTAGTGCGTCCACAGGTACAGGTTGCGGAGTTGCTGGCGGAGCGCCCCGTGCTTCTGGAAGCGGCGTGCGGAGGTGGTGACGGACGCTGACAGGAAACGGAATCCCCCGTAATCCTTCAGGCGGGCAGCGAGTTCGAGGTCCTCGAAGAGGGGCCAGTCCGGATAGCCGCCGACGGCCTCAAACGCGGAGCGGCGCACAAACAGGCCGCGGTCGCCGAAGCAGATCCGGATCCACGGCCAGCGGGTGCACCACGCGTAGAAACGCAGCAGGGGCGACGGGTCGTTGAACGACAGGCGAAACGTTCCCGCGTCGACCCCTGAGTTGGACAGCGTTTCCCGAACGAGGGACACCCCGTTGGACGGGAGGAGCGTGTCGGCGTGGAGGAAGAGGAAGGCGTCGCCCGAGGCATGGCACGCGCCATGGTTCATCTGCGGACCGCGTCCCTGCGGCGCCGTGAGCACGCGCGCGCCGGCCTGCTCGGCGATCGATCGCGTTGCATCGGTCGACCCGCCGTCCGCGACAAGGATCTCGTGAGGGGCCTGCCTGGCGACTCGTTCGAGGGTTGTCGCGATGACGGCCGCTTCGTTCAGGGTGGGAATAATGACGGAGAGGCGCATTCAGCCGGGAAAGGGCTCGTGCAGGGGGGCGTGAACGGCGCAAACTGCGGAATGCGGAAATGCGTGCGACGATCGGCAGCGGGCGGGCGTTCGCGGTTCTTGTTCGACCCGGACGGCCATTCCAGAACGACATCTCCTCAGAGGACGAGCAGACGAAAAGCAGCCGGTCTCACCACACCATCTGCTTCATGCAGAAGACGGAGCCCCCGGCCTTGATGAACTCGCTCGTGTCGAGGGGAACGGGGGAAAATCCGGCGGACGACAAGCGCGCACTCGTGTCCGTACATCCTTCCTGAATCAACACGTGGCGCCCGTCGGGGCAGTGGGCGTTGCAGGCGAACTGGTGGCGGCTCTCGTCCTCAGGCGCTTCAACGATTGTTGTGAAGAAACGGTCGATGAGGGCACGGCCCGTGTCGTTGAAGGCATCCGGATAGATCAGCACGCTGTGTTGGTCGAGCACGCTGAAGCACGTGTCGAGGTGGTAGAAGTCTGGATCGGTGAGGGCGAGCGTGATCACATCGACGTCGAGCAGGTCGGCGATGGCCTCGTAGGCATCCCTTCCGGATCGGAAGCCGTAACCGCCCCAAAGCAGGTAGCGGCCTGGGTGCCAGATAGCATCGCCCATGCCTTCGAAGTCCGTGCCCACATCGTCGGGTAGCGCGTGCACTTCGTAGCCGTTCTGCGCGAAGAAGTCCGCGTAGTGTTGTACCTCCTCCTGCCGCTCCTCGGCATGCATCCGGCTGAGGACCACGCCGTGGGTCTCCGTCGCCGGGTGGCAAAACGGCAGCGTCTGGTTGGCACAGAACACCATGTCGGGGAGGCGCGGCTGGCCTTCGATGACGTGCACCGGAATGTCCAGCGCCGTGTAGGCCGCCCGCAGGCTCTTCCACTGTTGCGCGGCCACGTCTTGGTCGATGGTGCCGACGTGCCCTGCCATGTGCGGGTTGATCACGTACTGTACGTCGAAGTGGGTGGGCGTCGTCATCACGACCTTCGGCGGGAGGGGGAGCGGATCGAGGTCGTGCAGCTGGAAATCGACGGCGTCGGGCGACGAGTACAGCATAAAAGGGCGGAGTGTCACCGGAATTGCGACGGGGTTAGAAGATGGAACCCGTCTGCACAGAGGGCGGGAGAGCGCTTCTTGGACTGCGTCGTGCTATCGAGAGTCGTACGCGGACCCCAGCATGCGAACCCTGTTCAAACAGCATAGGACATTTAAGCGACAGTTAAGCGGCAAGGACTAAGCGGCAAGGATACCTTTCGCCGCCGCTCCGCTCGCGTGAAGTCCATCCCGGAAGTC
>CAYFSC010000076.1:0-12332 GCA_964345695.1 uncultured Rhodothermales bacterium | reverse complement strand
CTATCGCGGTGTAGGCGCGGAATCAAATCCGGAGCGACGGAAGACGCTTTTTCTGAAACATCGCTCCGCTCGAGGGCGCTGCATGTGTCTTGCACTGCTTGCGCCGCAGCACAAGCCGTCCTCAAAGCATTCGGAAAGACGACGTCATCGTCAAGCGTCTGGCCGCAGTCCGAAGGGAAGCATCAGTTCCCGGAACCGACACTCGAAAAAGTAGGAGCTTGTCCGGCGAAAAACAACTCGGCTCACGGAGACCGGCAGCGAAACCGCGCGAGCCACCCAGGCGCGCGGCTCCGCACACCGGCGATGGGTCGGCAGCAACCGTTCCCGTATCCCGCTTTCCGAGCGAGACCGGCGCTTACCGGGCGGCCATCGAATCCACGAGTGCGGCAGGAAGCGTCATCGAGATGTGCACCTCGTCGTCCACGGTCTGGACGTCGGCTTGTTGAGCGGCCTCGCGGAACGCATCCGGCGCGTCGGTGCGCTGCCTGAGAGCGCTGATGGCGCCCCGAGCCACGTCGGCCACGTCGGCGGCCTGGGCGGAGGGCTGGGGCACGAGGATGAGTTGCCCGTCGAGGGAGCCGTCCGCGGCGAAGGAGAAATGACCGGCCACGTCTTTCAGCACCTGCCCGAGGCGCCGCACGTCGCTCGGCACCTCATCATCCCGCGTCCCCGAATCGTCGCCCAGGCGACCCACGTCTTTGGTCACGAACCAGAAGCTCTGTCCCTGCGACGCCTTGCGCACGAGATCGCCCGCGGGGGCCGGATCGGTGCCGTCGCGCAACCGGTCGATCATGGCGCGCAACGCGTCGGGGGCTCCCGCGACCAGCATCATGTCGGCGTTCGGCACCGCAAGCGCAAACCGATGATCGTCCTGGGTCTCGGACGCGACGAAAATGGTCACATCCCGGTAGGTCGACGGCTGCAAGTCGTCGCCAAACGTGGAGCGGAGGGCCTCTTCGATGCGGGCCCGATCAAACGATCCGTAGGCGACAGACCACGGCGTCCGGTCGGCCTTCGACACAGCCATGTAGATGCGTTCCACGTCGCGGTCCGGGTTCAGGCCGCTCGCCTCCAAGAAGTCCTGCAGACGCGCGACCTCGGCCGAGGCACCGTTGGCGAAGGGCGCCTCCAACATCCTGCGCGCCCGCTCGGGACCGTGCTTCTGCAGGTGCTGCATGTCGACCATGGTCGCCATGCGGGCGTCGGCGGGAAGCAGAGCCGTTGCGGCGCGGGTTTCGGGTGGAGTTTCCGCGGGCTGGTCGATGCCGGACTCACAGCCGGACCCGATGATCGGAACGAAAAGAAGAAGGGCGAGCAGCAGGGCGAGCGAGGAGCGTCGGGACATGGTTGGCGGGTCGGCTGGTGAAAAGGTCGCTTCCGATGGATGGGATAGACACGAGCCCCCGAGGGGAAATGTTACCGGGGTCGGGAAAAGCGCTGATCGCTCAGGAAATACGCTCCGGGAGCCTCCAGGTCGTTCGTTGCCTCAAAAGTCGCGACGCGCGAAGATCCAGGCCCCGAGGGCGTAGCAGGCCGCGCCGAACAGCAGCGAGGACACGAATGGATACCAATCGGCAACCGGGTCGCCGGTCGCGAGGTTGCCTACGATCTGCGTGACTTCTGCGAAGTTGGGCAGCGTGTGGTAGGTCGTCCAGAACACTGCGGCCCCGATGGATGAGAGCTGTGGGGTGATCTGCTTGACGCCGGCCAGCGCCAGCGAAACGAAGATGAGTCCGTACGTGGTGATCAGCGAGAGGGCCGTGCTTTCCGTCCAGGCCCCGAGCAGCACAACGACGCCGTACATCACGGCAAACAGTGCCACCACGAGCAGAATGGCGAGCAAGAAGCGTGGATTCCACACGCCCGACTTAACGGACATGAGCAGCCACACGCCGCCCAGCAGGTATGTGACGAGGACTAGCATGGCGCCCCACACGCCCGCGACGTGCCCGGCCAGAAGCTGCGACCGGCTGATGGGCTTGGACAGCAACAGGTCGACGTGTCCCTCGTCGAGCAGCGTCGTGAACAGGGGCGCCGCCGAAAACAGGGCGAGCAGCACGCCCAGCCAGTAGGCCGCGCCAGCGACGACCGACTCGACCGCGAAAACGAGGTCTTCGAGTGTCATATTGGTTTCCGCCTCGCTGCCGAACAGCCGAAAACTCGCCAGCGACCCCTCCACCACGTCGAGATTGAGCGCAAAGGATACGAACAGCAGCACGAGGGTGCTCACCAGAAACAGGCCCATGATCACCTTCTTCGCCCAGAGCTCGCGAAGGGTAAGATCAAAAATGCCGAAGAGGGGCAGCATCGTGTAGCAAGGAGGATGCGTGGGAGGCGCGTGCAGGGTCCGGACCGCGAGAACCGGTTTCTCCGCGGTGCCGATCGAGGAAGAGCGCGTGCCGGGCTACGGAGAGCGGCCGTCCGCTGGGGAACCGTCGACGACGTCGATGAAATAGTCTTCGAGCGTCTGGCGGAGCGGCTGCACGGACTCGATCTCCACGTCGGCGGTACGGAGGCGGTCGAGAACGGCATTGAGGGCCGCCCGGTCGTCAGCACGAACGCGGTAGCGGGCGAGGGAGGGATCACTCGGTGCTCCGTCCTCGGTCGAGCGAAGGGCACCGTCTAGCTCCGTGAGGACGCCCGTGGGGATGCGGGTCGTCACGAGGTCGTAGATGCGCTCAACGGCAGTCAGCTCATCGATGGAGCCCTGGCGCACGATCGCGCCGTCCTTCAAGATCGCGACGCGATCGCATACCTTCTCGACTTCCGACAGAAGATGCGAGTTGAGGAACACAGTCGTGCCCTGCTCCTGCAGCCAGACGAGCAGGTCGCGGATGTCGCGCCGCCCGACCGGATCGACGCCGTCGGTGGGCTCATCGAGAAACAGCAACTCGGGGTCGCCCAGCAGCGCCTGAGCGATGCCGAGCCGCTGCATCATGCCCTTCGAGTACGATTTTACCTTTGAGGTGCTGCGCCCGGCGAGGCCTACGCGGTCGAGCAGTTCTGGGATGCGTGCGGCCCGCGCCTCGGCGTCGACATTCGCCATGCGGCCGTAGATGTGCAGGACGCGCTCGCCGGAGAGAAAGCCAGGAAAGTGATGGTCCTCCGGTAGAAAGCCGATGTGGCGGCGTGCTGTGGGATCGGTGGAAGGCGTACCGAAGAGGGAGGCCGTGCCGTGAGAGGCGTGCACCACGTCCAGCAGGATCTTGACCAAGGTCGACTTTCCGGCGCCGTTTGGGCCGAGCAGCCCAAAGAGGGTGCCCGGCTCGACCGACAGGGTCACGTCGTCCAGCGCCTGCACGTGCTCCCGGCGGATCCACCCACTGCGGTAGGTCTTGGCGAGATTCGTGACGGCGACGGCCGGAGACGAAGGCATACGACGGACACGCGAGTGCAGAAGACAGTTGGTGGACGAGCACTCCCTTAAACGAGTGCGCTGTCGTAAGGGTTACGCATCCGGTTGTGAAGCCACCCGGTGCGTTCAGTCCGCGCGCTCGGCTTCTTCGGTGGGAGCCTCGGCCTCTTCGGCCGGCAGTTCCTTCGGCGTGGAAGGCGGGACGGACGCCCCGTCGATGACGTGTACCGTGCGCTGTGGGAAGGGAATTTCCACGTCCTGCGCGTCGAAGGTGCGCTTCAGGCGACGACGCAACTCACGCTCGGCGGCAAACTGCTCGCCGGGTTTTACCTGGACGACGATCCGTGCCGTGACGGCCGAGTCTCCGAAATCGAGGATGGATTGGACCTGCGGTTCGTCTTCCAGCAGGATGCCGCGGTTCTCCTCGGCCCAGGCGTCGGCCACGCGCTTCGCGATGTCGAGGACGGCATCGACATCCTGCCCGTAGCTGAGGCCGAGCGGCACGATCACACGCGCCCAGTTCACGCTCTTGTTGCCGAACGTCCGAATCTCGCCGGCGGGAATCATGACGAGCTCGCCGTCAAACTTGCGCACCTTGACCAGGCGCACGCCGATCTCCTCGACCGTGCCCATTGTGCCGCCGACCTGCACCAGGTCGCCGATGTGAATGATGTCGTCGAAAAGCAGGAAAATGCCCCCGATGACGTCCTTCACGAGGGTTTGCGCCCCGAAGCCGATGGCCAGCCCCGCGATCCCCACGCCGGCGAGCAGTGCGCCGACGTCGATGTTGAGCTCGCTGAGCGCCATGATGGTTGCCATGGGCCAGATCACGTACTGCGCCATCGACCGGATGAGATTGCCGATGGTCTCGGCCCGCTGACGGCGCGGCTCCGACCGATCTAGGTGCTCGACGCTTGCGATCCAGCGCGCTACGAGCCGACGAATGGCCGTCAGCAGGACCACGGCCAGCGCAAGAATGAGGGCGATGCGGAGCGCACCGAACGCGATGCTCTGCCAGAGTGCGGGGGAGGTAATCGTGTCGATCACCGATTGCGCAGAGGAGGGCTCTTGGGGGGCTGTTGAAGAAAGTGGAAGCACGCGGTGGAGCGGAAGCACGCAGTGGAGAAGAGGGACACGAAGGGGAGGGACACAAGGACACAAAGGGGAGAGACACGGAGGCGTCGGTGCGAGACGCCCACCGTTGGTTCAGGGGACGGGACTACGCATCGTCGAGGGCTTCGATGCCCGGGAGGGGCGAGCCTTCGAGCAGCGTGAGCATTGCACCGCCGCCCGTCGAGACGTGGCTGATGCGGTTTGCCAGTCCCGCCTCTCCGAGCGCTGCGACCGAGTCGCCGCCACCGACCACCGAGAAGGCGCCGTCATCGGTGGCGTTGGCAACAGCTTCCGCGATGGCCATCGTTCCGTTCGCAAACTGTTCGATTTCGAAGACGCCCATCGGGCCGTTCCAGATGATGGTGTTGGCGTCCTGGATGATCTCGCGGTACGTCTCGATGGTATTCGGGCCGATGTCGAGACCCATCATCCCGTCCGGGATGTTTTCACCTACGGTTTGCGCCTCCGCGTCTTCATCGAGTTCCGGGGCAACGACGTGGTCGCCGGGCAGAACGAGTTTGCCGTCGGCATCGTCGTAGAGCGACTGGGCCGTTTCCATGCGGTCTTCCTCCACACGCGAGTCGCCCACGTTGTGGCCCAGTGCCTTCAGGAAGGTATAGCTCATGGCGCCGCCGATGAGCAGGTCGTTGGCGGTGGTCGACAGGTTGCGCACGGCACCGATCTTGTCCGACACTTTCGCCCCGCCCAGGATCGCCACCGTAGGCGGCTCCGGATTATCGCGGACTTTGGTGAGCGCGTCTACCTCTTTCTCCATGAGGCGTCCCATCGCGCAGCGGTCGATGTACTCGGCGGCCCCGGCGGTGGAGGCGTGCGCACGATGGGCGGCTCCGAACGCGTCGTTCACGTACACGTCGGCCAGCGCGGCAAGCGCCTGCGCAAACTCCGGGTCGTTCGACTTTTCGCCGGAGTCGAACCGCGTGTTTTCGAGCAGAATGACGCTGCCATCGCTCATTCCGTCGACAACCTCTTCGATGGTGTCGCCAACAGTGTTGCTGGAGAATCGCACGCGCTCCTCGATGAGGGTGCCAAGGTGGTCAGCCACGCAAGCCAGGCTGAGGTCGGGGTTGGGCTGCCCCCCCGGCCGGCCAAGGTGGCTGATCAAGACGACCTTCGCCTTGTTGTCGAGCAGGTGACGAATGGTCGGCAGCGCGGCCCGAATCCTCGTGTCGTCGGCCACTTGCGGACTGCCGTCGTTGGGCTTCTGCAGAGGGACGTTGAAGTCGACGCGGACGAGAACACGTTTGCCGCGGACATCGACGTGGTCGAGCGTTAACTTTCGCATGGGGGAAGGAATGGCAGTGCAGGGACAAGGCGTGGGGAAATCAAAACCGCCACCGCAGGTCCACGGGCTCGGCGACCTGCGGTGCGCGGCGGGACGAATGGTGCACCGGCCGGAGGACCGGATTAGGCATTCATCAAGTGCTCCACAAGGTCGACCGTGCGGCACGCGTAGCCCCACTCGTTATCGTACCAGCCGAGGATCTTCACCATCGAACCGGCCGCCATGGCAGACGGCGCATCGTAGATGCACGAGTGCGGGTTGTGGATGATGTCGCGCGACACGAGCGGTTCCTCGCTGTACTGGAGGATGCCTTCCAGCGGGCCGTTGCTCGCCGCCTCTTCAAAGGCAGCGTTCACGTCTTCCACCGTCACGTCCTGATTCAGATTGGCAACCAGGTCTGTGATGGAGCCGTCGGGCGTGGGCACGCGCATGGCCATCCCGTCGAGCTTGCCCTCAAGGTGGGGAAGAACCTCGGTGACAGACTTTGCGGCTCCGGTGGTGGTCGGGATGATCGACTCGGCGGCCGTCCGAGCGCGCCGCAGGTCCTTGTGCGGCCCGTCGACGATGTTTTGCGACGACGTGTAGGCGTGGACCGTTGTCATCAGACCGCTGTCGAGGCCGAAGTGATCATCCAGCACCTTCACGAGTGGCGCGAGGCAGTTCGTCGTGCAGCTTGCGTTGGAGACGACTTCTTCGTCGCCGGTAATGTCGTCATTGTTAACGCCGAGGACGACGGTTGCATCCACCTCGTCTCGCGCGGGAGCACTGATGACGACCTTCTTGGCGCCAGCGTCGATGTGCTGCGCGGCTTTCTCCCGGGTGCGGAAGATCCCCGTTGATTCGATGACGACGTCGCAGTCCAGGTCGCCCCACGGCAGCTGTGTCGGGTCGCGCTCAGCAAAGACGGGGAACCGGTCGCCGTCGATGACGAGCTCGCCGTCTCCCACCTCCACATCGCCTGGATACGTGCCGTGGACGGAGTCGTACTTGAACAGTGTAGCCAGGGTCTCGGCGTCGGTCAGGTCGTTGACGCCGACAATATCGAAATGATGATCGTCGCTCTCGAGAATAGCACGAAAGCAGAGGCGGCCGATGCGGCCAAATCCGTTGATGCCAAGCTTAATAGCCATAAGGTACGTTTAGGAGAATAAGTTCAATGTCAGGGTGAGAAGGAAAGCGTCTGGCAACAACCAGACGAAACTAAGGGATGCCAACTAAGGGATGCCACTAAAAGGCGCGCGCAGGGCTCTGTGCAAAAAAGCGCCGTCCGGTCTCACAAAAGCGGGTCTCGTCACGACTGGCACGTTGCAGGTGCATCCAAATCGCGGTTGGCGTTCTCGGCCGGCATCCTCGGCCGACATCCATCCGCAGCACCGGTGCTTGTCCGTTACGAGCACCCCCTCAAACTGATTGCAAGGTATGAAAAGGCGTCTCGGCAACTTAGTAAAAATCACATGCAAAAGCGTACCCCCTCTCCCGGAACCGTGACTTGGTGGAAACGAACTGGGATCGGTGCGTTAGACCCTCTCTGAAAAAGTATGCCGTCTCCGCATCCTGCAAGACGGCTCTGTGCCCACGCATCCTTCGACTCCACCGAACACGTCGCCCTATATGTCCGCGCTGCAGACCCCAGAGAAAACCTCTCGCCGCCAGGAGCTTCGAGACGACAGCATTGTCGAGCTGTTTGCCCGTCTCATGCTCTTCTACGAGGAAAACAAGACACTCGTGTACGGGCTTGTAGCCGGGCTCGTCGCGCTGATCCTCGCCATTCCGGGCTACATGTACTACCAGCAGCAGCGCGCCGAGGAGGCGAACCAGTTGCTGGGCGAAATTCTTCCGGCTTACGAGCAGGGGCGCTACCAGGAGGCGCTGGACGGCACGTCCGACGCCCAGGGACTTGTGGCGCTCGCCAACGAGTACGGCAGCACCCGGGCCGGCAACCTGGCGACCTACTACGCCGGCGACGCTCACTACCAGATGGAGAATTACGACCAGGCCCTTCAGTTCTTCGAGCAGTTCGATAAGGAAGAAGATTTTATCGGGGCGAGTGCCTTTGCAGCCGAGGCGGCCATTTACGAAAATCGGGGCGAGTTCGAAACGGCCGCTGAGCGCTACCAGCAGGCCGCCAACCACTACCCGAACCAGCTGACGACGCCCCGCTACTTGCTGCGGGCGGGCCGCGCCTACGAGACGGCCGGCGAGTACGACGCCGCAGCCGATATGTACACGCGCATCCAGGAAGACTATCCCGATGCCCCGCAGGCTACGCAGGCCGAGCGTTACTTGGCACGGGTCAACGCCATGCAAGAGGCGGCGACGTCGTGATGGTGAGTGCTGTGCGTGGACTCGGAACGCCGAACCGGGAACCCCGAATTCGACTCCCCGAACTCCGACACTCAGAACCCGCATGCCCACGATTCTGGTCGTCGACGACGAGGCGAGCATCCGCCGGACGCTCCGCGAAATCCTGGAGTATGAGGACTACGGCGTCGATGAGGCCGTCGACGGAAAAGAAGCCCTGGAGGCGATCCGGTCGGAGGTGTACGACCTCGTTTTGCTCGACGTGAAGATGCCCGAGCCGGACGGCATGGACGTGCTCAAGACCATCGCCGACGAGATGCCGGAACTGCCGGTCGTCATGATCAGCGGCCACGGCACCATCGAAACGGCCGTTGAGGCGACGAAGCTCGGCGCGTACGACTTTATCGAGAAGCCGCCCGATCTGAACCGCCTGCTCCTCACGGTTCGCAATGCGCTCGACCACGGCGAGCTGGAGACGCAAAACCGGCGCATGCGGCAAACCATCACGGAGCGCAGCACCGGGGACCTGCCCGAGATCATCGGCGAGGGGGAGGCCATCACGCAGATCAAGAACAAGATCCAGCGCGTGGCCCCGACCGAGGCGCGCGTTCTCATCAGCGGCGAGAATGGCACGGGGAAGGAGCTGGTGGCCAAGTGGATTCATCACCTTTCGGACCGCGCCGAGGGCCCGCTCGTGGACGTCAACTGTGCCGCCATCCCCAGCGAGCTGATCGAGAGCGAGCTCTTCGGACACGAGGAAGGGTCGTTCACTGGGGCCACCGAGCAGCGCATCGGAAAGTTCGAGCAGGCCCACGAAGGCACGCTCTTTCTCGATGAGGTCGGCGACATGAGCCTGTCGGCCCAGGCGAAGGTGCTGCGCGTGCTGCAGGAAGACCAGATCCGGCGCGTCGGTGGCGACCGGAGCATCGAAGTGGACGTGCGCGTGGTGGCGGCGACGAACAAAGACTTGATGGAGGAGATCGAAGAGGACACCTTTCGCGAAGACCTCTACCACCGCATCGGCGTCATCCTCATCGAGGTGCCGCCCCTGCGCGAGCGGCGCAATGACATCCCGCTCCTCACCCAGCACCTCGCCGAGCGCATCGCCCGGCGCAACGGCCTGCAGCCCGTTCCGTTCAGCGACGACGCCCTTCAGCAGCTCACGCAGTACGAGTGGCGCGGCAACGTGCGCGAGTTGCAGAACGTCATCGAGCGTCTGCTCATCCTCGTCGACGACGACGCCATCGAGGCACGGCACGTCAAGCGGTTCGTGAACCCCGGCGCCGACAGCGGCGGACCTACGCGCGACCTGCTGGCCCGCTACGACGATTTCATGGACGCGCGCGACCAGTTCGAGAAGCTGTTCATCCAGCGTCAGCTGCACGAGCACGACTGGAACGTGAGCCAGACCGCCGAAACCATCGGTATCCAGCGGTCGCACCTCTACAACAAGCTCAACAAGTACGACATCGAGCGAGAAGGGTGACGCCGCCGCGTCGCTTCAGAAAAGGGAGAAGGCTGCGGCATTCGACGATCGACCCTCCTGTTGGTCGACCCCTCCACTCACTCTACACAAAGGCCCGGTGCACAGCGTGAGTACACTGCTGGAGGCAAAAGATTTGGTGAAGCGCTACGACGCCGGGGGCGATGCACCGCTGGAGGTGCTGCGCGGCGTGTCAATGCAGGTGCAACCGGGCGAGATCGTGGGGGTCATGGGCGAAAGCGGCACCGGAAAATCCACGCTCCTGCATCTGCTCGGTGCGCTCGACCGCCCGACCCGCGGCACCGTCTATTTCGAAGGCGACGACCTGTTTGCCAAGAGCGACGAGGAGCTGGCCGCCTTCCGCAACCGCGCCGTCGGGTTTGTCTTTCAGTTCCACCACCTGCTGCCCGAGTTTACAGCGCTGGAAAACGTGTCGATGCCGGCGCTCATCCAGCACCGGCCGCTGGCCGACGTGCAGGACCGCGCGGCGACCCTGCTCGACATCCTGGGGCTGGCCGAACGGGCCGACCATCGCCCGAGTGCGCTCTCCGGCGGCGAGAAGCAGCGCGTGGCCGTGGCCCGAGCCCTCATGAACGAGCCCGCGCTCGTCTTGCTCGACGAGCCGACCGGCAACCTCGATGCCCGCACCGCCGAGCCGCTCCACCGTGAGATCGAGCGGCTCAGCCGGGAGCTCGGGCAAACCTTTGTCGTCGTCACTCACAACCCGGCGCTGGCCACTATCGCCGATCGCGTCCTGCGGCTGGAGCACGGCCGTCTGCACGAACCGGATGCGTCCGATCAGCACTCGCTCTTAGAGGGGCCCCCGCCCCGCGACGTCTCCTGACTCTCCACAGCCGCCCGGTTCTGGAACCTTGGCTCGGTCTCCGTTAATTTCAACCGAGCGTTACAAACATCGGGTGTCGACACGGGTGACACATGATCCCGAGGCGTTGACCCTGTGCTGGGCCAGAGCCTCTGTCGTACACTTTTTGCGCTGCTCCCGTATTCCTCATGCCCGATACCGCGGTCCTCGATCCCGACATCGGTTATGTCGAGAAGGAGGTTGACCCGACGCTCGACCTCTTCGACGAAATCGAGCGGCTGAAAACCGAGAAGAACGCGATTCTTCTCGCGCACTACTACCAGGAAGCCGCCATCCAAGACCTGGCTGACTTTGTGGGTGACTCGCTTGGCCTCGCCCGCGAGGCTGCCGAGACGGATGCCGAAATCATCGTGTTTGCCGGCGTCCACTTCATGGCCGAGTCGGCCAAGATCATGAATCCGGAGAAGAACGTGATCCTCCCGGACTTGAACGCCGGCTGCTCTCTGGCCGACACGTGCCCGGCCGACGAGTTCGAGGCATGGTTGGAGCAGTACCCCGATCACAAAGTGGTCACCTACGTCAACAGCACCGCGGCGGTCAAGGCCCTGTCGGACGTCACCTGCACCTCGTCCAGCGCGGCCCACATCATCAACCAGTTTCCTGACGACCAGCCCCTCATCTTCGCGCCCGACAAGAACCTGGGGAAGTATCTCGTCAAGGAGACCGGGCGCGACATGGTGCTGTGGGACGGCGTGTGCATCGTCCACGAAACGTTCAGCGAAAAGCGGATCGTGCGCCTGCAGGTGCGGAATCCGGATGCCGAGGTGCTTGCCCATCCCGAATGCCGTGACGCCGTCCTGCGCCACGCCGACTTTGTGGGGTCGACGAGCCAGATCCGCCGCTACGCCCGTGAGAACGGTCCGGCGTCCTTCATCGTGGCGACGGAGGAAGGCATCCTCCACCAGATGCGCAAAGACGAGCCGGGGAACGAGCTCATCCCGGCACCGCCCGAGAGCGGCTGCAACTGCAGCCAGTGCCCACACATGCGGCTCAACACCATCGAGAAACTCTACCTCTGCCTCAAGCACGAACAGCCGGAGATCACGATGGAGGAGGAGCTCCGTCTTCGCGCGCTTCAGCCCATCGAACGGATGCTGGAGATGAGCGAAGACGTGAAGTGACCCGTCGTTCGTCGGAACTCCAGCGGCCGATGCCCTTCGCACGCCTCGTCGCGGAGGCAGCCGCCTTGCCCCCATTTCCATGCCACTCCCTGCTCGACCGACCGCTGCCATGAACGTCGAATTGCTCGAATCCGTCCGGCACACCATCGTCCAGTTTCCGGACCGCTTCTGCGCCGCCCAGTGGGCCTTTGCCCGCAACGCCGACCGCGTCCTCGCCGGCGACGCGCCGCCAACGGGCTTCCGCTGCTGCATCGCCGGGCACGTGCTGCTCCAGAACGGCAGCCACAGCGAACGCGACCTGCTCGAAGAGGGCGGCTTTCACACCGGCGGCGCGCTGTGGGCGCAAGCCGCCGACGCCCTCGGTCTGAACCAGCACCGCTGCCGCGAGCTCTTCTTCCCCAGCCAGTGGGACACGCCCTACAAGCAGAACTACTACCTCTGCACGGCAGAGGAAGAGGCCGAGATCGCAGCCGCGTATCTCGACTACTTTATGCAGAAGCACGGCACCCAGCGTCCCCTTCCGCAAGCCGAGGAGACCCCGGATCCAGAGGCCGTTTCGTCTTCACGGGTCCCGGCTCTAGCCTAGCCGGACTTCGTTGCGGATAGCATCGCTCGATGGAATCCACTACACGGGGTGTAAACGTCATATGTAAAAGCATTCCCCGAGGAATACATGTAACTTGTTGTACGAATATTCCAAATGGGCAGGCAAATCGTCATGTGCCTTTGAATTCGTGAGATGTGACACATATCACAGGCGTCCACCTCTTCTT
>CAYFSC010000075.1:7898-14502 GCA_964345695.1 uncultured Rhodothermales bacterium | reverse complement strand
GCCTCGGTCGTCGCCTCCGTTGCGGCCTCGTCGGTGTCTGCGACGGATTCCGGCGCCTCCTCTTCCGGCTTCGTGTCGGTCGCGTCTGCGGCCTCGGCCGTTGAGGCGCCGTTGCCGGTGTGAAGGGCCGTAATCTCAATCTGCGTGTACTGCTGCCGGTGTCCTCGCTTAACGCGATAGCGCTTGCGCCGTTTCTTCTTGAAGACCAGCACCTTGTCGCCCTGCACCTGGTCCACGACACGCGCCACGACCGAGGCATTCTCGACGGTGGGCGTACCGAGGGTCACGTCGCCCTCTCCGTCGGAGAGCAGCAAAACGCGGTCGAGGGTCAACGTGTCGTCGACCTCCGCATCGGCATGGTAGGGGACGTACAAGGTGTCGCTCTCACGAACCTTGAACTGCTTGTCTTTGACGTCTACAATCGCGTACATGTGTTCGGCTCTGCTTTGGAGCGCCGGGTTGGCTACCGACGCGAGAGTGAAGAAATCGGCGGTTCGAAGATCCAATCACGCTACCGACCCAATCAAGTTTCCCCATGTCCTCCGAGAACCTTCCATTTCGAATGAAGATCACCCTCCCGGGCGCGCGCCAGCCCATTCCGGTGGGCAAGCTGCTGTGCATCGGGCGCAACTACGCGAAGCATGCCGAGGAAATGGGCAGCGACGTGCCCGAGGAGCCAATGGTTTTTCTGAAGCCTGCATCGGCCATCATCCGGGGCGGCGAAACGGTCGAGCTTCCGCCGCAGTCGCAGAACGTGCATCATGAGGTGGAAATGGTGGCCGTCATCGGCACGGAGGGAAAGAACATCGATCCTGGGGCCGCGCTGGAGCATGTGGCGGCCTACGCCGTGGGCCTCGACATGACGGCCCGCGACCTCCAGAGTGCGGCGAAAGAGCGGCGACACCCGTGGTCCGTCGCCAAAGGCTTCGATACGTTTGCTCCGCTCGGTCCGCTCACCCCCGCCGACCAGGTCGGTGATCCGCAGGATCTTAAAATTGGAATACGGGTGAACGGAGAGGAAAAGCAGCGAGCGCCCACGAGCCACATGATCTTTTCTGTGGCCGACCTCGTGGCCTACTGTTCACAGATCTTCACGCTGGCGCCCGGCGACCTCCTGTACACCGGCACCCCCGACGGTGTCGGTCCTGTCGAGGACGGTGATGTTCTCGACGCAACCCTCACCGGCTGCGCGCCGCTGCACGTTCGGGTCGAGCGCACGACATGACCCCTACGCTTCGACCTCCTTCGCCTCTTCAGCTTGCTCCTTGCGCGACTGCAGGTAAATCCGGTACGAGACAATGGCCCAGAACGTGCCCGCAATGGGTACAGCAGCCGGCAAGGGAAGTCCAAAGCCGCGGTGCAGGCCGTCGGTCAGCCCTCCAGCGAGGATGCCCATCGCGACGATAAAGATGATGTAATCACGCTTCATGGCGATCTGGAATCTTGGTTCAACGGATAACGCTTCGGCGAACGACACAGGGATGGAAGCAGGAGCACCAAACGAGAGTTGTGTGGTTGGTGTGACATCTCCTCGGATGACGTGAGGCCTCCGTAACACGTCTCGTGCGGAGAGAAACGACGTGCGCCTTACCGGTAAGACAATGCACCCGATATCGACGGTGGAACGAATCAGAAACCCGTCATGAACACGATGGCCGAATCCACGGTTGACGACACGACGATCCCCAACACCGCGACGTCTCCCGGCGTCCAGACGCACACCGTTCGCGTCTGGGATGGCGATGCGTGGCATGACCTCGATGTCCCGCACGGCAAGAACCTATGGGCAGTGCTCTGCGAGAACGACCTGCAACCGCAGGGCCGCATCACCCGTGTCCTGAATTGCCAGGGCCGGGGGCACTGTGCCACCTGTACCGTTGACGTCGAAGGCGATGCCCCTGAGCCGGATCAGTGGCTCGACACGGTGCTTGCTGAAAGCGGGGGCGATCGTCTCTCCTGCCAGATGGAGGTCGATCGCGACCTCGCGGTGCGCGTCGCCTAGGGGGGTTGCTTGACGCACTGGGGCAGCAAGCGACTCTTTCGCCTTCTGCCCATTCGTTGTCCATCCACTCGCTCCGTCTCTCCTTCTCCCCTTCTCCTGTTTCCGCCCGTGGACCGATTCTCCGATCTCGACACGCTGCTTGACCACGCCTGGACGTACGTTACGGACGCTTCCACCAACTCGCAGCATCCGTTCCGGACTCCCACGTTCGGTACGGTTGGCACTGACGCTCCGCGTCTGCGCACTGTAGTGCTGCGCACGGCCGATCGCGCGACGCGCATGCTCGGTTTCCATACCGACCGGCGCAGCCAGAAAATCACGCAAATCCGCAGGACGCCACGCATCGTGTGGCAGGGGTGGGATCCGGACCGCAGCGAGCAACTTCGGCTCCGCGGCACAGCGTCCATCCACACGGACGACGACTTCGCCGACGGGCTGTGGAACGCGGCCAGCGCCGAAGAACTGCGCCTCTACCGCCGGCCTACGGCTCCGGGTACGCCCCTCGACGCACCCGGACACGGGCTGGACGAGGTGGCGGCACCGGACGGCTCGGCCTTTACGCGAGAGGACGCCGCTCCGGGGCGCCCGCACTTTGCCGCAATCCGCACCGTGATCGACGAAATCCACTGGCTGCATCTGCATCCAGAGGGGCACTACCGCGCGCACTTCCGCTACCGCACCGCGCAGAACGATTGGGACGGGCAGTGGATCGTGCCCTGACCGACGAACGGCAGACAGCCGCCACGCCCTCTGCAGCGACAGGGCGATCCGGAGACGGGATCAGTGGTACTTCGCGCGGAATGCGGCCAGCGCAGTGTCCACATCGTCCATTGATACGTCGCGGTGCGTGGTGGCACGGAGCGTCGACGGACCAAATGGGGTGAGGCCTATGCCGTCCTCTGCCATGGCGTCGATGACAGGCTCCGCAGCCCCATCGACAACGTGGAAGATGACAATGTTGGTCTGCACGAGGTCGAGATCGACGGAGAACGCGTCGCACTCCGCGAGGCCTTCGGCGAGACGACGGGCCTTGGCATGGTCCTCCGCCAGATGAGGGCGGTGATGATCCAGTGCGTACAGGCCCGCGGCGGCCAGGATGCCCGCCTGCCGCATGCCACCGCCGAACTGCTTGCGGGCTGCCCGTGCAGCATCCACCCGGTTCTGGCTCCCTGCCAGCACCGACCCGACCGGGCACCCGAGCCCTTTCGATAGTGCAACCCACACCGTGTCGAACGGTGCGGCGTACTCGCGCTCCGGGACTCCGGACGCTGCCGATGCGTTCCAGAGGCGGGCCCCGTCAAGGTGGAAGTGAAGGCCGTGTGTGCGGACGACCTCGGCGATGGCCTCGATGCGCGCCATGGGATAGATGACACCGCCGGGCTTGTTGGCGGTGTTTTCGAGGCAGATAAGACGCGTCGTCGGAAACACGGGCATGTCCGGTCGGATGGCGGCCTCAACCTGATCGGCGTGGAGCCGTCCGTGCTTGCCCGCCAGCGGATGCAACTGCACACCCGACAGCATCCCGGCCGCGCCCGATTCGTAATTGAAGATGTGGCTGCTCCGGTCCAGGATGACCTCATCGCCGGGATCCGTGAGGACATGGACGCAGAGCTGGTTGGCCATGGTGCCAGAGGGCACGAAGAGAGCCGCTTCTTTGCCGAGCACCTCGGCCATGCGCGCCTCCAGTCGGTTGACGGTCGGGTCCTCCCCGTACACGTCATCGCCTACCTCCGCGCTGGCCATGGCGCGACGCATGCCGTCCGAGGGGCGGGTGACGGTGTCACTACGCAGGTCGATCATGAAGAGGGCAGACGCGGGCAGCGGACGGTACGAGCAGAGGGGGTGAGGAGCTACCGCGAAATGTCCTTAATCTCAAACTTGACCATCCCAGCGGGAACGTCGATCTCGATGACGTCTCCCTCTTCCTGACCCAGGAGCCCCTTTCCAATTGGGCTCTTGATCGAGATCTTGTTTTCGGAAATGTCGGCTTCCTCCTCCGACACGAGCGTGAAGGTCTGCTCCGAACCGTTATCCAGATTCTCGACCGTTACGTTCGAGAGGATGTATGCCTTCGAGTCGTCTACCTCATTTTCGTTGACGATACGGGCCCGAGCAATGGTGTCCTCAAGCTTGGCGATGCGTGCCTCAAGCTTGCCCTGCTCCTCCTTCGCGGCGTCGTACTCGGCGTTTTCCGACAGATCGCCCTTCGCGCGAGCCTCGGCGATCTCTTCGGCAATCCGGGAACGCTCCTCGGTTTTGAGCTTCTTCAGTTCATCTTTGAGGTCCTGCAGACCCTCTTCAGTCATGTAGACGGTCTCGTCAGCCATAGATGGGAATCATCTCCAAATGATACATCCTTACGAAAGGGAATGGTCACCCACAAAAAACGAACGCCACGCCCAGAGCGGGAGCGGCGAGAAAAGTGACCAAACACGGAGCATATCATTCGATTGAAGCAGATAAAGGTTCCGATGCAAATAGAAATGCCGTGTGAGATCGGCTACCACGCCGTACTCGAACGACGGGAGGCCGGTGCAGACGGCGGCTCCGAGGCAGGCCGGAGCGGAGGCAGAACACGACGCGCGTGGCTCCACCGGTCGCGCCAGTACGACGACCGCAGGCTGGAGACCGTGACGCCCTTGGTCGTCGAGGCGTGGACGAACTGCCCGTCCGCAAGGTAGATGCCCGCGTGCCATCGGCCCCGCCGGGGGCGGAAGAACAGCAGATCGCCGGAACGCAGCCGGGGGGGAGCGACGGCCGCTCCGACGCGCGACTGCGCTTGGGTGGTGCGGGGGAGCGACGTGGCGAACACATCCCGGTACACGGTCTGCACGAAGCCGGAGCAGTCGATGCCGCGGCGCGAGGTGCCTCCCCACACGTACGGGACGCCCTCCCACGACGCCACCGCCGACCGGAGGGCATGCGCCACGGAGTGGGCGGCCCACGATACAGGAGCATCCCGGGACGGAAGGTCGTCCGGCGACAGGCGCGATGACACGCAGCCCGTGAGCAGCAAACTCGCGAGCAGAATGGCAGGCCACAAAATGCGAGGGGATACAGGCATGGGATGGAGAAAGCGACCGTTCGTCCGTCGATATGCGTTCAGAAGCTGCTTGGTGGACGAATGCAGAAGTCGACACGAGCGTAGCGAGGGCCTTCAGGTCATACCCTTGCGGTGCTGACGGGGCGAAGCCGAGTGAACCCACGGGGGCGATGCCGCAGAATGGCGCTCAAACGAGCCCTGCCCTCGAAGGCTTTCGGTGCCGGGCGAGTGCCGTAGCCATTCTGCGCGAGATCCACGAAGTTGCAGGTCGCAGCCCGTGCGCCAACCAGCTTTTTAGAAGGGAAACAAGTAACGCATTGCAATATAATGTGCATATAACGACAAGGTTTAAAACCAACCGTACTTCGCGCCATGTCTGGAAACAGTGAGCTGTTGTACCAGCACACGCAAATCGGGTACGTGACGGGAGGCGTCATGGCTGTCACCCTTCCCGCTGTCTACTTCGCACACACGGCGGAGTACGGAAAATTAGGGACCTCTGGAGTCGTCATCTTGGGACTGCTCGGAACGCTGGGCGTTCTCTTCTCGACCCTGACCGTGAAGGTCACCCGCGATGCATTGATTTTCTACTTTGGCCCGGGCTTCTGGACCAAGCGTTTTCCACTTGAGGACATTATCAGCGTGGAGGCAGTCCGGAACTCCCCGCTGTACGGATGGGGCATTCGATGGACGTTCCACGGATGGCTGTACAACGTATCGGGGCTTCAGGCCGTCGAGCTTGAGATTCAAGGCGAAGGGCAAATTCGTATCGGAACCGACGAGCCCGAAAGGTTGAAGCAGGCACTGGAGACAGCGATGATGCCGGCGTAGCTAGGGATCTGGCTGAGCGCGTGCGTCCGGCGCGTTCGGGATCAAGCCGCCGCGCGCCGTGTACGCATTATCCTCCGCCGACAGTCCCGGCGGGATCCTCACGATTCTCCTACTGAACGTCCGATTTCCAGTTATGCCGTATCCCGAAGCCATGGTGCAGCCGATGCGCAAGGAGCTCACGCAGCTCGGTGTGGAGGAACTGACGACCGCCGATGAGGTCGACGCAGCCTTTGAGGCGGCGCAAGACGAGACGATGCTGCTCGTCATCAACTCGGTGTGCGGATGCGCCGCGGGCAATGCCCGGCCCGCCGTGGCGATGGCCACGGAGGTCGACGCCCAGCCGGACCGCTACCTCACCGTCTTTGCCGGCCAGGATCTGGAGGCCACCGAGCGCGCCCGCGAGCATCTCGCTGGCATTCCGCCGTCCTCGCCGTTTCTGGCGCTGTTCCGTCACGGCGATCCTGTGTACGTGATCCAGCGGAAGCACATCGAAGGCCGCAACGCCAACGCGATCGCCGCCGACCTGAAGGAGGCCTACGAAACGTACTGCACCGGCGACACGCCCCCCGATGACGCCCCCACGGGTCCCGACACGAGCGCTCAGCCGAAGGCCGACAACGGCCTGCCCGACACGTTCCAGAGCTTTACGTAACGGTTTCGGGTTCCTGGCTTTGGGTTCCTGGTTTCCGAGCCGCCATGTTCACGAACACAACGAGGCCAGCCCTCCC
>CAYFSC010000075.1:6035-7798 GCA_964345695.1 uncultured Rhodothermales bacterium | reverse complement strand
AAGGTTGGATGGCTGGACGGGCGGAAGCAAAAACCGCATTCCTGCCTCCATCCCTACGTCCTTCCAACCACCAACGAAGCTCGCGGAGCTGGTAGGATGCGGAATCAGAGACGGCAAACCGTGAACCAGAAACCAGAAATCAGTCCTACAGGATGTACTGGCTCAAGTCGCGGCTGGCGGCGATATCGCTGAGACGGTCTCTGACGAGGTCGGCGTCAATCGTAAGGTGCGTGCCCGGCTCGATCTGGTCCGGCACGTCGAACAGGATGTCCTCGAGCAGGGTCGTCAGCACTGTGTGCAGACGGCGGGCACCGATGTTTTCAACCTCGGTATTGACCTGCGCGGCAATGCCGGCCAGCTCACGCACGCCCTCGTCCTCAAACTCGATCTCGACGCCCTCCGACTCCAAGAGTGCCCGATACTGCTTGAGGAGCGCGTTCTTGGGCTTCGTCAGAATCGCGTAGAAGTCGTCCTCGTCGAGGTTGTTGAGCTCGACGCGGATCGGAAAGCGGCCCTGCATCTCGGGGATCAGATCGCTTGGCTTCGAGACGTGGAACGCCCCGCTGGCGATGAAGAGGATGTGGTCCGTCTGCACCATGCCGTGCTTCGTCGTCACGTTGGAGCCCTCCACGATGGGGAGGAGATCTCGCTGCACGCCCTGGCGCGACACGCCCTGTCCGGAGCCGCCATCGTCGCGCGTCCGGGTTCCGGAGGCCACCTTGTCGATCTCGTCGATGAACACGATGCCGGCCTGCTGGACGCGGTCCAGAGCATCCTCTTTCACCCGGTCCATGTCGATCAGCTTCTCGGCCTCTTCCTGCGTGAGCAGCTCGCGCGCCTCACTGATGGGCACGCGCCGCTTCTTGCGATTCTGGCCGCCGAGGTTGCCGAAGAGCTCCTGCAGGTTTACGCCCATCTCCTCCATGCCCATGGGCCCGAACATCTGCATCATGGAGGACTGGTCCTTCGTGACCTCAATCTCGATCTCGCGGTCTTCCAGTTCGCCGTTCTCCAGCTTCTCGCGGAACTTCTCGCGCGTTCGCTTCCGCACGCTTCGCTGCGGCTGCTCCTGGTCGGCGGCCTGTTCCTCCTCGGAGCGCGTCACGACGAAGCCCGGACCGCTGAGGGTGTTACCGTCGCCCGACGAGCCGTTGCCCGCTCCGTCGTCGGGCGGAACGAGGATGTCGAGGATCCGCTCGTTGGCCTTCTCACGCGCGCGCTCGTTCACCTCCTGACGGTGCTCCTGCTCCACCATATTGACGGCAATGTCCGTGAGGTCGCGGATCATGCTCTCCACGTCACGCCCCACGTATCCCACCTCGGTAAATTTGGAGGCTTCCACCTTGAGGAACGGTGCACGGGCCAGCTTGGCGAGGCGACGGGCGATTTCCGTCTTGCCCACACCCGTCGGCCCGATCATGATGATGTTGTTGGGCATGATTTCGTCCCGCATTTCCGCGGGCGCGTTCTGGCGGCGCCAGCGGTTGCGCAGGGCGATGGCGACGTTCTTCTTCGCCTTTTCCTGTCCAATGATGTACTTCTCGAGCTCCTCCACGATCTGCCGCGGGGTCAGCTCTTCCACGTGTTCCATTTCGTTGGACATGATGACAGGGTTTCGTGCAAAGAAAGCGCGGTCAGAGGAAGAATGTCTACACGACTTCGTCCTCCTCGGGATCCTCGCTGAATGTATCGTCTTCGTCCCACGACGGGTCGACGCCGTTTGATGCGCCATCGGCGTCGTCGTCCGCTGCAGGGGCGTCCGC
>CAYFSC010000075.1:0-5935 GCA_964345695.1 uncultured Rhodothermales bacterium | reverse complement strand
CGTCCGCTGCAGGGGCGTCCGCGTCGTCGTAGTCGTCATACGAGGGCAAGTCGGATCCGTCGTGCGACGACTCCGCCTCCGGCGCGTCGGCAGCCTCGGACTCCTCGTCGTAGCCCTCGTTGAGCCCGTAGTCTGACGACCGCGTGTAGAAGTCGTCCTGGATTTCCTGAACGTCGGGGTGGTCGTCGTTGACGATGAGCACCGTGTAGTCGTACGGATAGCCGTCGCGCTTTTCCAGGCGCACGGCTCCGGCGGCCTCCAGGTCGCTGACGAGCGACTTGGGATCGTAATCGTCCCCGAGGATGTCGGAGAGCTTGCGCAGCAGCGGCGTCAGGTACACCTCCTCGTACTGACCGAAGTGCTCCTCCGTGATTTCGACGGTGCGGCGCAGCAGTGCGTCGTCGAGCGACCGGAACGTCGGCGTCGTGGCGCTTCCGTTCTGGGCCGACTCGCTGCGCACTGCACGCGGCTGCTCGTCATCCGGGGCATTGTCGAGCAGCGTATCCCGGAGGCGCTGGCTGAGCAGGTTGCGCGCGTCGAGATACACGTCCTCGTCCACGTACCGCGCCGAGGCGCGGGTGTGCGGCGGGTTGACGGCCGCGACGAGGGCGCGGTGGCCGTGCTCCCGGATCCGACGCACGAGCGGAAGGTACGGTCGGTTGCCCGTCACGATCACGATCGTGTGTACCGGCGACGTTCCGGCGAGAAGGTCCATCACGTCGAGGCACAACTGCAACTCGGACGTGTTGCCCTGGAAGCCGGCCGGCGTTACAACCGGCTCCACCCCAATGCGATGCAGGCTCTCCTGAATCGACGTCGGGGCGTTCGTCGGAAGGCTTCCGTAATCGGCGTAGGAGCGGCCGAGGATCGTCGGTGTGTTGTCGCCTTCGGAAAGATAGCGGCGAACCTCACTCAAAATCTGTTCGGCGAATTCTTCTGGATGATCGTCGTTGCCGCTCTGTTCGTGAAGGATGGCATACAGGTTGTCGTAATCGACAAACGTGGCTGCCTTGTTCTGGTGGGGAGAATCAGAATAGGAATTCATCATATCGGATACCTATCGTCGTATTCTTTATGGTGTGATGCCGCCGGCAGACGGCATGAAATGGATCTCTACGTGTCGGGTCGATAAGCAATTCCATTTCTGTCGACCCAGACGGTCCCTCTTTTCAGCGCGAGGGTTTCAATGCGAGGGGGGCGACCGGTCCGCCGGCCAAGGCGGGGGCGCTATTCTTCGATGGCAAGATCGAGGATGGTGCGGTTGTGGTTGGTATAAATGCAAATATCTGCCGCGATCTCGAGCCCATTTTCGACGACTTCCCGGGCTGACATATCGGCCCCGTTCTGCAGAAGCGCACGCGAGGCAGCGAGCGCGTAGGGACCGCCCGAGCCGATGGATACAATGTTATCGTCCGGCTCGATGACGTCGCCGCTCCCGCTGATGAGCAGCAGGCGGCGCGGCGAAGCCACCGCCAGGAGCGCTTCCAGCCTACGCAGATATTTGTCGGTGCGCCAGTCCTTGGCGAGCTCAACGGCGGCCCGCGTTACGTTGCCGCCGTACTCCTGCAGCTTTTCCTCGAAGCGTTCAAACAGCGTGAAGGCATCGGCCGTCGACCCGGCAAACCCGGCCAGAATCTCGCCGTCGTACAGCGACCGTACCTTCTCGGCCTTGTGCTTCATGACGGTCTCGCCCATCGTGGCCTGCCCGTCGGAACCGAGGGCCACGCGGCCGTTGTGACGGACGCCGAGAACGGTCGTCGAGTGGACGTCAGAAGAAAAAGAGGAAGCCATGTCGCCAGTGCTGTTGCGAAGGGGAGTCAGCCGCGGGTGCGCCCTGTCCGTGCCCGAAGAGGACGACGGCGGACTAAGCCGGTGCCCCGGCGACGGAAGCGGCGCATAATGAGCAATTTACATCAACGAACGGGGCGGACCGGAGTTCGTGCACTCCGTACAAACAATCGGGCGCAAGACCGGCGCACCACCCGGGGGACGGGCGACGCACGGACGCCGCCGAGTTCTCGCTGCCCACCGCGCCCAGGCTGCGAAAAAAGACCGAGTAATAAGCGAGAGCCGATAGCGGGGCCGACCGAGCAGGGCCGTCCCGTCGTGTTTCCCGACAACGGGCGCCGTCCCGAAATTATTGCGCCAGTCGAGCCAGCGCGTTGACGATCACGTCCTGCGCGGCGCGGACGCTGGACGACTCGGTGACGTGGTGATTGCAGAGGATGGAGAAGGCGAGAGGCGTCCCCCGAGCCGAGGGGATGTAGCCGGTGAGCGCGCTGACGCTCGACAGGGTGCCTGTCTTGGCCCGGACGTCGCCATTGGCCGGGGCCGCACCGCGAAAGCGGTACTGCAGCGTCCCGTCGCGGCCTCCCACCGGGAGCGAGTCGTGAAAGGCCGAGCTGATGTCCCGGTTGGGATGCGTCCACATGTGGCTGAGAAGCCGCGTGAGCATCGCGGGACTCACGAGGTTGTACCGCGACAGTCCCGATCCGTCGACGATCCGCACGTGACTTGTGTCGACGCCGGCGTGGGCCAGGGTTGCTCCTACGCGCCGCGCCCCCAAGGCCGACGACCCCGGCTCCAGATCGTCGGGGTCGGTCGTGTCGGGCGGGGTCGCCACCGAGAGCGTGCGCAAAAGCTGCTCGGCGTAGAGGTTGTTGCTGTCGCGGTTGAGCGTGGTAACGATGTCCCGGAGCGGGGGCGAGGTATATGTCGCCACTACACGTACGCTGTCCGACGCATACGCCGGGCGAAACGGCACAGCATCCAGATCCACCGGGCCGCCGTGCACCGAGATGCCTTCCTGCAGAAGCACCTCGCGGAGCACGTGCGTCGTGTACAGCGTCGGATTGGTGATCGAGAGTTCTTCCTCCTCTACAGCGCCAGGGGGAAGACGCGTGCCCACGCGGATGGTGTTGGTGCCGCGCACGCGCTCGTACGACTCGTCCACCGAGCGCAGGCCGCGGACGGTGCGCGATCGGTTCACGACGGTCACGTAGTCGGTGTCAATCGGAGTCCACTCCATGCGGCCGGGCATTCCGGGCTGCTGGCCTTGCAGGCGCAGCTGAATGGTGTTGCCGTTGAAGACGAGCCCGCCGATCTCGGCCGAGTAGCCGTACGGCGCGTCGTCCCAGCTCCATCCGGGGCCAAGGGGCGTGTCCTTGAAGAGGGTGTCGTCCCCCACAATGTCGCCCGCGATGTGGGTGATGCCCCGGGCCGCAAGCGAATCGGCCCAGGCGCGGAAGACACGTGTCGGGTCCTGCGTGTCGCCCGCACGGTCCTCGTCGACGTGGCCCAGCGTGGGGTCGCCGCTTCCACGAACGATGAGGTTGCCGTGCAGCGTTCCGTCCTGCACGGGCCCGTCCACGTACACCCGCGTCCGGTAGCGGAAGTCGGGGCCGAGCTGCTCCAGCGCGGCGGCCGAGGTCAGCAGTTTGACGTTGGAGGCGGGCACGAACAGATCATCGGCCCGGTGGCTGTACAGCGGTTCTCCACTGCGCAGGTTGACGACGTGGATGCCCCACGAGGCGCCGGCGTACGTCTCCGCCCGGATGGTGTCTTCGATAGCTGCAGCTAAGGCCGCGAGATCGACGTCGCTGGCGGGCTGCGCGGCGACAGTCGCCGGAAGGAGCAACGAAACGATCAGCGGAAGAAGGACGCGGTGGCGCATGGGGAAGGGACGGGTCAAAGGGGCTGCTGGGTGTCGACGCGGGGACGAGGGAGGGAGGCCACATCACGACGCCTCCATTCGCTGTCATCGCGGTCCGTCACGCACCATCGGCCGGGCGTTACGGCGACGATTGGCCGCCAACAGGACGCGCCTCGAGGGCCTGGCGCTCCGGGTCGGCGTGGCGCTGGAGGACGAACGCATGCTTGATCGCGTAGAGGGAGACGGCCGGACGGAGGTACACCAGCAGTTCGTTGCGTCCGGGACGGGCCGCCACCGAGTCGACCGTGCCGATCCGGCGGCCGGGGGGGAAGACGCCGCTGTGCCCGCTCGTCACGACCGACTGCCCGGCCTCGACCGGCTCGGTCTTCACGACGTGCTCCATGATCAGCCGATTGATGGCTTCGCCGTCCCACCGCACAATGCCTTCCGCGCCCAGCGGCTGAATCTCGGCGGGGACGCGAAACTTGGTGTTCAGGAAGGACATCACCCGCGCATAATGCTCGCTGACGAGGACGACGGTGCCGACGATGCCTGTTTCGTGAACGACCGGCATGTCGGGGGCGACGCTGTCGGCGCGGCCCACGTCGAGCGTCAGAAAGTTTTCCTGCTGGGCAATGTCTTTGGTGACGATGCGTGCCGGGAGGAGCGCGGCCTGCGACGTATCGCGCATGTCGAGCAGCCGCTCCAGCTCACGATTGCGCAGCCGAGCCGCCCGCGAGCGGGCCACTTCGCTCGATAGCTCGATGTTGCGGCGGCGCAGCTCGTTGTTCTCTTCGAGCGCGCGAAAGTAGCGGCCCATCCAGGCGAAGCTGCTCTCCACCTGCGCCGTCCACTGCAGCGTCTGAGCGCGCAGCGATTGGACGAGCGGCTGGTTCTGCGTCAGCATCGTCACGAGGGCCACGAGCAAGAGCACCGCCAGCAGCACCCAGTCGCGAATCTGTTCCCAGAGGTTGGGATTCATCGTGGGAACGGGTTGGCTCGTGCATTCCGTGGACGGGCTCCCTCCAGCGCGAATCGGGACGTGAAACAGAATACGTGATGCGTGAAATCGTGATGCGTGAAAAATGCCGTCTCGTCAGGGTCCTGCATCACGCACCCCGCATCACGCACTACGTCAACACCCGCTTGTAGTCCTCCAGGTTTTCGAGCACCTCGCCGGTGCCGCGCACGACGGCCGTGAGCGGGTCTTCGGCGATGTACACGGGCAGCTCCACGCGGTCGCGTAGCATCTCGTCGATGCCGTGCAGCATGGCGCCGCCGCCGGTCATCATGATGCCGCGCTCCAGCACGTCGGCACCCAACTCGGGCGGCGTGCGCTCCAGGCAGCGCAGCACGGCCGCGCCCACCTGGTCGAGGTTGTCGCGCAGTGCTTCGCGCACATTCACCGACGACACGGTGCGCAGCTTCGGGATGCCGCTCACAAGGTCGCGTCCCTTCACCGACAGCTCCATCTCCGGGTCCATCTCGATGGCGCTCCCGATCTCACACTTGATGCGCTCCGCCGTACGCGAGCCGATGAGCAGGTTGTGGTTGCGCTTGAAGTACTGGACGATGGCCTTGTCGAGCTCGGTCCCGCCGATGCGGATCGACTCGTCGATGACGATGCCGGAGAGCGCGATGACGGCGATCTCGGTGGTGCCGCCGCCGATGTCGACGACCATGTTGCCCACGGCCTCGCTGATGTCGAGGCCGATGCCAATGGCAGCGGCCATCGGCTCGGCCACAAGGTGCACCTTCTTGGCGCCGGCGTGCTCGGCGGAGTCGCGCACGGCGCGCTTCTCGACCTCCGTGATGCCGCTCGGCACGCATACGACCATGCTGCGGATGGAGGAGAGCCAGTTTTTCTTGACCTTACGCAGCAGCCCCTGGATCATCTCCTCGGCCACCTTGAAGTCGGCAATCACCCCGTCTTTGAGCGGCCAAATCGTCTCGATGTCTTTGTGCGTGCGCTCGTGCATCTGGAGCGCTTCGTAGCCGATCTCGCGCACGCTGTGCGTGTTGTGATCGACGGCGACGATGCTGGGCTCATTGAGGACGATGCCCTCCCCCCGAATGTACACGAGGGTGTTGGCGGTGCCCAGATCAATCGCGACGTCCTGGGAGAAGTTGAAAAACATCTACGGTTGAAGGACCAGTCGGTGCAACGGGGAGGGAGACGGAAAGGAGGGGCCGCCCGCCTCGGGAGAGACGACGCGACGCAGGGAAGATGGAAGAGGATTTAGAACCTGTTTTCATTCATGCCTCCGGGCTCCGAGCGGCCCC
>CAYFSC010000074.1:0-14550 GCA_964345695.1 uncultured Rhodothermales bacterium | reverse complement strand
ACGAGGTGCACCTCGTACCAGATGGACGGCAAAAACAAGGAGAGATGCATGTCGCCGGCGAGGATCGGTGCACCGGTGGCCGACCGCGAGGCGTCGACGGCCCAGTTGTTAGAGCCCTTCCCGGGCATCGCGCCTTCGGCGACGGTGCCGCGAAGCGACTGCCAGACTTGGGCCCACTCCTCCATCGCGCGACGCGCATCGGCCCGGACCGGCGCCGGAAGCGACGAGCGGCGCGACGCGGGCTCGTTGAGTGACGGCGCCGCCGCGGCCTGCTCAGCGGACGGAACGATGGGCTCGTACAACCCGGCCGGTTGACGGGGGTAGAGGGTGCGATAGGCCGCTGAATCCAACGCACTCTGCAGGCGCGCATATACCGCGGCGTCGGTCTGGTACGTGAGGTCGAAGTTCATGTACTGCAGCAGCCGGATGGCTTGGATCGGACGGTACCGATCCGGGGTGTAGCCGAGCAGCCGGAACTCCAGCGGCAGATCGTTCGGGTCCATCCTGTCCAGATATGCATTCACGCCTGCGCCGTATCCCTCGATCAGGTCGAGTTCCAGGCCGTCGGCGCGTCGGATGCGCTCCAGATTTTTCTGGGCGCCCCACTCCATTCCCGTCTGGCGCAGGAACCGATCCGAGGCCACTGCGCTCGGACCAAAGGCTTCGGCCAGTCGCCCGGAGGCCACCCGCGGGATAAAGTCGAGTTGGAAGAGGCGATCCTGTGCCGTGACGTAGCCGAGGGCAACCAAGGCATCGCGATCGCTGTCTGCAAAGATGTGCGGCACGGACCGCTCATCGCGGACGATGGTGACGGGGGCATCGAGCGCATCGAGTGTCAGCGATGTGGAGTCGGGCCCGGTCTGCGCGATGCGGGCGGTCCGGTAGAGCCCATCGACCGGGTCCAGCAGCGTTCCCAGAGGCGGGACCCCCGCAATTCGGGCCTGCAGCGCGTAGCCCACACCGAAGGCGAGCACGCCCGCCAGGAGAAGCACAGAAAGACGACGGTTGGTCATGGCCGAGCGCACACAGGCGAGCAGTTACCGGGAGGAAACGGACGGCGAGGGCGCGTAGGAATCGGTCCCGTCTCCATCCGACGACGAAGAGCCCGGCTCAGGCGGCGTCTGGTCCGACTTAACTGACTCGGGCGCCTCGTCCGAGTCGGTCTCGCTGTGCATGCGCGTCCACAACTCGTCGACGGCGTTGGCGTAATCGCGGGCGCCGCGGGCATTGGGGTCGTGGTCAAAGACCGTCTGGCCTTCGTCGTACGCTTGCGTGAGAGACGTGCTCGTCCGGATTTCCGTATCCATAACGTGCGGCCCACCGTACTTGCCGCGGATGTACTCCCGATAGGTTTGGTGCACGCGCTTCCGGCCATCGACCTGCGTAAAGAGCATGAGACGGGACTGCATGGACGGGTTCAGCTTCTTGTGCACCATGCCCGCTGTTTGGAACGTCTGCTCGGCGCCCACGACAGACTGGTACTCCGGCAGAACCGGGATCAGGACGTGGTCGCAGGCGACCAGGGCGTTGAGGCTGTAAACCGTCACGGCCGCCGCCGTATCGAAGAGAACCAGGTCGTAATCCAGCGACAACTCGCCCAACGACTCCCGAACCCAGAGGACGTCCGTGGGTTTGTTGAGGCGCCGCATCCGCCGCGTGAGGGTGCTGGACGACGGCACCAGATCGAATCCACTGGCTTCGTGGAGCCGGATCTGACCGGGATCCAGGTCGGTATCGAAAAAAGCAGCAATCGATTCCTCGGGGGGAGGCTCGTCGATGTCGAGGGTGCTCGTGAGAAATCCCTGAGGATCCAGGTCGAACACGAGCACCCGTCGTCCGGAAAGACCCAGGGCGGCAGCAATGTGAATGACGGACGTAGTTTTCCCCGTGCCGCCTTTGTGGTTGCAAACGGTGAGTACGGTCATGATGAACAGCGATGAGAACAAAAACGGGCTTCCCCGAGCATGAATTCCGTGGGTTGGACTGGAACCGAAGGCTTCGGGTTCGCTCTGCGTGCAAATGTAGACGCTTCGCGCGCCTGTGTCAAATTACGAATCTTCCGGCCCACCGATGGTGCGTACTGGTCCTGCCTGTGGAATGACGCCCCCAACCGGCTTTCGGACGCGCGTCCTCGCAGCCCTTGCAAGCGGGGCCCTGCTCGGTGTGAGCTACCCGCCTTCTCCGTGGGGACCGCTCGCGTGGGTTGCCCTCGTGCCCCTGATGGTGGGCCTCTTCAACGACCGTCCGCCTCGCGCTGGCATGGTCGAGGCCTTCGCAACGTTCGTCACGGCCGGGGGCCTGGCGTTCGGGTGGATCTTCTGGCACCCTTCCCTGCCGGTCGTCCTCGCGTCCCTCGGGGCGCTTCTTACATGGGCCTTGCTGATGACCGCACCCTGGGCGGGCGCGGCTTGGCTGCCGCTGCGTCCTTCGGGGCGCCTGCTTGTCCTCGCGTCCGGTCTTCTGTGCGTTGAGGGGCTGCTTACCCATACGCCCTGGCCAATGCCCTGGGCGCTGGTGGGCCATACCCAGGCCGCCGTCCCATGGATCCGCCCGCTTGCCGCACTCGGCGGGGTGCCGCTGCTGACGGCCTGGGTGCTCGGCGCCAACGCGGCGCTCGCCTTTGCCCTCCAGACCCACTACCGAACCGCTGGGCTTTTGGGCAGTGTCTTGATTCTGGCCGTCGCCGCGGGAGGGATGCATCTCGCCGCAACGGACGCCCCGGACCGGCACGTGCCGGTGCTTTTGGTACAACCCAACGCCGAGGCGGAAGCCTGGGCCGATGCCTCCGACCAGAGCCGCGTGGGGCTCCTGCACCGCTTAACGCGCTCCGCGCTGGACACCACCTCTGCCCGCCCGGCTCTCATCGTGTGGCCCGAGACGGCGCTTCCGCCCGACGCGCCGACGGTTCGCGACTCACTGCAGCGCTGGGTCAACCGCATTGGCGTGCCGCTGCTCACCGGCGCGGTGGCCGCCACGCCGTCACCCAACCGCTTCTACCAGCATGCCAACCGGGCGCTTCTGCTTCGGCCGGTCCAGCCTCCCCAACGCTACGACAAGGTTTACCCCGTGCCTTTTGTGGAGCACGTACCCCTCGTTGATCGGTTCGCTGCGCTTCGTGCTCTGCGGATCGGGGGCCCCGGGGTCCAGGGCTACCAGCGCGGAACCGGGGCCGTCCGCCTCACTACAGACACACTCGCGATCGGGCCGCTCATCTGTTTCGAAAGCGTGCTGGGGCCGCACGCCCGCCTGTACGCTTCCGGTACTCCCCCTGTGGACATGATGGTAACGGTCGCGCAAACCGGCTGGTGGTCGGATCCCTGGCCCGCACGGCAGCACGCAGCCTTCTCGCGCCTTCGATCCGTTGAGCTCGGCCGAGCGCTCGTCCTCGCCACGGTGCGGGGGCCTTCAGTGGTTTTCGGGCCCTCCGGCGGAGCGACCGTCGGTGCAGCGTGGGACGAAGAAAGCGTGGTGCTGGCTCGCGTCCCCGCGGATGCGTCGCGGTCCCTGTACGCTACAGTGGGCGATTGGATGGTTCTTTTGGCCCTCTTCGCCCTGGCGGCCGGCATCGGCACCGCTGTGTTCGGTGCGCGACCGCCCGACGCATGAGCGCTGATGACTGCTCATCAGACGGTCTTCGTCATTCCCTCTTGGCTTCCCCCTACGCATGACACTCTCGGCGACCTTTATCCTCGCTTCCCAGTCCCCCCGCCGTCGCCATCTTCTCGACCACGTGGGTGTCGACTTCGCCGTTCACGTCAGCCCCGCCGACGAGAAGATGCCGCCCAACACACCGCCCGAAGACGCCGTCCAAACCGTCGCCCGGCAGAAAGCCAGTCCGGTGGCACGCGAGTTCCCCACGGCCCTTACCCTGGCCGCCGATACGGTGGTGGTCCATGATGGTGAGATCCTCTCCAAGCCGCGCGACCCCGACCACGCCCGTGTCATGCTGCAACGGTTGCGCGGCACTACGCACGCCGTAAAAACGGGCATCGCGCTGCAGCATCCCGACTCGGATCGCAGCGTGACCGCCGCCGAAACCACGGAGGTGTCGTTCGGGGACGTCTCCGACGAGGAAATTTTGGCGTACGTAGCAACCGGCTCTCCGATGGACAAGGCCGGCGCCTATGGCATCCAAGACACCACCGCCCCGCTGTTCATCGACGGCATCCGCGGCGATTATTACAACGTCGTTGGATTGCCTCTGCGTCGACTGTACCTGCTCCTGCGCGGCCACTTTTCCGACTTTCTCGTTTAATCAGCAGGAATCTCTTTTCTTCAGGTGCCTGCTGCATTGAAAGACGGAGCCGATTCTTGTATTGTGTTGTCTTGCCATTCTGCCGCTTGACTGGATTTGTTGCCCATGCCTCGGTCTCCGCTTACATCGCAGCCTATACGCGTTCTGCTTGTGCAGGCTCGCAGCACCCCCAACATGGAGGACCAAGAGCAGGAATGCTTCCTGGAGCGCTGTCGCGTTCTTCCCAAGCAGTTGCTCACGCTCAACTGCCCCTACGATCCATTGACGGCAGCGCCCCTTTCTGACGTTCATGCTCTCATGATTGGCGGCGCGGGCGAATACTCGGCCGGCGGGGACTATCCGTGGATGGGCGACCTGCTCGACCTGGTTCGCGAGGCTGTCGAGCGCAAACTTCCTACCTTTGGGTCGTGCTGGGGACACCAGATCATCGCCCGCGCACTCGGGGGCGAAGTGGTGCACGATTCAGCTCGGGCCGAACTCGGCTGCCTAGAGGTTGAGCTTACAGAAGCCGGGAGGAAGGACGACCTGTTCCACCGGTTCCCCAACCGCTTCAAGGCCAACATGGGCCATCACGACCGGGTGAGGCGGCTTCCCCCGAATGCGATCGAGCTGGCCCGCAACGACCAGCCCAATCAAGCCTTCCGGCTGGCCGATGCACCGGTGTATGGCACGCAGTTTCATAGTGAACTCGGCGCGCAGCGCGAGAAGGAGCGACTGATTGCCTACCGGGAGTACTACCGCGAGGATCTGCCCGACGAGAAAGCGTTTGCGGACGTGATCGCCAACCTGTCCGAAACCACCGACGTCGACCCCCTGCTCTACGACTTTCTCACCACCTTTGCCCTGCCCGCGGTACGGACGCGAGTCGGCGAGATGCCCGCCTGAGAACCTTCTGATGGCACTCCAGGGACCGGCACAGGAACCGGCATAGAGACAGGCACTCCGGCAACCGCGAGGCGGACGGCGGCATCGCTTCATCCACCCTCGTCGTCTTCGGAAGCACTCACCGACCGGCTCATCCGCCCCCGCTGTGCGCGTTTATTGAGGCGTCTGGGTCGGTGTTGTCGATGCGATACACGGCCTCCGCCCGATCGCAGGGCCCCCCGACCGGCGGGTTGGGTTTCCGAACGGTAACCTCGACGGCTTCGACGTCGGGATAGGCTTCGACCACGCGATGCGCAATCAGGTAGGCCAGCTTCTCGATGAGGTAGAAGTTGTTTTCGGTGACCAGGTCCTTTACGAAGCCGTACACCTTCTCGTAATTGACCGTCTCGGAGAGGTCATCGTGGAGGGCCGCCGCTTCGAAGTCGAGGTCTGCCGCCACGTCTACTTCGTAGCGACCGCCGATTTGGTGCTCTTCCTGCATCACGCCGTGGTGCCCGTAGAACACCGCGTTGACCAAGCGAACGGTTCCGGTATGCGCGGTGCGGCGGGATGACGCATCTGCAGATGCGGCAGAGTCAGCGTCCATCATGCACAGAGAAAGCGGGTTCCAGAAGAATGATACATGGGAGGCGCAGCGCGCGCCTCACGCGCCGAGGCCCGGGGATGGACCCGACTTATGCCGGTTCCACTATGGGCGGAAGCTCAGGAATGGCGGCGATCTCTCGGAAGGCGCGGGCCCGCTGCATAATGTCGGTAGGACTCAGGTCGAGCAGGCGGTTCGGACCAAAGGCTTCGACGACGTACGACGCCATAGTGCTGCCATAGATAATTGAGCGGCGCAACGCAGGGGCATCGTAGGCCTTCGCCTGAAAGAGATGGCCGGCCATCCCGCCTGCAAAGGCGTCGCCGGCCCCGGTCGGGTCCTGGATGTCTTCCAGCGGATAGGCCGGCGCGCTGAAGACGGTTTCTTCCGTGAACAGCAGGGCGCCGTGTTCCCCCTTCTTCACGATCAACGTCTCCGGACCCATGTCGCAGATGATGGATGCAGCTTTGACAAGATTGGGCTCCTCGGCCAGTTCGCGAGTTTCGGCATCGTTGATCACGAGGCAGTCCACCCGCGTCAGCGTTTCGCGCAGACTGTCCGGCGTATTTTCGATCCAGAAGTTCATCGTATCGGCCACGACGTACTCGGGGGCGTCCACCTGATCGAGCACGTCCCGCTGGATTTTGGGATCGAGGTTGCCGAGGCACACAATCTGGCTGTCGCGGTAGGCCGCCGGGATGTCGGCTTCGAAGTGTTCGAGCGCGTTGAGTCGCGTTTCGAGCGTGTCGCGTTCATTCATGTCATAGTGGTAGCGCCCGCGCCAGAAGAACGTCTCGGCCTCTTCGTCCACTTCCAGGCCGCGCAAATCCACTCCTCCATCGCGGAGCACCTGGCGGTACGCATCCGGAAAGTCACCGCCCACCACCCCAACCAGTCGCACGTCGTCCGAGAAGTACCGGGCGGCGAGGGTCAGATAGGAGGCGCTGCCACCGAGGACACGATCGGCGGATCCAAACGGCGTTTCGATAGAGTCGAAGGCAACAGTCCCGACAGCCAAGATGCTCATGCAGTCAGAGGGAATGGTGAGGAAAGATGGTGAGTACGGGCCGGTGCAACGGCTGTAGCGAACGCTCAAACATAACTGTAGGCGGTGCCGAGTGCAGTTTGAGCTTGCGAAATCCCGGCCAAACCTCGTGGGCGTCGGGGCCTGCATTTCCGGTCGGCAGAGGCCCGGCGGAGGCAACAGAACGGGCGGGAGACTGGACAGGGGCTAATCGCGCAAGAGAGCGCCAAAGAACACTCCGGCCGCAAAGGCGCCGAGCATCGAGGCCGTCTGGTGCTCGCGGACCCACAGCTTCGCCATTTCCGTCATCATCACACCTCCCATGGCGTCTCCTCCTGCGGAGGGCGAGGCGTCGCCGGCCGAATCAAACGAAGGTCGATCCGACCCAAAGGAGGACGCCTCCTTCGAAAACGGATCTGATTCGTCGGCCCCAAAGTCCGGTATCTCGGTCGACTCGGAAGCGTCAGACGGAGAGGAGCTGCCCGTGGTGGAGTCGTCCGGGGCCGTCGGGTCGGTGGGATCGGTGTTCATGGCAGAGCACAGAGGGAATCTGATGGGGCGTCGGTGGCGGAAGTCGGAAAGCCGCCAGCCGGCCCGAGCGTACATGAGTGTGACCTTTGGACAGATCTCCACCCATGCGTGGCGCTTCGGACCGGACGTCGGCACCTTCCACGACGATCCACGTACAGGGGCAATTGAGATTCGTTTCCTCGTCGATCCTGACTTCCACCATGATGCAGTCTTCCAGGCGAGCCTCTTCCCTGTCCGGACCGGGTGTTCGCCAGGCCCTCCTCTTCGGCCTCGCACTTCTGTGGATGAGCGGATTGCTGGTCCCTGCCGATGCGGTGGGACAACGCACCGCGCCGAGCGCGACGCACACGTTTGCGCATGCTGTGGAGCTGTACGAGCAGAAGATGTACGGACCGGCCTCCTCGGAACTGTCGGCGTTTCGCCGCGCCAACCCCGAGCATCCCAACGCCGGAGAGGCCCTCTTTTTGGAGGCCAAGGCGATGCTTGCCCTCGGCCGCAAGGACGAGGCCACCCGTCTCTTTCGCACCCTCTTCCGCCAGTACCCCGACCACCCAAAGGCCGAGGAAGCACAGCTACAGCTTGCACAGCAATTTTTGGAGGACGGTGCCATCGACCGGGCCCGCGGTCAGTTGCAGGCCGTTCTCGAGGCCGTGCCCAATCGCCCACTCGCCGCGCGTGCTCTGTACCAGCTTGGGACAGCCGAGCAAGAGTTGGGTAATCTCGAGACCGCGCTGACCAACTTCCAGCGAGTCGTTTCCGAGTACCCGGACGCGACGGTTGCACCGGGGGCTCTGTACACGGCGGCGGCCCTGCAAGTGGAGCTGCAGCAGTATAAGGATGCGGCCGATTCGTACGAACAACTGGCCTCGCAGTACCCGCAGACCGCCTACGCGGACAACGTGGGCACGGCGCTCGGCGAAGTGTACTACACACTGGGTCGATACGAGGCAGCCGTCGATGAACTGCGGGGTCGCCTCAGTCAGCTGAGCGGCGATGCCCGAGCGCGGGGCCTGTTCTTCATCGCCGAGTCGCTCAATCAGCTCGACGAGTACGAAGCCGCCCGCGCCCGGTACCAACAGCTCGTCAACGAGTTTGCCGACAGCCCGTACGTCCCCTCGGCCCACTATGGCACAGGATGGGCGTACCACGAGCAGTCGCAGTACGACGCCGCCGCACGGTCCTTCGCCCGCGCTCAGGCCGGCGCCCGCGACTCTCTTGCCAGGAAGGCAACGTACTACGAAGCCGTGAACCTGTCGCTGAGTGGACAGCCCGAAACAGCGCGGGAGCGGCACCGCCGGTTCGTGAGCACCTGGCCCGAGAGCGATCTCACCGACCCGTCTCAATATGAGATCGGCATCTTGTCGTACCGTTTGGGGGATTATGAAGCCGCGATTTCGGCCTTCCGCCGCCTCCGGGAGGCACACCCGACGTCTTCCCGAACCGGCGAGGCACTGTACTGGCAAGGGAACGCATATCTGGCCACCGACGCCCTGGAGCAGGCCGAGCAGGCCTACTCCCAGGCAGAGGCGCAGGGCACGGTCCCCGACTCGGTGCAGGTCGAACTCCGGTTCCAGAAGGCGTGGTCGCTGTATCAGCAGGACCGGCATGCGGAGGCCGCCCCCCTCTTTCTCGAGGTTGCTGACGCCTCTTCCGCCGCCGGGCGACGCGGCGACGCGCTGTTCTGGGCTGCCGACAGCTTCTACGAGATGGGCGAGTCGTCGCGCGCCCAGGATCTCTTCGACCGGTACGTCAGCGAATATTCCGGCGGCGATCATCTCCCCGCGGCACAGTACTCCCTGGCGTGGACGTACTTTGAGCAGCAGCGCTACCGGTCCGCCGCCCGTGCCTTCAACCGGTTCCTGCGTATCAGCCGGACGGTAGACAGCGACGTGCCTTACCGGCAGGACGCCCAGCTTCGTCTGGCCGACAGCCACTATGCCCTCAAGGAGTACGGCGAGGCCATTAGCGCATACCGGGCCGTGAGGGGCGAGGGCGAGGACTATGCGCTGTTTCAGACCGGGCAGGCCCTCAACTTCGCCGGTCAAACCCAGCGGGCCATCGATGCCTTCTCGCGCTTGGCCAACCAGTTTCCCGACAGCCCCTGGCATGCCGACGCCCTCTACCGCATGGGCTTCATTCAACTGCAGGCGCAGAACTATGAAGACGCCCGCGCGGCCTACCGGCGCGTCCTGAAAGAGCACGGCGAAAGCGCCCTAGCCGCCAAGGCGCAATACGGCATCGGAGACACCTACTACAACGCTGGTGACATGCAGGCTGCGCAGCAGGAGTACGAGGCGGTGTTGGCGCAGTATCCCAATTCGCCTCTCATCGACGATGCGGCCTCCAGCCTGTTCTTCGCCTTGAACGCCCGCGGAGCCGACGACCGGGCCGAAGCGGTCATCGACTCGTTCGCCGCCGAGAATCCCAACTCCGACATCGTCACGGCGCTGCGCTTCCGACGGGCCGAAGCCGCGTACCAGACCGGTGCCCTTCAGAAGGCGCAGCGCCTCTTTCAGCAGTTCCTGCGCACCTCGGAAAACGAAAACCTGATTCCGGAGGCCTACTACTACCTTGGCGTAATTTACGGCGATCGCAATCAGCCGTCGGAGGCTGCTACCTACCTGCAGCAGATCGTGGATCAGTATACCGGCAGTCCGCGCCGGGCCGAGGCGGCTCTTCGGCTGGGTGACATCCGCCTGAACCAGGAGCGGTACGACGACGCCGTGGCCGCCTACCGCACCGCCGCCGAAATGCCGGGCTTGGACGACGAGCTGCTGGCCCAGGCCCGCTACGGCCAGAGCGTGGGGCTGCTGCAACAGGGCAAGGCCAGCCAGGCGCGACAGCTCTTGCAGCGCATCATCGAGGCCAATCAGGGCGGCCCCCTGCTGGCCTCCGCTCGGCTGGGGCTGGCCCGCATTCACCAGCGGGAAGGGCGGACCGATGAGGCGTCCGACCTGTACCGGACCATCGTCGACCAGGTGCAGAGCGAGACCGGGGCCGAAGCTCTCTATCGCCTGGGCAGCCTGTTGCTGGAGGAAAATCGTCCCGAGGCCGCCATTCGTGAACTGGAGCGCATGACGGCTCTCTTCGCCGGGTACCCGACCTGGGTCGCGCGATCCTTCCTGCAACAGGCCGAAGCCTACCGGCAGCTGGGGCAGCCTGGGGAGGCCTCTCGCCTCTACGACCGCGTGATCCAGGAGCACGCCGGCACCCGCTTTGCCGAGCAGGCCCGTCAGGAGAAAGACGCCCTCTGATGCTTTCTCTTCCCCTCCTCGTTCCTTCTGCCGTTTCTCCTTCCGACACCATGACCCCTTCGCTCGTTCGGGCTGCGTTCGTTCTGGGCCTTGCGTGGGTGGTGGGCGCTTCGCCCGCTCACGCGCAGGAGCCGGAGCCAGCCTCCGAAGCGGACACTTCGCTCTACGAAATCGCGCCGCGTGAAATTGAGATCCGTGGGCGGCTGGAGGTCAGCCTTCCGTCCCTGGAGCGACAGTCCCTCCGCGACCTGGCACCGACCGTCCAGGTGCCCACGCTGCCCCCCACGCGCCAGCCGTACATCGGCGCCTACAAGCGCACCCTGGAGGAGATTCCGCAGCAGCTTCCCGAACCCGCTCCACCCTCCGACGCGCTCACGCCTTCGGGCCGGGCATCGCCGGCCGCCATTTCCGTCGGTGGGGGGCGCTACCTCTCACGCTTCCTCCGGGGACGGGTGCACCTCCCGATCTCCTCCTCCGAGTCGCTGCAGCTGCAGGGCGATTACGAGGGCTCGGAAGGACATACCCCGTTCGACACCGACGACGCGGAGTCGGCTTTTGATCGCGCAACGGCCCGCCTGCAGTTCGAATCGCGGCGGTCGGCCTACCAGCTATCGGCCGCTCTCCACGGATTTGCCGATTCCTACACGCTGTACGGCGTGCAGCCCGCCGCGAGCATTCCCGACCGGGTGGGCCTCGCGGCCGGCGCGGCAGCCGACCTGGAAACCCGAGGCTCCCTTCCGGTCACCCTCCGCGTTGCCTACGATGAGGCGGAATACGAAACCGGCGATCGCACCTTCGACGAGAGCCGGTTCGAGGCTCAAGGATCGGTTGCCTTTCCTCTCGCCACACGTTCCTTCCGGCTCGATGCCTCCTTTACGGCTTCCGGCTTGGACGGCAACTTTGCGGCGGACGGCGACGTGGTGGCCTTCAACGGCGGGGCGCTGCTCACGCTCGTCGATGCTGAAACGTACTCACTCGACGCCGGCGCCCGGCTACTCACCTTCGATGGCATCGTCAACCCAACCGCGCCGGCCACGACCGACGCCTCGGCCGAGTTTTTCGCCCCCTTTGTCAAGGGTCAGTGGCGCCTCTCGCCGATCCTGGAGCTGTACGCCAACTGGACGCCGCGCCTCGAATCCCATGGCTTGGCGTCGACGTTGGCCACCAACCCGTACGTCCGGCATGGCCCCACCTTGCTCCCAACCCTGGAGACGACCCATGCCGAAGGCGGCGCGCGGGTCACCGCAGGGCGGGTGGAGATTCGCGCGTTCGCCGGCTATCGCTACGCGCCGTCCTTTCGCTACTTCCTCGACACGGCGTCCCGCCCCGGTCGCTTCGGGGTTTTTTATGACTCGGCCGAGATCCTGCAGGGCGGCGCCCAGGTCGCGCTGAGCGGTCTGGAGCACGTGCACGCCTCTGCGCGCCTGCTGGTGCGAGACGGGGCGCTGACGGATACCGACCGCGCCATTCCAAATTTTGCCCCCGTCCTCGGGGAGGGAAGCGTTTCGGTTTCATTCCTGGACCAGAAGGCCTTCCTTGAACTCACGGGCACAGTGGAAAGCCCGCGGTACGTGACCCGTGACGAAAGCGAGGAGGTGGGCACCTACGCCGACGTGGACTTGCACGCCTCCTACGCCGTCACCCCGCTGCTGGAGGTCATGGCTCGCGTCCAAAACATCGGCTCCGGGACGCTGGAGCGGTGGGAGCGCTATCCGCGCCCGCCGACGGTGATTTCCACCGGCGTCCGCTTGCGCTGGTGACCGTGCACAACCCTCTGCGCCCACCGAGCATTTAAATCCCCTAGTTTAACTCTGTAGGCTTAAATCTGTAGGTGTTTGTGCAGCCCAGACTCCCGGGCTGGACTCGCCGTTCTCGCCCCTCCCTTCCTCCTGCGCCCCCGCCCTCCCCCATGGATTCGCCAACCGCAAACAACGTCATCCATGCATTCGCGCGCATCGTCCGTCGGCGGCTTGTGAACGGCGAGTCCGTCTCGGTGCCCGAACTCGGAACCTTCGCGGTCGAACACGAGAGCAGCACCCTTGAAATGAGCGACGAGCACGGACCGACCTTGTCACCGCCTCGCGACGTCATCCGCTTTCGTCCCGAATCCTGACCGCCTTCGCGCTGCCGGAGCCCCGTGCGAGAGGACTGCAGCGTCCTTGCTCCCATCCTTCGGACGAGTCCACCATGGCTTCTTCGTTTATTTCCCTTCTTGCCGACGAACTTGAGACCTCGGAGGACCAGGCCCGCGAGCTGATGCGGACCCTGGTCGAGGACATCCACGATCGTGCGCATAACGGCAGCGGCGTGCGCATTCAGAACCTGGGTATGTTCACGGAGGAGAACGGGCAGCTCTGCTTCGACCCCGAACCGTCCCTGGCCCGGGCCGTCAACCAGCGCTTCGAGGGGCTCGCGTCGGAACCCCTCCCGCCGGAGGTATCGCCTGACGCTTTCTCGTCTCTCGATGATTCTGAGGAGGCCGCTCCCCCGGAATCCCCGTCACCGTCAGAACCAGCACCGTCAGAAGCCGAACTAACCGTTTCGGCCGCTGGCCAAACAGCGATCGACGCCCCCAACGCCAGCGACCTGCGGGACGGACTGGACGCTGATACGGTAGAACTTGAACCGCCTGCTCCTTCCTCCGAGACCCCTCCGTTTGCTGAGATTTTGGCGGCTCTGGAGCCGGAGACGGATCCAGGAGAGGCTGGATCGGAGACTGCCCCTCCGCCGGACGCGCCCGACGACGGAAACGCAGAGGATGCAGGGCCTGGAGGTGCAGACCGGCCAGCGGATTCAGGGGGATCCGATCCGTCCGACCGTTCGGAGCGGGCCCGGAGAGGCAGCCGGCGCCGTCATGGCGAGTCGTCCGCAACGCTTCGGCGCATCGTGGCCGGCGTTGTCGTGCTGCTGCTCTTTGCCGCGGGCCTCTGGTTTCTGATCGGGTCGCCCGGCGAGAGCCCGGACGGAACGATCTCGCCCCGTGCCTCCGTCGAGCCGTCCCCCGAGCGTCCTTCCGCCCCTGGCGCTTCCTCAAGCAATGGGCCCGCCGGCGACACAGCATCGCAGGGCCGTCCCGCTGCGTCCTCGGCCGGACTGCCCACTGCGGGCGGACGCGACACCGCTGCTGCCCCCGCATCGTCAGCGCCCTCCGACTCGATCTCTCGCACCACGGCGACGGACGGCATCGACCCGTCGGCCGGCGGCTGGACGCTTGTCGTTCGCTCGCGCACCTCTCGTTCTGGCGCACAGGCCTGGCTCGACGACAATCGAGAACAATTTACTGATCTTGGCTTTCAGGTAGACGTTCTTTCAGGCCAGGCGAACGGACAGACCTGGTACCGCGTCGCTGTCGGACAATTTCCCTCCGTCGACCGTGCGCAGGCGGCCATGAACGAGCACGCAGACGTCTTTCCGAGCGATGTCTGGCTGCTCCGCCTAACGCCGTAAGATCTCTCCGTCTCGGCCTCCCACCGGCCCTCGCTCGTTGCGACCTTCACACCCAACTCTTCTTCGCGCCTATGCCCATCGTCCTTTGGATGCAAGCCGTAGACACTACGGCCGTGTCGGATTCCCTCCAGGCGGCTTCATCGCAGAGCCTGTCGGTGCTCGACATTCTGTTCCTCGGGGGATGGGTGATGGTTCCCCTGGCCTTCCTTTCCGTCCTCACGATCTACCTGCTTGTCGAGCGGCTCGTCACCATTCGGCAGGCCGAGTCGGATCCCGAGGCCATTACCGATCAGATCCGCCAGTTCGTGCGCAACGGCGACGTGGATCGCGCCATTGCGTACTGTGAGGACCGGGACGTGCCCATCACGCGGATCCTGCACAAGGGACTGGTGCGCCTCGGTCGGCCCATCTCCGAGATCCAAGATGCGGTCCAAGCAGCCGGCAAGCACGAAACCTTCGAACTCGAAAAGCGGACCAACCTGCTTGCCAGCATCGCCGGCATTGGCCCCATGCTGGGCTTCCTCGGGACGGTCATCGGGATGATTCGCGCGTTTATGCGCATCCAGGATCT
>CAYFSC010000073.1:7389-14674 GCA_964345695.1 uncultured Rhodothermales bacterium | reverse complement strand
GTCTTCTGCCCCCGATGCACCGCAGGCAGAGAATCCCTGAACCACACTTCTGGCCCTGCGAGAGGAGGGAAGCATCGGACGCGCCGTGGTGCGCATCCTGCAGACCTGCGCTCACGACGGCCAGCCCAGCACCGACAGGCCGCCACGCACAGGGCACCGTCTGCAGGTGGATGGGAAGCACGGCCTCTCGGCGTCCCGTCCAGGGCAAATCAGATCTGCCGGGTACTGACCGTGCCAGGCTCCGGAAGCCAGGACCAGTCCGGCAGGTATCCGTGGATGCGTTTGGCAAAGGTTTCGACAGCAACGTAGGCCACCGGGATCAGGCCCAGCGTGATGAGCGTCGACGCCGTCAGTCCGCCGATGACGACGCGGGCGAGAGCGGCCTGGATCTCAGCGCCGGCACCGATGCCCAGAGCAAGGGGAAGCAGCCCCAGGATGGTGGTCAGTGTGGTCATCAAGATGGGCCGCAGGCGGAGCCGTCCTGCTTCCGCCACGGCCTCGTGGAGCGGCAGATCACGGTCGCGACGCATCAGGTTGATGTAGTCGACAAGGACGATAGCATTGTTCACGACAATGCCGATCAGCATCACCAGTCCCATAACGCTCTGGATGTTGAACGTCGTGCCGGTCAGCACCAGCGTGGGCATCACGCCGACGAGGACGAGGGGGACGCTGAACATCACAATGAGGGGATCCAGGAAGCGTTCAAACTGCCCGGCCATGACCATGTAGATCAGCACCAGAGCCATGATGATGGCGATCATGAAGTCGCGTTGCGCCTCCTGCTGTTCTCGATATTCCCCGCCGAAGGTCACCGAATAGCCCTCGGGAAGGGTCATCGAGGCCAGCTCGGCGCGAACGTCTTCGACCGCCTCGCCGAGGGTGACGCCGCTTTCGAGTTCGGCCGAGAGGTAGGTGACACGCTGCCCGTTGATGCGGCGGATTTCCGTGGGGCCCCGTCCTCGCGATGTCGAGACGAGGGAGGAAAGAGGCACCGTGCCGCCATCGGGCGTCCGTACGGAAACATTGTCCAGGTCGCTGATGGTAAGCCGATCCTCGGGCTTCAGGCGAACGCGGATTGGGAATTCGTCGCCGCCGTCGCGATACGACGCGGCGCGGCTGCCGCCCACGTTGGTCTGCACGGTGCGCGCCACCTCTTGAATCGACAGGCCGAGCTGCGAGATCTTGTCGCGGTCGAACCGAATGTTTTCTTCCGGGCGACCCTCCTGGCGGCCGATCCGCACGTTGGCCACGCCGGGCACGCGATCCATGCGCTGCTTGATCTGCTGCGCGATCGAGCGGGCGCGATCCAGGTCGTACCCACGAAGCTCCAGTTGCAACGCCTCGGAGCCGCCGCCGGACCGGAAGATGCGGCGCAGGATCCACAGGCCCGATTGGGCCGACACCCGAATGTCGCCACCCGGAACCTGACCGGCTACCGCTTCGCGGATCTGATCGGCCAGTTCAAAGCTGTTCACCGACCGCTCGCCGGCCGACTTGAGCTTGAGTTCAACCTCGGCCCCGCCCCACCGAATGCCGGACGAGTAGTGCTCCAGGTCGTCCTCCGGAAGCAGCGGCTTGACCTGCTTTTCCAGTTCCTGAAGGTACTCAGTCACCACGGCGATGTTGGTACCCTGTGCCATCTGCAGGTCGATGTCGATCTCGTTGGCGTCGGTCTGCGGGGCCAGCTCGATGTCGACGAGCGGCCACATGGCGAGCGCACCGCCCAGCATCAGCACTGTCGCGCCGAACACCCACGCCTTGCGGTGCAGGGTCCGGCGGATAAGGCGGGCATAGGCGTTTTCGAGGCGGAGGAAGAGGCGCTGGAAGGCCGACCTGTCTTCGAGCGGTGTGGAGGCTGGGGAGGCGCCGGTATCGGCTTCGCCTTCGTCGGCCGACCCGGCCTCGATGGTCAGGAACCGGCTCGCCATCATGGGCACAAGCGAGAGGGCGACGAGCAGAGAGCAGGCCAGGGCAAAGACCACGACAAGCGCCAACGACTGGAAGAGGGTGGCGCTGGCCGTGCGGGCGAAGACCAAGGGCAAAAAGATGACCGACGTGGTGAGCGTCGATGCGATGATGGCTCCGGCCACCTCGCGCGTCCCGATGTCGGCGGCGTCGGGCAGGGATCGGTTATGCTCCTCCCGTTGTCGAATGATGTTTTCGAGCACCACGATTGCGTTGTCGACGATCAGGCCCACCCCCAGCGCCAGGCCACCGAACGTCATCTGGTTCAGCGTCAGCCCGCCGAAATAGAGCAGGCCGAACGTGGCAATGATCGAGATCGGGATCGCCAGCGAGATGATGAAGGTGGTGGATCCGTTCCGGAGAAAGAGATACAACACGAGGATCGCCAGTAGCGAGCCCCAGATGGCCGAGTTCTGGACATTGTTGATCGACTTCCGGATGAACTCGCTCTGGTCACTTACCACCGTCAGTTCAAGATCGGAGCGCTCGGCATTGATGCGCTCGGTCTCGGCGCGAATGTTTTCGGCTACGCTCACCGTGTTGGCCCCGCTCTGCTTCTGAATCTCCATGCGGACGACGGGCATGCCGTTGAGCTGCTGGAAGCGGCTGACGTCCTCATAGCCGTCCACGACGGTGGCGACATCTTCAACGCGGATGGGGGTGCCTGCGGCGACGGTGACGACGGTGCGGCGGATTTGGTCGAGCGATTCGTACTCGCCGCGGGTGCGGACGTACAGGTCGCTCAGGCCCTCCTTGACGTTGCCGCCGGGGAGGGTCGTGTTCGAGGCCCCGACGGCCTGCTGGACGTCCGAGGCGGCCAGGCTGTACGATTTGAGCTTGTCGCGATCCAGGTTTATGCGCACCTCGCGGTAAATGCCGCCGCGAAGATCGATGGTTCCCACGCCGGGAATCTGTTCGTACCGCTTCGCGATGTCCCGCTCCAGCATCCGCGTGAGCGACTCCATCGAGCGTGACGAGGCCGCGGCGAGGGAGACGATCTCTTGGCTGTTCGGGTCGAACTTCCAGATGCCGGGCGGCTCGGCCTCGACGGGCAGGTCGTCGCGAATCCGATCCAGTGCCTCCCGCACGTCATTGGCCGCCTCCCCCAGATCTGTGTTCTGCGAGAACTCCAGGCTCACGCGGCTCCCGCCCTCGTCCGATCTTGACGTGACGCGCTCCAGGTTGGGTACGCCAGACACCGCATTGGCGACGGGATCCGTGATGATCTTCTCCATCTCCTCAGGCCCGACGTTCGCGTAGTTGGTGTAGACCGTCAGGCGTGGATACTCGATCTCGGGGAGGAGATCTACCGGCAAGTACGTAAAGCTAACGACGCCGATCACGATGATGGCGAGAAACGTCATCCCCGTGGCCACGGGACGGCGGATGGAAGTTTGAGTCAGAGCCATAGGTCCGAGAAGGAAGTCGCGCGACTGAAGGCAATCGAGAGGAGCATCTGCTGAGACGTGCTACTGCTCTGCAGACGAGGGAGAGGCGTCGGCGGTGCCACTGGTATCCGACGGGGCGGTCTCAGCGGTCGAGTCGGCATTGGCAAACTGCTCTTTGGCCATGCGCTGCTGCCGGTCGAGCATGCGCTGCAGAAGGTCGCGATCCTGGAGTTGCTGCAGGTCCGTGATGCGCGACCACGGAAGCGGGCGAACACGGGCATCCACGCGGTCGCTCCCGCTGGTGCTCAACAGGTTTTGGCCCACCGTAACCACCCAGGTGCCGGGCTCGATGCCCTCGACGCCCGCCATCATGCGTCCCTCGGCCAGAATATCGACCTCCCGGAACGACGTGGGCGTGGCCTGGGTGAGCGGCGGCGGATTGTCGGGGTCGTACGAGTCGGGGGGATCGACCGGAACCTCGGTGCCGAGCGTCGGGGCGACGAAAATGCCACGCTCGCCCGTGTTCGGATTCTCGTACAGGGCACTCATGGGCACGAGGGTCGCTTGCTGGCTCTCACCGTACAGCACATCGACCTCCACAAACATCCCGGGAGAGAGGAGTTGATCTTCGTTCGGCACTTCAATCTCGGCCTCGGCACTGTAGGAGGCGTCGCTGAGGAACGGCGACATCCGCGTAATCGACGCGATGAGAGTCGTGTCGAGAGACGCAGCCTGGATGCGCACCGTCTGGCCCGTACGGATGGTGCCAAACATCTTGTCGGTGACCTGCACGCGAACCTTCACCGTATCGAGGGCGCCCAGCGTGTACAGGCGTGAGGTGCTCCCCACCCGCTCACCGACCTCCACGTTGCGCTCTCCAACGTATCCGTCGATGGGGGCACGCACCACCGTACGTCGCAAATCGGCCTTCCGCTCGTCGAGGGTGGCCTTTGCCTGCTCGACCTGCGCCTCAGCCCGCTCGACAGCCGCCTCGGCCGACTGGACCTGCGCCTGCACCTGCTCCAGTTGCTGCTGGCTCTCGTACTGATTCTCAGCCAGACGCTTGGTCCGCTTCAGTTGGACTCGTGCTTCGTTGAGCGTGGCCCGTGCGCTCTTGACATCGGCCCGGGCCACGTTCAAGCTGGCTTCGGCCTGCCGCACACGATCGCGGTAGGTGTCGGCGCGAAGACGAACGAGTGGATCCCCCGTCTCCACATAGTCGCCGTTTTCCGCAATCACTTCGACGACCGGCGCGTCAATCTCGGGATAGATGGCCACCTGGTTCACTGCACGCACCGTTCCGCTCATGCGCTCTTCCAGCGGCAGCGAGCCGTACCGGGCCTGAACGGCTTCGACGGACGGCGTGGCGCCCGACCCGCCGCGCCTCCCGCGAGGACCGTCTCGAGAATCCCCTTCGTCGGAGGAGGTGCAGGCAGGCGCCACCACCAGAAGAAACGCCGCACACCAGGGAAGCAACCGAGAGGAAAGAGACATGAACTGAAGACACTGCAAGAGAGAAGAATACGATGAGTCGCTGGTACGCAAGCTGGCGTAACGGGGATGTTGACGATGTTGTCCGATCGGTAGGGGCCAGTCGGAACCAAAAGCCCTACTTCACCCATCCGTACGAATGGATCGAACGGCAGTTACGCGCCGTGAAATGAGTGGCACCTGTACGTTACGAACGGGCTGGTTTCGGCCATGAAAGTGCTCCCAACCTGACGGGGGGATCACAGGACGCGCCGCCCCGCTCGCAAACCGATCCTTTTCCTTTCCTCTCCGTTACAATAGCACGTCGCCCCCATGCAGACCCTCGTGCAAAGTTTTCTTGCCCTCTGAAATGAACGAGACGATGCCACGCTCGTCCCCGGAGCCGGGTGCCGCGTCTCATACGACCCGCACCTGGGTCGTTGAGATGGCCGTGATCTTCGGCGTGTGGGGACTCTTTACGGCCCTGCTCGTGGGCCGCTCCTACCTGGACCCGGACCGGAACCTGCGCGCCGAGGAGGCTCAATACATGCAGCTTCTGGCGCGCGTTTCGGTCTACGCCGTGTGGGCGCTGCTGACGCCTGCCATCTTCTGGCTCTGCAGCCATGCCGGGACCGGGGTCACTCCGGTTCCGCTGTGGCGACGCGTGCTCTGGCACGTCGGAGCCGCCATCGGTGTGGCCGTGGTCATGGACACCTACAGCGACATCATCTACCAGTACGGGCTGCAGTTCGGCGACGACCCGCCGCAGACCATCGGGGCCTCCCTCCAGGGGTCGGTGCAGGACGCCGTCACCCTGGGCTTTATCTACGAGCTGATCATCTACGGGGCCATCCTGGCCGTCGGGTTCGCACGGGCGTACTACCGGCGGTTGCAGAAGCGCCAGATGCAGGCCACACAGCTGCGCGCGCAACTGACGGAAGCCCGGCTGCAGGCGCTGCGAATGCAAATTAATCCCCACTTTCTGTTCAACACGCTCAACACCGTGTCGGGTCTCGTCGAGCGTAACCCAGTGGGGGCGCGTACCATGCTGGCCCGCCTGAGCGGCCTGCTGCGCCATACGCTTTCCGAAGACGGGCAGCAGCTCGTCCCCCTTGCCACCGAACTGTCGATGCTGGACGATTATCTCGACATCATGCGCATCCGCTTCGAGGACCGGCTGCAGGTGGACATGCAGGTGGACGACGAGGTACGGGACGCCCGCGTGCCGGACCTCATTATGCAGCCGCTCGTGGAAAACGCCATCAAGCACGGCATCCGTCCGCGTGAGACGCCCGGCCGCATTCGGATCGGAGCCACGCGCACCGGCGATCGCCTCGTGCTGCAGGTCGAAGACGACGGCCCGGGCGTGGGCGGCGACGGTCAGCCCTCGTCCTCCAACGGCATCGGCCTGTCGAACGTCCGAGAGCGCCTGCGTCAGCTCTACGGCGACGACCACGACGTTTCCCTCCAGTCGGTGCCCGACGGCGGCCACCTTGTGACGCTGCAGATCCCGTACCGGACCGACTCCTCTGCGCTTGCTTCATCCCCCGAAGAATCGCCTGCCTCTGCTGCACATGCCTGACTCCGCTCCGCTACGTGCCCTCGTGGCTGACGACGAACGGCCGGCCCGCCAGCGCCTCGAAGACCTCCTCAGCGACGAAACGGACGTCGAACTTGTGGCCACGTGTGCCACCGGGCGCGAGGCGGTGCAGGCCATCCGCACGCACGACCTCGACCTGGTGCTGCTGGACATCCAGATGCCGGGCCTGAGCGGCCTCGACGTGGTCCAGGAAGTGGGCCCGCATCGGATGCCGGTCGTTATTTTCGTGACCGCTTACGACCAGCATGCACTGGAAGCCTTCGACGTTTCGGCCCTCGATTACCTCCTGAAACCGTTCGACGATGAACGCTTCCGCGAGGCGCTCGACCGGGCCCGCCGTCAGATTCAACTCGAAACCGTGGATCGGCTGCGGGGCAAGCTGCTCGACCTGCTGGACGCGTCGCCCTCGCACGAGGCCCCGCCAACGCCCGCAGTCTCGGACGACGAACAGAGCACAGAATTCATCGAGCGCATCCCGGTCCAGATGAACCGCGAGGTGCGAATTGTACCCGTGGAGGAGGTCGCCTACTTCCAGTCGGACGGCCCCTATATCGAAATCCACACTGTCGGCGGGCGCACGCACCTCATTCGCGAGCGCATGAAAACGCTCGAGGCCCGCCTCGACCCGAACCAGTTCTGCCGCATCCACCGATCGACGATCGTCAACCTGGGAGAGGTGATGTCGGTGCAACCCAACTATCACGACCGCTACGTGGTGCGTCTCTCCACAGAGGAACGCCTGGACGTCAGCCGGCGTCGTCGCGACGCGTTTGAGGATCGCTTCGGCCTCTCCTTCTAACGACCGGGAATGGGGAAGGGGAAGAGGTTCTTGGTTTGCGTGCCGTTTCCCCTCTTTCCC
>CAYFSC010000073.1:0-7289 GCA_964345695.1 uncultured Rhodothermales bacterium | reverse complement strand
TTCCCTCTTCCCCTAATACAGCAGGTAGCGGACCTTCACGATGAAGGTGTTCTGTGGAAAGATCGAGAACGTGTCGAGCAGCCGCTCGCGGGTAGAGGGGGAAAACGGCGAGGTGCGCTGGCCGGCGAAAAACGGGTCGTCCGAACCGGCTCGCCGCGATTGGGACCAGACGACGAACAGCTCGGAGCCGGGACGGAATTCCCAGCGTAGCACCGTGTTGGTAAGGAAGCTGTAGGACGCAAAATCATGCCGTTTCGGGTAGGCCTCGAAGTCGGCCAGCGCGTCGCGGGAGCGCAGAATCTGAAACTGAGTGTACCGCCCGCGCGCTGCAAACAGCTGGCTGAACAGCTCGACCGAAAGGTCGGGCGTGAGGGTGGCGGTGGACCGCAGCGTGAAGTTGAGGCGGTGGGTGTCGCGGGCGCCATACACCGGAGCGTAGTGGGGGGGACTCTCGGCACGCCGTGGGGAAAAGATGGCGTCGAGCCGATCGTGCCCGGTCTGCAGCTGGTGAAAATCATCAGCGTCGAGTTCGTCCGGCGGTGCGCCCTCGGTCCCGATGCTCCACGTGCCGTCGGGCGCACGCCGAAACGTTTCGTTGGAGGCCCAGTCGATCACCGCCTCATCCACGTTGTACTCGATCTCGCCGCGGAGCGACAGGTGCTCGCTTGCCGTCCAGTCGGCTTCCAGCGAAGCGCCGTACTCCAGGCCTCCGTCGCCGTAAGTTTGCACGTTGGCGCCCGGCTCCACCTGCCAGGAGCGCCGGGAGTCCGTTTCGATGGAGAGGCGGGCTCGATAGGTACGGGGCTGGGCCCGGGGGCCGAGGCCCCGCGTCTCAAACAGGTCATACCCGCCGAACAGGTAATCGCCATTCGTGCGAATCCGGATCTCACGGAAGTTTTGTGTATCGAGGTTGGCCCCGAGGAAAAAGCCCATTCCGCGACTGAGGCCTTCGCGCACCGACCAGCTTTGCCCGACGAAAGAGAACAGCGAGGCTTGCTGGAACGGCCCAAACGGCTTGCCGGCGTTGAGCCGATGGTCGGCCTCGCCACTGAGGCGGAAGAAGTTGTTCTGTCGTTGGCGCCCAGCGTCGTTCGGGTCGAACGAGGGGCCAACGAAGCGCGTGCCGAGTTCGTAGGTCCAAAGGCCCTGAGCGCGTCCCACCTGCGTTTCGAACGACAGTCCCGTTTCGGCGTCCACGTCCGGCGCGGTGGACGCCCGGTGGGTGCCCGCCACGAAGCCCTGTACCTGGTAGGTATTGCCCTGAAGCCGCAGGTCCCAGTCGGTTCCTGCCGTGAGGCTGCGGCGGGGGCCCGCGTCGCCGCCGGGGCCGGAGAACGTCGTCACCATGCCGCCGGCCGTGGAGTAGGTGCCAATGTCCTGCCGAAGGCGGGCCGCGCCGTATCCATGCGACGGGTCGAACGCCTCCCCGGTGGCCGCCCCCAGCACGCCAAACGTCAGCCCCTCGGGAGTGCGCCCGGTGATCTTGGTGGCGCCGATCACGGAGGCCGAGCCGCCGATGCGCCGGGTGTAGAGCAGCTCAGAGCCTCCCCCGAGACTGAAGTCGAACACGTCGGAGCCTTCGACGAAAAACGGCCGCTTCTCCCGAAAGAAAGTCTCGAACGCCGACAGATTGAGCACGGCCGGATCGGACTCCACCTGCCCGAAATCGGGATTGACGGTTGCATTGAGCGTAATGCTGGGGCCGAGACTCATCTCCAGGTCGCCGCCCACGTCGTAGCCTGCGTCGGCCTGCATCGTTCCGGGAGTCGTGTTGCTCTCGTCGGTATCGAGGCGGCCCACGGTGTACGGGGCGATCTGGACGTTGCGAGCGGGGTTCAAGTTCTGCAGGCCCGTCAGTTCCCCGTAGGCGGCAACGACGCCACTGGAGCGCTCGGTACTCGGGACAAGCGACCACTCGTCCACCTCGCTGTTGCGTGGAATGCGGCGCACAAACTGAAGGCCCCAGGTCTGCGAAGCGGCCTGGTTGAACCGGAGCATCGAGTAGGGGATGCGGAGCTCGGCCACCCAGCCGTCGGGCGTGAGGCGAACCGCCGATGTCCACACGCCATCCCAGGACGCGTCGAGGCCGCGTCCGCGCACGACGCCATCGCGCTGCACGCCGGCCGCATTGACGGCGAAGGTGCGCGCCGTCTTCCGATCCAGGTACGCGTCGATCGAGACCTCGAACCAGTCGGCCTGGTTGCGGTCGTCGCGTCGGGTGAGGCGATCCTGGATGCGGCTCGGTCGGTCGTCGTAGAGTCGAGCCCCCACGTAGAGGGCATCGGATCCGTAGGCGACGTGGACCTCGGTGCGTTGCGACGGCTCGGCGCCTTCGTTGGGAGCCAGCTGGCGGAAGCCGCGAGCTGTTGGGGCGTCCTGCCAGGCCGGCTCGTCCAGACGAGCGTCGATGGTCATTGCATCGGAAGCAGGAACGGCTTCCAGATGGCAGGGGGGCGGGCCCGGGGCGGATGCGGAAGGGCTTCCGGCAGCCAGGCACCAGAAAGCGAGCAGGAGCAGGACCACGGACGTGCAGCGGGGTTGAATGCGGTGGGTCACGAGGAGGGGACGGTCGCGGGCGGACCCCCGCGCTCGCTAGCCATTACGAGTAGAAGTGATCGAGAGTTACGATCCGTGAAACCAGCGGCAGGAGCGCGTCACGAGTGGGGCGGACACACCTCGTCACCGTGAGGCGCGCTGCTGCGGGTGGCGATTCGGCTGTCCGAAACTCCAAAACGGGACGGACAAGGCGAACGGTTCCCGCGTCACAGAATGTTCGACAGTGCTTTTCTCTCAGTCTCTCCCATGAGCGACACCTACCGGACCATCGAGGCCTCTGCCGAAGCCGAGTTGAAGGTGGAGGGATCCCGCTTTCTCTCCGTGTGCATCCCGGTCGCGTCCCGCGAAGAGGTCGACACGGCCGTCGCGTCTGTCCGCGACCGGGAGCCCCGGGCCACGCACCACTGCACCGCCTACCGCCTCGGACGCACCGGCGGTGACTTCCGCTACGACGACGACGGGGAGCCCAGCGGCACGGCCGGTCCGCCGATTCTGCGGCAGATCGATGCGCGCGACCTGACCCAGACGCTCGTGATCGTGACGCGCTACTTTGGCGGCACGAAGCTGGGGACGGGCGGTCTCGTACGGGCGTACGGGACGGCGGCATCACGGGCCCTGGAGCGCGCGTCGGTGGTGGAGAAGAAGGTGCGCGTGCCAGTCCGCGTTGCGTTTGCCTACGACGACACCTCGGCCGCGAAGCAGCTCCTGCATCGCTTCGACGCCGAGGTGCGCGCCCGAGACTATACCGAGGTGACCCGATGGACGGTGGCCGTCCGCCAGTCTGAGCTCGACGCGTTCCTGGAAGGGTTCACCAATGCGCTCGCCAACCGTGGAACGATTGCACGTGTGGGGGAGAAGGAGAAAGAGTGACGACAGTAGACGTCAGAAGCCGGGGTCCCCACAGCCGGAAACCTCAGACGAGAAGTCCGAAGCTATTTGTACTGCTCCATCGCGTCAACAGCGAGGGCATCGGCCAGATTGTTCAGTTCGTTGTCGGCGTGACCCTTCACCCAGATCCAGTCCACGTCGTGCTTTTCATCGAGTGCCGATAGCTGCTGCCACAGCTCCTTGTTCTTGACCGGCTTTTTCGAGGAGGTGCGCCAGCCATTCTTCTGCCAGTTGTCCAGCCAGCCCTCGTTGAAGGCGCGCGAGACGTAGGCGCTGTCGGTGTGCAGCGCCACGGAGGACGGCTGCTCCAGCGCGTCGAGGGCGCGGATGGCTGCCATGAGCTCCATGCGATTGTTGGTGGTATGACGCTCGCCGCCGGTCAGCTGCTCCACGGCGTCGTTGTCTGCGATGACGATCGCAGCCCAGCCGCCGGGACCGGGGTTGCCACTGCAGGCGCCATCGGTGTAAATCTCCACGTCGCTCATTCAGGTGTGCCGTTCAGGAAGAAGACTACTGTCGCAACAGATGAACCTAGCAGCCAGGGGCGGAGCGTGCCACAGTGCCGTAGAAAGCCGCGGTGAAAACCTCCGGACAGGGGAGCGCGTTGGTAGAATCGCACAAGCTCTGTGTGCTCACGCCCGCAGAAATTCGCGGCGGGCGGCCATCACCGAGAACTCCAACACGCGAAACGCAGTCCATGAAATTTGTTGATCAGGTCGACATTACGGTGCGTAGCGGTGATGGCGGCCGCGGGCTCGTGTCGTGGCGCCGGGAAAAGTATCGGCCGAAAGGCGGTCCGGCCGGCGGCAACGGCGGCCACGGTGGATCCGTCTACGTAGAGGCCGACGAGAACCTTTACACGCTCATGGATCTGCGCTACAATCAGTTGCACGTTGCCGGGGACGGAGAGCCGGGCGGCAGCAACAACAAAACTGGCGCCGACGGCGACGACGAGGTCATCACCGTGCCACCGGGCACGGTCGTGAAGGACAAGCGCTCGGGAACGGTCCTGGGCGAAGTGCTGGAGCCGGGCGAGCGCCTGTGCATTGCGGAAGGCGGACGCGGCGGCAAGGGCAACGCCTTCTTCAAGTCCAGCACCAATCAGGCGCCGCGCCACGCGCAGCCGGGCGAGGAGGGCGAGGAAAAGGAGATCACCCTCGAGCTGAAGCTGCTGGCCGACGTCGGTCTCGTCGGGTTCCCGAATGCCGGCAAGAGCACCCTTGTCTCGGCCCTGTCGGCGGCCGAGCCCGAGGTGGCAGACTACCCATTTACCACGCTCAACCCGCAACTGGGGATGGTGTACGTCGACGACTACCAGTCGTTCGTTATGGCCGACCTGCCCGGCATCATCGAAGAGGCCCACACCGGCAAAGGGCTTGGCATTCGGTTTCTGCGGCACATCGAGCGGACGTCCGTCCTCCTGTTTGTCATCCCCATTACGGCCACCAATCTGACGGAGCAGTACGAAAAGCTCCTGCACGAGCTGCGCGAGTACGAGGCGTCGCTGCTGGACAAGCCGCGCATGGTCGCGCTCTCTAAGGTTGACGTGCTGGCCCCCGACGAGCGCGCGCTGCTGCCCGAAATCGCGGCCGACGACTTTCCCGACGACGTCCCGCTCCTTCCAATCAGTGCGGTGGCACAGATCGGCCTGGATCGCCTCAAGCACAAGCTGTTCGACGCCGTACAGAAGGTGAAATCCCGGGAGGCGCCGGGAGAGGTGACGGTATGAGGCTGCCGCTGCCGGACGAATCCAGCCCTGACGAGGCGCCCGAGCGGGATGCAGCCGCGGAGCAGAGAGCGCTGGTGGCCCTCTCGCTTGTGAACGGCATCGGGCCCGGACGGCTGCGCGCGCTACTGGCTCGGTTTGGAATGCCATCGCGCGTTTTTCGTGCCACCCGCCCGGCCCTCACCAGCGTGGACGGCATTGGGGAGGCGACGGCCGGCGCCATCTGTGCGTTCAGCGACCACGACGCGGTCGACCGGCAACTGCGCCGGGCTGAAGAGCTCGACGCGACCCTCATCGCACCGTGGGATGCCCGCTTCCCGGAGCCCCTGAAACACATCTATGATCCGCCGGCCCTGCTCTGGATGCGGGGCACCCTTACCGAGGCCGATGCGCGGGCTCTCGCCATTGTCGGCACGCGTCGCTGCACCGACTACGGACGCGCCCAGGCCCGCCACCTTGCTGCGGAGCTCGTGCGCCGCGGGTTCACCGTCGTCAGTGGCCTGGCCTACGGCATCGATGCCGCGGCCCACAAAGGGGCACTGGACGCCGGCGGGCGCACGCTGGCCGTCCTGGGCTCGGGGCTGGGCCGCATCTATCCCCAGAAAAACGCGGGACTCGCCGCCCGCGCCGCAAAACAGGGTGCGGTGCTCTCTGAGTTGGGGCTGGATGCCGCACCGGATGCTCCCAACTTTCCGGAGCGCAACCGCATCGTCAGCGGACTGACGCTCGGCACGCTCGTCGTCGAGTCGCACGCTGAAGGGGGATCACTCATAACGGCGCGCATGGCCGTGGAGCAAAACCGCGAGGTCTTTGCCGTGCCCGGTAGCATCGGGAAGGCGTCCAGTGTCGGCACCAATCGGCTCATTCAGCGCGGCCACGCCAAGCTCATCCTCGACGTGGACGACATTTTGGACGAGCTGCCCGTTCCGGCCGATCCGGAAACAGACCCCGACGAGGCTGTTGAGGAGCCCGCGGCGCCCCCGCCCGATCTGACTGGACCCGAGGAGCGCCTGTACGATGCGCTGTCTGCCACTCCCGTGCACGTCGACCGGCTGTGCAGTGAGACCGGCATGGCGCCCTCCACGGCCCTGGCCACGCTGCTGAGCCTGGAGATGAAGGGCCTCGTTCGTCAGCTTGCGGGCAAGCAATTCCGCCGTGCCTGAGGCCCTCGGAGGGGGCACGGCACCGTGCTGTGTCACCGCGACCCGGGGAAAGCGAGGGCGGTCCTCATGGCCTGGAGCGCCACGGGGCATCGGCTGCGACTCCGGCAACCGTGGCGACGCATGCGGTGGCATTGCCGTACCAGGGAGGCGTAGCCGGCGTCCCGTCCCACACGGCGAGTGTTGCGAGGAGAGTCGGGACGTAGAACGCCAGGAACAATGCAGGGATCAGGAGGCGCCCCCACAGTTCGCCCCGACGCATCGGAACGGCAACCAGTACCAGGGTGGCGGTGCCCATCGCAATCCACCCAGCCCCGGCTACGTCCATCAGGGCCCCGAACAGCACCTGCAGGTTGGGATCGACCTGGGCCCATGAGCGGCCCAGCGCCTCGCTGTGGTAGGGCATGAAGGAGGTGCGGAACAGGTACGTCAGACCGAGGACGAGGCTCACCAGGGCGTTCAGCAGGTAAAGCACCGCGGCAATTTGTCTGCGTCGGGTCATTCCACCACCTCGATGGGGATTTGTGGCGGCTTCCTCAACTCCAAACGCCGCCCTCCGATTGACGTGCGCGCCGTGAGCTGTATGCCGAGCAGGGTGTCTAATTGGGCCGGGCGGTCTTATCCCCGACGAAGTAAGAGCTTTTTCTGGACGATACCCTTGCTCGACACGTCTCCACCGACCCACGGCCCGGCCCAATGTGTGTTCCACGGAGACCGGTCCACTGGCAGGACGGCGCAACGTCCAAAGGTTGCGGGGGCGGAGCCAATCACAGACCGCCCTGCACGTCTCCACGTACCAGGATGGCGCGTCCGTCAAGATCGTAGAGAGAGGAACAGGACGGCATTTCGCCCGGTAGGGCGACTGCTATTGAGGACTGGTTTCGCAGGGCTTGATCGGGGATTTGGAGAGCGAAAGGGCCGCCGCGAAATCGACGTCCCCTTCCGGAGGGGTGGCAGAG
>CAYFSC010000072.1:0-14754 GCA_964345695.1 uncultured Rhodothermales bacterium | reverse complement strand
ACGACACCGTCCAGGTTGACGCATGGCACCTGACGCAGCCTGACGCCGAGACCACGGTTCTCTTTTTCGGCGGCAACGGGTTCTACCTCGTGCAGTCGCTGGGCTACATCCGCGCCCTCACCGACTTTCCGGTGAACGTCGTGATGTGGGACTATCGCGGCTACGGCAACAGCGGAGGACAGCCGACGGTGCCCGCCTTCAAGTCGGACGCGCTCGACGTGTATCGCTACGCCACGGACTCGCTCGGCGCCGAGCCGAACCGGCTCATCGTCCATGGGCACTCGCTCGGATCGTTCTTGGCGACTCACGTGGCCTCGGAGCGGCGCGCCGCGGGCGTCGTGCTGGAAAACCCGGCGACCGATGTCGACGGATGGGTGGAAAGCGTCGTGCCGTGGTACATTCGCCTGTTCGTGAGCGTGGAGGTCGACGACTCGCTGCGTGGCGAGAGCAATGTCGAGCGGCTGCAGGAAATCAGCGCACCGCTCCTGGTGGTCGGCGGGTCGGAGGACAACGTGACGACGCCCGACATGGCTCGTACCTTGCATGGCGAAGCTCCTATGCCCCACAAGGAACTCGTGATCGTCGACGGCGGGGGGCACAACGAGCTGTACGCCGCCGCGCCGTACCGAAAGGCGTATGAACGACTGCTGGATCGGGTGCACGCTGCTGCGGCACCGAGTGCCAGCCGGTAGCTCGGGCGCGCCGTTAGGCCTCGAACACCGTCCCCGCGTGAGGCCAGGCGCGCCAGCCCATCCGCAGGGCGATTCCGAGCAGAAGCGGGAGCACCGCGTCGTGCAGAGGCTGCGGCCACAGCATCCAGCCCAGGACGCCCCCCGCCGCCCCGACCGCAGCGATGCCTTCGTAGTAGCGCAGCCAGCGCGCGGTCGAGGCCCGGGCCATGGCCACGGCGGCGACCAGGTGCGTCGGCCACGCCCACAGGAGGTTCCAGTTCTGGTTGGTGACGCGGTGCTCGGAGACGAACCAGAGGTAGCAGACGACCAGCCCCGCCCCGCCTACGAGCCCCAGAAGCGTCGCATCGGCCCACACGCCAGGCGCCTGCTCGCGGCGGACCTGCACGGCCGTCCACAGCCCGCCCATCAGAAACAGCACCCAGGCGAGGGCCGTCGGCCAGTCGAAGATGCGCTCCGTGGAGGTGTAGCCCTCAAACCAGACGAGCGTATCGGTCGCGGCGACAAGCGGCCGCATCGCGGTGTCCGCACGGGTCGCAGTGTCCGCACGGACGGACGCGTAATCGAACGCGTGCATCAGCGGCTCGGGCAGAAACATCGCCTCGCGCGCTGACACGTCCCGGTCGGTCGGCGTGCCGAGGGCCAGGTCAAACCCGAGATCGAGCAGCGGGCGGTCGGCCACGTACGGGTCGAGCATCTGCCGGAATGTGGCATCCGGGTCGGGTCGGTCGGCGAACTGCACAGCATTCCCGAGGGCCTGCCGCAGCGCGTCCCGAACGCGCGTCGAGCAGTTGTCAAACAGAAAGTCGTACTGGTAGTAGCGGTTCTCCGGGCGGGCGTTCTCCTGCAGAAACCGGAACAAAGCGGTGCGCTGCGCGAGCGTGAGGTCGAGGCGCTGCGTGATCACGGGACGCCCCACACGTTCGTAATAGCGGAGCATCCCGCGATAGTCGGACACACTCAGAAAGTAGCGCAGGTGTCCGTAGGTAAACTTCGGAATGAAGAGGGGGTCGCTGAAATCGAACGTCCCGTAGTTATAGAGCCAGTCGATGCCCCGCTCAGGATCGCGGACGTGCAGCGCACTGTGGCCGAACTCCGTGTGGACCGCGTCGCCGGGAAGGATGGTGACGAGCGAGATCTCCGAGGAGGGCGAGAGCGATCGGGGCGCGTCCTGCGCCTGGAGCGAGCGGCCGCCCGCCAGCACGAGCAGGACGAGACCCGCAAGCAGCAGGCGAACGACCTCCGTCCCCCGTCTGGCCGCGACCATTGTGCCGTGCGCCTTCATGAACTTGCCGTTCACGCGGCACAACGTGGCGGGAAGCGACGAACCACGAAAGGGAGGATGCATACATGTGTCGGGCCAATTGAAAAGGGCAGACGGCATCGACGGTCGCCCTGTAGACGGGACATCGCCCCGAAGGTTCAAGGAGGCCCGCGTGCCCCCCGCCGCTCATTGCTCTGCACACCCAACCGCAACCTCCGTGGGACGAACTCAGCGCGCCGCCTACACGCTCGAGAAGCTGCACGAGCGCATCGACACGCCCGAAACCGAGCTCACGCACGAGAACCCGTATCAGTTGATCATCGCCGTCATCCTGTCGGCGCAGTGCACCGACGAGCGCGTCAACAAGGTGACGCCGGCTCTCTACGAGGCCTTCCCGACGGTCGACGACTTGGCCGAGGCCGAGCCGGACGACATCTACCCCTACATCCAGTCGGTCACCTTTCCGAACAACAAGGCGGGATACCTCGCGAAAATGGCCCGGCAGGTGGTTGAGAACTTCGATGGCCAGATTCCGGAAACCGTTCAGGAGCTGCAAACGCTGACGGGGGTCGGGCGCAAGACGGCAAATGTGGTCGCCAACGTGGCCTACGATGCCGACGCGCTGCCGGTGGACACGCACGTCTATCGCGTCTCCAACCGGATTGGCCTCGTGAAGGAAGGAGCCGACACGCCCCGCAAGGTCGAGGAGCAGCTCAAGCGTGTGATCCCCAAGGAAGACTGGGGCGATGCGCACCATCTGCTCATCCTGCACGGCCGGTACACCTGCACCGCACGCAGTCCCTCGTGCGACGACTGCCCGCTTCCATCTGTTTGCAAGTACTACGCACGGAAGCAGCGGCTGCCGGACCCGGTCGAGGGCCTGGATGGACGCAAGGGCACCTACTACTGCAAGACGCGCGATCATTATTTCGACGAGCCCGCTACGCACGAAGACCGCTACGGCGTCGAGCAGATCGCCTGCCCACGGTGCGGCTCGATGAACGTGTTCGACGCCAAATCGGGTGAGACAACGAAGCAGGTAAAGGACTACCGCGTGAACGGGTGAGGCGTCGTGCGTGAGACGTGATGCGTGAGGGAGGCGGCAGTTGATGGTTCAACTATCACGCATTACGATGTACGCATCACGAAACGCCAGGATCGACTGAACCGACCCACTACGACTCGAACTTCCGCGACACCGCGACTTTTATGGACGCAACCCAAAAGCACATCCTCATTATCCTCGACGGCTGGGGGCTGGCCGAGGACCCGTCGGTCAGCGCCGTCGACCAGGCCGACACGCCGTTCGTCGACGCGCTGCACCGGAAGCATCCCCACGCGACGCTAACGGCGTCCGGCATGGCCGTAGGACTCCCGGACGGACAGATGGGCAACTCGGAGGTCGGCCACACCAACCTGGGGGCGGGGCGCGTCGTGTATCAGGAGATCCTGCGCATCTCGAAGGCCATCGAGGACGGTTCGTTTTTCGAGAACGAGGCCCTGGTGAAGGCCGCCCGGCATGCGAAGGACAACGACCAGAAGCTGCACCTGATGGGATGCTTCTCGGACGGCGGGGTGCACAGCTCGCTGGAGCACCTGTACGGCCTGCTGGAACTGGCGAAGCGCGAGGGGCTCGATCCCGCGCAGGTCAACGTCCACGCCTTTACCGACGGGCGCGACACGAGTCCGACGGGCGGCGCCGGCTACGTCCAGGACTTCCAGGAAAGAGCGGAAGCGATCGGCGTCGGCCGTTTGGTCTCCATCGTGGGTCGCTACTACGCGATGGACCGCGACACCCGCTGGGAGCGCACCGAGCGGGCGTACCGCCTCTTGACGGACGGAAAGGGCGCGGACTTCGACGACCCCGTTGCGGCGCTAGAGGCGAGCTACGCGGAAGAGGTGACCGACGAGTTCGTGGAGCCGCGGCAGATTCACGTGGCGGACGAGGACGCCTTTGGGTCCAACGGCACCCGCGTTGAAGACGGCGATGCCGTTGTGTTCTACAACTTCCGCGCAGACCGCGCCCGGCAGCTTACGCGGGCGTTCACGGAAGAAGACTTCGGCGGCTTCGAGCGAGAGCCGATCGACGATCTAGAGTTTGTCATGATGTCGCCGTACGATGAGGATTTCGACCTGCCGGTGGCGTTCGACAAGCTCAACCTGGAGGGCACGCTCGGAGAGGTGATCAGCGAGCGGGGCGGGCGTCAGCTCCGCGTGGCCGAAACCGAAAAGTACGCGCACGTCACCTACTTCTTCAGCGGGGGGCGCGAGGAGCCGTTCGACGGCGAAGACCGCATTCTCGTGCCCTCCCCCGAGGTGGCGACGTACGACCTGCAGCCGGCGATGAGCGCGCCCGAGGTGGCTGACCGCACGGCGCAGGCGATTGCGGAGACCGACTACAACCTCGTCGTGCTCAACTTTGCCAATCCCGACATGGTCGGGCACACCGGCGATCTCGAGGCTGCCATCGCCGCATGTGAAGCCGTCGATGCTGCCGCGAAGCAGGTCGTGGAGGCCGCGCAGGCAACCGGCTATTCCGTCAATGTCATCGCAGATCACGGCAACGCCGACAAGATGCGCAACCCGGACGGCTCGGCGCACACGGCGCACACGACGGCGCTGGTTCCGCATGTCGTCATCAAAGACGGATTCGACGGTCCCGTCCGCGAGGGCAAACTCGGCGACGTCGCTCCGACCCTCCTCGCGCTGCTCGGCGAAGAGGTGCCCGATTCGATGGAGGGCAACGTCCTCATCTGACCGAGGCGCATCGACTCAGAAGCACAACGGATGGGGAGCGGTGCGAGACGGCTTACGCATGACAAGTTGCGCGTGAGAAGACACCTATTCTTGAGCTTGGGTCCGGAGTCTTATGGAGGAGCCCACGGATGAATCGCTGGAGCAGCGGGTCGAGCGGCTGGAAGCCACGGTGACCGACCTACGGGCGCATGTGTCGGCGCTCCGCGAGGCCCTGAAGCAGCAATCCGCTTCCGACGTGAACGACGCGGGTCCGCTGGAAACCGCCGTGCCGCGCGATTCGGCGACCGAGCCCTCGCCATCCGTTGGGGCGCGTCTGCGCGACCGGGTCGAAGCGGCCGTCACGGGAAGCACCGAGGACTGGCTGAACCGGGTCGGGATTGCCCTTCTTCTGTTCGGACTGGCCTTTCTTTTCAAGTACAGCATCGATCAGGGATGGCTCGGCCCGGTGGTACGCGTGGCGTTTGGCGCCGGGCTCGGGGCCGTCTTGCTGTGGGGCGGAATCCGCACAGCCCCGTCCCGGCGGGCGCTGAGCCAGGTCCTGTTCGGCGGAAGCTGTGCTGCGTTCTACACGACCGTATTCGCGGCGCACCAGCTCTACCTGTTGATTCCCCACCCGGTGGCGTTCGCCGGAATGACGGCCATTACGGTGGGCACGTTCGTGCTTGCGGTTCGGGAAGACGGGGCTGCGCTCGCTGTGATCGGCGCGCTGGGCGGACTGGGAACGCCGTTTGTGCTCCAGCCCGGCATGGAGGGAAGCATCCCCGGGCTCGTCGGCTACACGGTGTTGCTGCTCGGCGGAATGGTCACGATCTACCTATACCGCGGCTGGCGAACCCTGCTGTACACGTCCGCCGCCGGCGGATGGCTCGTTCTGCTCACCACGGTCGCGCAGGTTGCGTTCGGAGACGGCACCGTCCTGAACCAGTGGGCCGTGCAGGGAGGCGTGGTCGCCGCCTGGCTGCTGCTGGGCGGCGTGCCGGTGGGCCGGGCGATCCTTCGGCAGAAGAATCCCGAGCGCTGGCCACAACCGGAGCTGCCGCAGGCGCGCTGGCTTCGCCCTTTGCTCCGCACGCCGCCGGCCTTTGCGCTCGTCAGCGCGTCGCCTCTGTTGGCGTACACCGCATCGCGCATTCTGTGGCACAGCCCGTCGGACGCGCTGTGGGGCATCATTGCCCTGGCGGGAATGGGGGGCTACGGAGTGGCATACGTGTCCCTAACGCGACGGTCGGTGTCCCGGTACGCGCCGGCCCACGCCGTGGTGGCTGCGGTGCTCGGGGCCGTCGGACTCACGGAGCTGCTGGACGGCTCGACGCTTCTCGTTGCCTGGAGCGTCGAAGTCCTGGCGCTGCACGCCGCCGCCCGGCACCTGGATGCTCCAGTCCTTCGATGGTCGGGGCACGCCTTCGCCGTGCTCGTGGCCGCGGTCTGGGCCAACCAGGTGGAGGTCGTCCAACCGGGCGTGCAGCCGGTCCTGCATCCCGACGGGCTCAGCGAACTTGGGGCCCTGGGCCTCATGGGAGTGGCATCGTGGCTCGTTCCGTCCGCCGTCGGACGCCGGCTGTACCGGGGTGGGGTCTTGGCCGGCTGGCTGGCGTGGAGTTGGCAGGAGTTTGCCGCGCTCCCGAACGGAGACGCTTACGTCTCGGCCGTTTGGGGCATCACAGCCCTCGGGCTCTTGCTCACGGCCGTCCGGCAGCGGTCCCGCGCCCGCTCCTACGCGGCGTTCGGAACGCTCGCCCTGTTTGTAGCGAAGCTGTTTCTTGTGGATCTCGCCCGGCTCTCGGCCCTCTCCCGGATCTTCCTGTTTGTTGGATTCGGCACCGTCTTCCTCGGCATCAGCTACCTGCTGCCTGGGTTGTGGCTGAACGAGACGGACGAAAACTAGAGAGCCCCGTCAAGAAGTTCTGGCGTCGGACGTGACGCGGTGAGCGGAATCCGAGATCCGGTGTGCGTGAACGGGCGACGCGTCGTGGGCTCGTTCCCGGACGCCGAATCCGCAACGCTGAACGCACAGCCCCAGGATGTCACTGGATCTCGATGGCGAAGGGCAGGCGGGCTTGGGCCGACCGCTGGGTGCGAACCAGCGACTCTAGGGTCTCTTTCTGCTGCCAGAGCTGACGCTCCAGCGGCGAGGTGGTCCACGCGCGCCAGAGCCGCGCGCTCTGCCCGTACAGAGCTTCGTTAAGCTGCTGAACGAAGGTCTTCGGTCGCGGAAGGATGCGCGTGCGGTACGGCCCATCGCCGAGCCCGCCGCGGCGGCCTGCAATGGAAATGGCATCGGCGAGAGTGCCAAGGGAATCCACGAGACCCACGCGCTGCGCATCGGCGCCCGACCAGACGCGCCCCTGCGCGATTGCGTTCACCTCATCGGTCGTCATGCCGCGCGCGTCGGCCACACGCTCGATAAACGTGTCGTACGTCCGATCGATCGACTGCTCGAGGAGGCGCCGCTCCTGTTCCGAGAAGGGCTCGATGGCCGAGGTAATGTCCGACAGCGGGCTGGTCTCGACCTGGTCGAACGTGATGCCGAGCTTGTTCTCGAAGAGGCCACGGGCGTTGAACAGGAGGCCGAAGACGCCGATGGAGCCGGTGATGGTCGTCGGGTTGGCCAGCACAGAGTCGGCGCCCGCGGCGATGTAGTAGCCGCCCGATGCGGCCACGTCGCCCATGGAGACGAGCACCGGCTTCTCCTGGGCCGTCCGGCGCACGGCGTTCCACATAACCTCCGAGGCGGCGGCGCTCCCACCCGGCGAATTGATCCGGACCACGACCGCCTTCGTCGAGCTGGTGGTGCGGGCCGTTTCCAAGGCCTCGATCAGCGTCGTCGAGCCGATGGAGGCAGACTGTCCGCCCCCCGGCGCGTCCTGCGTCTCGCCCGACACGATGGAGCCCTCGGCGTACACCACCGCCACGTTCCCGGTGCCGGTGTACTGAACGTTCGCGTCAGCGGCCGGCACGCGCTTGTATGCGCCGAGGTCGACGGTGGGAACGTCTTGGCCGGGTGAAACCCCCAGGACGCTCCGGAACCGGTCGCGGACCTCGTGCTCGTAGCGGAGCGCGTCGAGCAGTCCCGCATCCAGAGCCGACTCGGCATCCAGGATCGCCGACTCGTCGGCCCGCTGCTCCAGCGCCTCGGACGTCAGGCTGCGACTCTCGGCGATGGCCTGCTTGACCTCCTGGTTCTGCGTCTCCAGCAGCGCCGTAAGCTGAAGCCGATTTTCCTCGCTCAGATCCTCGCGCAGAAAGGGCTCCACGGCACTTTTGAACTTGCCGGCGCGAACCACCTTCGGCTCCACGTCCAGCTTCTCCAGCATCCCGCTGAAGAACGAAACCGTCGTGTTAAACCCATTCCACTCGAACGGCGACACCGGCGCCGCGAACACGCTGTCGGCGGCGCTGGCGAGGTAGTACTCCTTTTCGCCCATCCCGAAGTCGCCGCTCGACGCCATGAGGGGTTTGCCGCTGTCCTTGAAGCGCGTGAGGGCCGCGCGCACCTCATGCAGCGTGCCCCAGGAGGCGTTCGTGCCCTTGATCTGCAGCCAGACGGCCTGGATGCGATCGTCGGAGGCGGCGTTGCGGAGGCCCTCCTGCACGTCGCGCAGGTCGTACGAAGGCGCATCAAAAAAAGCCTCAGCGAAGGGATCGTCGGCGGTGCGCTCAAGAATCGGTCCGTCGATCGGAACCACGAGCACCGAGCTCGGCTGGACGGTGGGCGTCGGGTCGGACGAAAGGGAGAGGGCGAAGAAAAAGAAGAAACCGAACAAAAACAGGCCGATGATGGCAATCAGCGTCCCGAGGACGCTGGCCGCAAGCGTAGACAGAAAGCGCATAGACGGGGCAATCGATGAGGAAACGAATGCGGGGCCGCCGGCACAATGCCGGACGGTAACGCCGAAGTGCTCTACACGAGGAGGCCGCTCCGCGTTTCAACGCACTCGGCACATTTGTGCGAAGCGGTTGTCCCGGCGACGGCGACGGCCAGGGCCCTCCCCCGGATCCGTCTGGAAACCACAAGCTGCATCCAATGTACGTCTATCACCATGCCCCGCCCAAGGGCCTCCCCCGAACCGGGCGGACGCACACGTTCGCCGTACTTGGAGCAATCTGCATTCGAACGTGAGTACCGCAGACGAACATGTGACCGCTGACGCCGCCGACGCGCGGCCGCCCCTGTCAGAGCGAGAGCGCAACATCCTGCGTCTCGTTGTGGATCACTTCATCGACACCGCGGGGCCGGTCGGTTCGCGTTCGCTCGCGAAGAAGTACGATGTCGGGCTTAGTGCGGCTTCCATCCGCAACACCATGGCGGATTTGGAAGACATGGGCTACCTCGACCATCCGTACACGTCGGCCGGCCGGATGCCCACGCAGCTCGGCTACCGGACGTTCGTGGATCACCTGATGGACCGTCCCTCGCTGTCGAAGGCCGAGCGGCACGTGCTCAAAGAGCATCTGGCCGAACTCGTCCGCGACACCGACGAGCTGCTGAGCGAAAGCACGCGACTGCTCAGCAAGCTCACGAGTCTGCTCGGCATCGCGCTCAGTCCGAGCCTCTCGACCGGCGTGCTGGAGCGGCTCGACATCGTTCCGCTCTCCCGATCGCGCATGATGTTCGTGCTGAGCGTGAAGGGTGGGCTCGTCAAAACCATCGTGCTCAACTTCTCGGCCGACGTGCGCCGGTCGGAGCTCAGCCGCGTCGTGTCCATCCTGAACGAGCGCCTGGCCGGGCTGACCCTGAAAGAGATCCGGGAAACCCACGAGGAGCGGACCCGCGACATTGAAGACCGCACCGGCATCGTGGAGCGCGTCCGCGAGGAAGCGTCGGTGCTGTTCAGCGATCCGAAAGAGGACCGTCTCCGCCTCGGCGGCACGCAAAACATCCTGGAGCAGCCCGAATTCCAGGAGCTCGACGACGTGCGCCACCTCATCCGTATCATCGAGGACGAGGGCCGCGTGGTTACCCTGCTCGAAGATCTGTTCGACGACGATCCGGAGTCGATCGGCCGCGTCGTGGTGCGCATCGGAAGCGAAACGCATCGCGAGGAGCTCGAGGCGTATTCGATCGTGACGGCGCCGTACCGGCTGGGCGACACCATTGGCACGCTCGGCGTGATCGGGCCCACCCGGATGGATTATGGGCGCGCGGTGGCCTTGGTGAAGAATATGGCAGACGTGCTCAATCGACCCTCCTCCTCGGATCCTCCGACGTCGGCGTCGCTATCAACGTAGATCGCGCCGTCCCGGACCGGATTGCGTCGGACAGACACTGAGGTTCGGCACGGCACCCGCGACCCCGATTTGTTCCACGAACTGATCTGCTGACCCACGTGACTGCTGAATCTACGGATGCGCACACGCCGGACGAACCGGATGAGCCGGACCCCCCGACCGAGGCTGTGAACGAACCCGCCGAGGCCGCAAGCAACGGAGCGTCCGACGACAACGGCGAGCAGAGCCTCGAAGAACAAATTGAGGCGGTCAAGGCCGAGCGCGACGAGATCAACGAGCGCCTGCTGCGTACGGCGGCCGAGCTCGAAAACTACAAGCGTCGCACCGAGCGCGAAAAGCGCCGTCGCTACGAAGCGGGCAAGGTGGATGTGATCCGCACCATGCTCGAAGTGCTCGACGACTTCGAGCGTTCGATGGACGCGGCCGCGTCGCTCGACGAAGCGGACGATCCCGCCGAGGCGTACGAGTCGCTCAAGGGCGGTGTCGAGATGGTCTTCCGCAAGTTCCGCGACGAGCTTAGCAAGCTGGGCGTCGAGCCGATTGAGGCGGAGGGCGAGCCGTTCGACGAGTCGCTGCACGAGGCCATGATGCAGCAGCCCACCGACGAGGCCGAGCCCGGCACGGTCGTGCATGAGGTGCGCACGGGCTACACCATGGGCGACCGCGTCATCCGTCACAGCCGCGTGATCGTCGCCTCCGAACCCGATCAAGGCTGAGTGGGACGGGAAGGACCATGAACCGCCGACGCGAGAGATCGCGTCGGCGTTCGCCCCCGGCGACCCCCTGGATGCAAACAGCGGCGTGCCGCACCGACCTTCTCCTGCCGGCCGCTGTCCCCGACGCGTGTGCTTCTCTCGAATCGATGAAATCCCTTCATGCCTGACGATTATTACGACATTCTCGGCGTCGATACCGACGCCTCCGAGAAGGAGATCAAGAAGGCGTACCGGAAGATTGCGATGGAATACCATCCGGACCGCAACCCGGATGATCCGCAGGCCGAGGAGAAGTTCAAGAAGGCCGCCGAGGCTTACGAGGTGCTCTCGACGCCCGAGAAGCGCAAGCGCTACGACCGGTTCGGCCATGCCGGACTCGGCCAGAACGGCGGCCGCGGCGGCGGAGGGGGGCGGCGGCCGGGCGGCTTCCAGGACATCAACGATATTTTCGACGCGTTCAACGAGATCTTCGGCGGTGCCGGCGGTCGCGGGCGCGGCCGAGGGCGCCGTTCTCGCTCGCAGCGCAAGCGGGGGCGGCCCGGCAGCAACCTGCGCGTCACCCTGCCGCTCACCCTCGAAGAGATCGCCGAAGGGGTCGAGAAGCAGATCAAGGTCCGCAAGTACGCCGAATGCGAGGACTGCGAGGGCACCGGCGCGGAGGGCGGCGTCGAGGGCGGCAACTTCACTATGTGCCCGCGATGTGACGGCACCGGCGAGATTCGGGAGGTGACGCGCTCCGTGTTCGGGCAGATGGTCAACGTGCAGACCTGCCCGAAGTGCAACGGCGAAGGGCGCATCATCCAGAACCGCTGCGACACCTGCGGCGGTGAAGGCCGCGTGGAGCAGGAAGAGGCGGTCACGATCAACGTGCCGGCCGGCGTTATGGAGGGCAACTACCTCACCATCTCCGGCGGCGGGAACGCGGGCATCCGCGGCGGCGAGTCGGGGGATCTCCGGATCGAGATCGAAGAGAAGCCGCACGACGACTTCGTCCGCGACGGCCTCGACATCTACTACGATCTGTACCTGTCCTTCCCCGAGGCGGCGCTCGGCACGGAGGTCGAGGTGCCGACGCTCAAGGGCACGGCGCGCCTGGAGGTCGACCCCGGCGTGCAGGCGGGCAAAATCCTGCGGATGCGCAACCGGGGCATTCCCGACCTGAACGGCAGCGGCAAGGGCGACCAGATGATCCGGGTGCACGTGTGGACGCCGCAGGACCTGACCGCCGAGGAGCGCGAACTGCTGGAGGACCTGACGGATCGCGAGCACTTCCAGCCGAGTCCCGGCACGGAGCGTCCGAAGAAGTCCTTCTTTCGCAAGGTCCGCGACGTCTTTTCGTGAGCCGGTTCCGCGGAGCGCTCGAAAGGATGCGGATGGGTCTACACGTGCAACCACATTGATACGAACCGCGCATCGTCTGATCTGTCTCCGGCGTCGCCCGTTCACATGCGCTGTCTTTCAGATCCCCAACTCCATCCAGTATTATGTCCCAAGAGTCGGTCGACAGCGCGACGTTTCGGGCGGTGATGCGACACGTGCCGTCACCTGTGGTCGTGGTCACGGCAGACGGCACGACCGAGGCGCGCGGCATCACGATCGGATCGTTCACGAGCGTCAACCTCGACCCGCCACTGATCTGCTTTAACGTCGGGAAGCAGTCGCAGATGAAAGGCGTCATGGAGACGTGCGACCGCTTCTGCGTGCACATCCTCGGCGAAGGGCAGGCCTATCTCGCCAAGCACTTTGCCACGCCGGATCTCACGGGCGCCGAGCAGTTCGAATCGGTACCGCACCGCCGCGATACGTACGGGACGCCGGTGATCGACGGCGTGACCGGCACGTTGGACTGCGTCCCTCATGACTCGATCGACGCGGGCGATCATACGGTGTACGTCGGTCGCGTCGTGGACGTCGATGTGGTAAACGACGACGGCGGGGCGGTGCTGTACTACCAGCGGAGCTACCGCGGCGTGGGCAAGGAGCTGCGGTCCAGCTTGTTGTCGCCCGTGAATCTCGCGTCGAGCGACTCGTCGTAGGCTCCGGCCCCGAAAAACGCGAAGTCGTATTTGGCGGGGTCCGACGCATCGAAGGCCTGGCACACCGCCGTGAGGCGGCGCACCGCTTTCCAGTCATTGGACTTGCGCCCGCCGAGGAGGCCGAGCGCGCGGGCTTGGCGGCCCGAGTGCACGTCGAGCGGAAGCATCAGCTGCGCCGGGTCGATGCGCGTCCAGATGCCGAGGTCCACGGGGCCCGGACGCACCATCCAGCGCAGGTACATCACCAGTCGCTTGCAGGCACTGCCCGCTTCCGGGCGCGCCAGGTGCTTGCGGAGCCGCTGCGGCGTGGCCGGGTCGATCCCGTAGATCGTCGTGCTGAAGCCCTGAATCGCCGGACCGAGGTCGGTGGCGGCATCGCCATCATCGTCCGGGAGGTGATCGGCGAAGAGGGTCTCGACGGAGCCGTGACGCGCCAGGGCCGCGCTCAGGTTCTTGGTGAACCAGAACGCATCCTCCGGCTGGAACGTGCGATGGACGAAACCCTCCAGCGCCGCCGCATCCCGCTCCGGATCGAAGTCGCGCACGAAGCGGAAGGGGGCGTAGTCCATCCGCTCGCACAGCTCCGCCATCTTGTTCAGCACCGTCTCGCGGCGTCCCCACGCCAGCAGCGCCGCGTACAGCCCGATCACCTCCTGATCCCGCGGATCGTCGAACCCGTGCGGAATCGAAATCGGGTCCTTCGCGACGAATTCCGGGTCTTCGTAGCGGTCGACGAGCGTGTCGAGGTGCGATTTCAGGGCCTTTAGGGAGGGCATTGGGGGACGAGACATGCATGCGTCTATCGAATACGCAGGTTGTTCTCACCGACAATCCAGAGGCATCCAGACAGAGGCTCTTCCGCAAGAACAGGAAGAAGGCGTTCGAGAGCCGTCAAGACGTGCTTCCGATCCTGCTGATTCAGGCGAAGTACGATGATGCCTGCGAAGTCCTCCGGTGGGTAGGTTCGAATGTCGGCAAAATCGGTGTCCAGAGTGACGAGGACCCGCTTCTCCTCTTGCAGAATCGAAGCCACTCGTCGGTCAGACGATCCACTCATTTCTTGCTCCCGTATGGCGGCGGCGTCGGACCCTCTTTGCTGAAAGAGAGTCGCAGCCTCCTCGGGGAGGTTCTCGTCGATCTCGAAGGTCATGGTGACTTACGCAGAGAGGGGACGCACACGCTCACGAGAGAGATCTGCGGCGTACGCAATCGAGGCCCGAATGTCCTCTTCTGTGAGTGAGGGGTAGCTTTCCATGATCTCTGCCATGGATACGCCGGCCGCAAGATTATCCAAAATGACCGACACCATGATGCGCGTGTCCTTGATGCAGGGCTGACCATGGCACACTTTGGGATCGACGGTGATGTGGTCGCGCCAATTCATGGACGTGCAGGCTCGTGATTCACGTCGGTTGTGCGAAGAGCGTACGCGCGGGATTCCGTTCCGTTGCTTCCAGAAACGCCGAGAAACGGCTCACTCGAACGGGGCGTCTAGGAATCACGGCGCTGCTCCACGTCCGCAAACAAATCCGCGGCTCGCTGCAGGTCGACGTTGCCGCCGCTCACGATCACGCCGATGCGCCGCCCGTCGCCCGGCACGACGCCGTCGTGCAGCGCGGCGGCGGCCAGCACGCCCGTCGGCTCGACGACCATCTTCATGCGCTCCCACACGAAGTGCATCGTGCGGCGGAGGGCGTCGTCGCTCACGGTCACCATGTCGTCGGCGTATTCGAGCACGAGGGGAAACGTGACCGCCCCGAGATAAGGCGTCCGCGCGCCGTCGGCGATGGTGTCCGGGTTGTGCACCGTTTGGAGCTCGCCGGTGTGGAAAGAGCGCGTCGCGTCGTCGCCCGCCTCCGGCTCCACGCCAATGACCGTGCAGTCCGGGCAGTGGTGCTTCGCGGCAATCGCGCAGCCGGAGAGCAGCCCGCCTCCGCCGCAGCAGACGAGCAGCACGTCGAGATCGCCGACGGCGTCGAACAGCTCGTCGCCCGTCGTTCCCTGTCCCGCCACGACGTGCGGGTGGTCGTACGGCGGGATGATGGGCAGATCCCGCTCCTCGG
>CAYFSC010000071.1:9407-14801 GCA_964345695.1 uncultured Rhodothermales bacterium | reverse complement strand
AAAAGGGGGAGGAGGCGCGTGCGCGATTTCACCTCCACGCATGCACACGTCCACCCCTCCATCCCCGAATCCCGCGGATTCGGACTCAGTCCGTCGACGTGGCCGTCTCGATCAGGTGCAGCACGTGCGCCCGGTGCGCCCGCGTCTCGGCGTTACCGCTGCGTCCATTGCCGATCAGGTCCTCGATCTGGGTCAGGCTCTGGAGGGCGGCCGACTGCGCGACGAAGTCGTACTGCTTCTTGCCCTCTTCGCTGAGGACCCCCGTCAGCGCCGTCGTGTAGGCCAGCTGCAGGTTCTGGCGGAACGTGTTCACGTCGCCGCGCGCGTCGGCCTCGAAGACGGCATTCGTGAGGTCCCCCATGTAGTCGGCCAGCGGATACGCGTTGCCGTAGAGGCGCGCGTTCGTGATGCGCTCCACGGTGTTCGGATGCAGCAGGTGCGCGAGCACGCTCTGCTGAATGGCCAGCACGCGCGCGTGGATCTTCGGGTCCTCGGAGCGTCCGAAGAAGTTGAATCCGCGGCGTTGCGGCTGCAGGTGGCGATAGAGCTCGCTCGGCGCGTCGAACGCATCCGGGGCGAACAGGTGCTCTGTGAGGAGCGACATCGCGCGCTTCTGATCCTCCGGGGTCACCGGACGGTACGGTTCCGTCGCGCCTTCCTGACCGATGAATGCGCGGTCGACATACACGCCGCCGACATACCGCGACGCAACGGCGGCCATCTGCGCGTGCTGGCCCGTCAAGATGAAGTACGCGTCGCGCAGTTCTTCGTAGGACTGTCCCGGCTCCTCGTACTTCTCCAGCAGGTCGGCCATGAGGTCCTGCACGAGCGCCATGCGATCGTCTGCGTAGTCGAGCGCTTCGCTCGACATGTCGCCGACCATGACGCGCGGATCGATGGCTTTGCCCGGCGAACGCATGTCGTCTGCGTCGTTGCCGAAGGCCAGCTCTGGCTCCGTCGAGCGTGCGAGTAGCGCGTCGAGCTCGGCGTCCGAGGCGTCCATGTAGCCGTACTGCACGGCCCAGACGTCGTACGGCCCCGGCTTTGTCGTGAAGTACTGGCCCTGCTCCGTCTCTGGCGGGGCGACGTTGATCGCCGGGTAGTCCATCACCGAGCCGGTGAGTCCGAGCTCGCGCGTCCGCGTTTCGTTGTGGACGACATCGGCCGGGTGCAGCTGCGACGACTTCATGTTGTGCATCAGACCCAGCGTGTGGCCCACCTCGTGCAGCGCAAGGTAGTAGATGGACTCCTCCATGAGCTGCGTGAGCTCGCCGTCGAGGTCCGAGGGGCCGTTTTGCTCGTCATCCGGGCCTCGCGTCTTGATCGCGGTGCGGCCGAACATCGTGTTCGTGTGCAGGAAGGAGCCGAGCGTACACGTGTGCGCTGGTTGTCCCGGCAGCGGCTCCGGCGAGAGGAACGACAGTCCGGCGGCTTCAAACAGCTGATTGTACGCCACACGGTTCGTGAGGAAGGCGTACTCCAGCATCACGTCGGCGCCCAGAATCTGCCCGGTGTGCGGATTGACGAAGCTCGGTCCGTAGCCGCCGAACGGCGGGTTGGGCGAGGATGTCCACCGCAGCACGTTGTAGCGGATGTCGCCTGCGTCCCACGACGCGGTGTCGGGCTGCACCTTCACCTGAACGGCGTTGCGGAACCCGGCCGCTTCGAAGGCCTCGTTCCACGCAAGCACGGCCTCCCGAATGATCGGGCGGATGCGCTCCGGCGTCGTATTCTCGATCCACCACACGATGGGCTCGACCGGTTCCGAGATTTCGGCGTCCGGGTTCTTCTTGACAAGATGCCACCGATTAATGAGATCGTGGTACGGCGTGGCGCTCGCAGAGGTCAGGTCGTCCTTCTGCTGCGTGAAGTAGCCCACGCGCGGATCGGCGAAGCGCGGCTCAAAGCCGTTGTCGGGCATGGCGATGAGGCTGTGCCGCAGCGTGACCGTGACGTTGCGCGCGTCGGTCACGGCGTCGCTTCCCGGATTGATGGGGCGCGGATTCTCGAAGACGTAATCGACCACCACGTCCGTGTTCTCCGGATAGTTGTGTACGGCGCTGACGCGCGTCTTTTCCTTGCTCTGCCGCCCGAGCTTGAACGCGGTCGGCGGCTGGCCGGGAAACGGAGATGGCGCGACCTGATGGAACGCTTCCGTGAGGAAGAGATCATCGGCCTTGATGAGGATGCGGTGGTCGGTCGTGTCGCGCGCCACGATTTTTTCGACGTGCAGCACAGACGGGCTGATGTTGGCCTCCGACGCGTTAGCGAGCTCGCTGTCGTCGTTGAAGTGGAAGTTCGTGTTCACCTCCACGAACTCGATGCGGTCGAAATGCCTGCGAACGGCGAAGACAGCGTTGTCGCGGTAGGCGCCGCGGAAGTGTCCGGCTTCGAGCACGCCGTCGACCGTATGCGTGAAGTAGATGTACTCCTGGCCGAGTTGCGCCTCGTCGAGCGCAAGGTGCAGCGAGCCGTCGGTCGTGTCGCGGTAGAGGGTGAAGAGGCCGTCGAGAGTGTCGCTCTTGGCAATGGCTGTGTCGAAGTCGCTCTGCGATGCGTCGGTGCTCGACTCCTGCGCGGCCGATGCCGAGGACGACTCGGCCATCTGGCCCGAAGCGCTGCAGCCCGTAAGAAGAAGGGCCGCAACCAGGCCAGCCCACAGAAATGGATAAATGCGCATGATACTTCGGAATGGGTGAGTGGATACTGGGGGATGCACCCCGCTTCAGTTCCGCGTCCACCGACCCAGCTCTGAAACGGTGCCGTCCAAGGGAGGGAAGGACGACGGGGATGGTTTCAGTATACGAGATACGGGACAGATCGTGAATGGAGAAAAAGAGGAAAACCTGGAGGGACACATCGGCCGCCTTCTTCTCGAAAGCGGGACACCGGGTTCACACGGCAAAATACCGATCATGGTGGCGTGCACATCCGGGGTTGAACGGCGCCGCGCAGGACGGGCAGGCATGCTGGTTGTCCGCGGACCGGCGGAGGTACGTCTGGATCGACAGGCGGAGCCCGCACACGCCGCACAGCACCGCGTCGGTGGTCCACGCCGATTGCGGCCAAACCGCAGCCTCGTGTTCGGTGCAGGCGGCGTGGCAGGCCGCGCAGGGGTACCACTCGTCGCAGCACGCAAACCGAATGGCGATGACGTCGTGCGGCCCGTCGTAGTGTGCGCACCGGGTCTGCCCTCCCACGTCCCTCCCGCAGACTTTCGTTCCGTGGATGACGCGCGTCGATCCAGAATTGGTAGGGCGAGCCGTTCCAGCCATCCGTTCAGAAAATAAGATCGTAAGCGATGAATCCCGAGCACAAACGGGCAACGGAGAGACAACAGGACAGTATAGAACGCAGTCATGGGAATCGGAAGTCGGCGTGTCCGCTGCCTCATGCCGGTCTTGCGGTTCGCCGACCCATCATTCCACAACCCACGTGGAAGGGCTTTTCATTTCGCCCTGCTGATGCTAGGTTGGGGCGGTCGATCGTCTTTCCCACCTGATTTGGATCTATGGCTACCGCAGACCCCACTCGCCGCGACTTCCTCCGCGCCTCCGCCACCGCCGCCGTCGGCGCCATGGTCGTGCCGCGCCACGTGCTGGGCGGCCCCGGCCATCAGGCGCCGAGCGACACGCTCAACATTGCCGCCATCGGGGCCGGCGGCATGGGCGCGAACAACCTGCAGGCCGTGACGAGCGAGAACGTCGTGGCTCTCTGCGACATCGACTGGGAACGAGCCAAGGAGAGCTTCGAGCAGTTTCCGCAGGCCCGGCGCTACCGCGACTTTCGCGTCATGCTGGAGGACAGTTCCGACATCGACGCTGTCATCATCGCCACGCCCGACCACACGCACGCCGTGGCGGCGCAGGCGTGCATGCAGATGGACAAGCACGTCTACATCCAGAAGCCGCTGACGACAACCGTCAATGAGGCGCGCACGCTTCTGGCGACGGCCCAAGAAACCGGCGTCGCCGCGCAGATGGGGAACCAGGGCCGCTCCGGTGATGGCGGGCGGCGCGTCAACGAACTCCTCCGCGCGGGTGTCATCGGCACCGTCGAAGAGGTGCACGCGTGGACCAATCGTCCCATCTGGCCGCAGGGCATCGAGCATCCCGAGGCGCCGGAGGATCTGCCCGACCACGTGGCCTGGGATCTGTTCCTGGGCCCCGCGCCGTACCGCCAGTACCATTCGGCCTACCACCCTTTTTCGTGGCGCGGGTGGACCGATTATGGTGTGGGCGCCCTCGGCGACATGGGCGCGCACCTGGTCGATCACGCCATCTGGGCGCTGGAGCTGCCCCTGCCCTCGCGCGTGGAGGTGAGCTCAACGGACTTCAACGGAGCGAGCTATCCGAATGCGTCGATGACGCACTTCACGTTCGACCGCGACGACGGGCCGGTGGAGCTCACCTGGTACGACGGCGGCCTCACGCCACCGCTTGCGAAGCACCTCCCGCGCGAGACCGAGACGGTCCCCATCGGCATGGTGCTGTACGTCGGCGAGGACGGGGTGCTGCTCCACGAGTCGTATGGTAACAATCCGCAGGTCTTCCCGGCCGACCGGCGCGACGAGGCACGCGAGGTGCCGCGGTCGCTTCCCCGGATCGACACGAGCCACGAGATGAACTGGGTCCAGGCCTGCAAAGGCGAGGCCGAGCTCACGTCCCCGCTCGAAACGGCCGTGCCCGTCACCGAAACGCTCCTGCTCGGCATCGTTGCGCTGCATGCCGGCGAAGCCATCGAGTACGACGGCGACGCCCACGAGGTGACATCGCCGCGCGCGGCCAATCAGCACCTGCGCCGCGAGTACCGCCACGGCTGGTCGCTGTAACCACGGACGGCCGTTCGTCCTGGATCGCCCGTGGGAATCACCCGGCGTCGGTCCGGCGTCCCGACGCTACAGACGGTGGGTGCCGGCCGCCGGACGGCGCCATGATGGCTGCTGTAGGAATTACTCCTCGCGATTGTCGTCCTCGCCCTCAAAGTCGAGTGCGGCAGAGTTGATGCAGTACCGCTTCCCGGTGGGCTGGGGGCCGTCGTCGAAGACGTGGCCAAGGTGCGCGCCACAATGTGCACAGACGACTTCAGTGCGGCGCATGCCGAGGCTGTGGTCGCTCCGGAGCTCGACGTTTCCCTGGTCGACCACATCGTAGAAGCTCGGCCAGCCGGACCCGGACTCGAACTTGGTCTCGGAGTCGAAGAGCACCGCATCGCACACCACGCAGGCATACGTGCCGTCGTCCTTGTGATCCCAGTACCTGCCGCTGAACGCCCGCTCGGTACCGGCCTCCTGGGTTACGTGATACTGCTCATCTGTAAGTTTCTGGCGCAGTTCCTGATCGGAAGGGCGTTCGGCCTTGTCGGTTGGTTTTGCCACGTCGGAGGATAGGGATT
>CAYFSC010000071.1:0-9307 GCA_964345695.1 uncultured Rhodothermales bacterium | reverse complement strand
GTCAGGCGGCGTCACGCTCGCCGGATGTCTCGTCAGCGGAGGCCTCATCGTGCGAAGCGTCGTCCGGCATCGCGTCGTCTTCGGACGCGGCCTCCCCGTCGCCAGACGCCGGCGGCGTGGCAGCCTCGGTCTTATCGGCAGGCTCGCCATTCGACGCGGCGACTTCCTCATAATCTTCCGCGCGGCCATCGATGAGATTGAGCACGTCCTTGCCCGGCACCTCCTCCCGCTCAATGAGCAGGTCAGCCAGTCCCTCAAAGGCGTCGCGGTGTTCACGGAGTGTCTCGATGGCGCGCTGGAAGGCGTTCTCCGAAATCTTACGCACCTCGTCGTCCACCTGACGCGCCGTCTCGTCGCTGTAGTCGCGGCCTTTCGCCAGTTCCTCGCCGAGGAAAACGCTGCCCTGGTCTTCCCCCAGAGCGATGTGCTTGAAGGTCTCCCCCATGCCCCAGTCGAGCACCATCTTGCGCGCCATCTGGCGCACCTGCTTCAGGTCGTTCTCGGCGCCGGAGGTCGCCGTGCCGTACACCAGCTCCTCGGCGGCCCGCCCGCCCATGATGACGGCGAGGCGGTCCAGGATGTACTCGCGGCGATACAGGTACTTGTCTTTCTCCGGAAGCTGCTGCGTCACTCCCATGGCTTGTCCGCGGGGCACAATGGTTACCTTGTGGATCGGATCGGCGTGCGTCAGGGCAGCAGCCACGATCGCGTGCCCGGCTTCGTGATGAGCGAGCAGCATCTTCTCTTCGTCGTCCAGCACGAGTCCTTTGCGCTCCAGGCCCATCATCACCTTGTCACGGGCCTCCTCGATGTCGCTGTGCTCAACCTGGTTGTGCTGATGGCGACCGGCCAGAAGGGCCGCCTCGTTGAGCAGATTCTCCAGGTCGGCCCCGCTGAAGCCGGGCGTGCCACTGGCCACGTTCTCCAGGTTGACATCGTCGGCGAGCGGCTTGTTGCGGGCGTGGATCTTGAGGATCTCGTGGCGGGCTTCTTTGGTCGGCAGGGGAACCGTGATCCGGCGGTCGAAGCGTCCCGGACGCGTCAGCGCCGGGTCCAGAATGTCGGGGCGGTTCGTCGCGGCCATCACCACAACGCCCTCGTTCTCCTCAAACCCGTCAAGCTCCGAGAGCAACTGATTGAGGGTCTGCTCGCGCTCGTCGTGTCCACCGCCGAGACCGGCTCCGCGCTGGCGGCCAATGGAATCGAGCTCATCGATGAAGATGATGGAGGGAGCATTTTCCTTGGCCTCCTCGAACATGTCGCGGACGCGCGACGCCCCGACGCCCACGAACATCTCCATGAAGTCGGACCCCGAGACGCTGAAGAACGGCACCTCGGCCTCGCCGGCCACGGCCCGGGCCATCAGCGTCTTTCCCGTGCCCGGCGGCCCGACGAGCAGAACGCCCCTCGGCACGGTGCCGCCCAGCCGCTCGAAGCGCTCGGGGCTCTTCAGGAAGGTGATGATCTCCTCCAACTCTTCCTTGGCACTGTCGGCGCCGGCCACGTCGTCGAACGTCGTGTCCTCTTCGTCCTTGTCGAACAGCTTGGCCTTGCTCTTGCGGACTGAGAACAAGCCTTGCCCCTGTGCCTGCATGCGCCGCAGGAACAGGTAGCCCACTCCAAAAAGAAGCACCACAGGCAGCAGGCCCATGATGACGAGTCCCCACGGGAAGGTGCTCTTCGGCTTGGTCACTACCTCTACGCTCTTCGACTCCAGGAGCGTCATGAGCTCCTCATCGCCGAAAGATGGAATGTAGGTGACAAAGTTCTGATATTCCGCGGATCCGCTGTCGGTCTGCCGCGTCGCGGCTGACTTGAGGGTGCCGTTCACCTGGTCGCCTTCCACGACCACACGCTCCACGTTGTCGTTCTTCAGCTGCTGGCGAAACTGGCTGTAACTGATGCGTTCGCCCCCCGCCGGGCCCATGCCCCAGTAGCTGTATGCCCATAGGGCCAACAGCGAGGCGAGAACGATCCACACAATCATCCGGCCGCGCCCACCTCCCGGACTCTGGCTGCCAGGCATCCGCTCGCCGTTCTGCTTCTGTGAGTTGGAATCTGCCACGTTGATCGAACTTCTTGGATAAAGGTCGGTCGGCCTCGGATGTGACGTTGATCCGAGACTGTTCAATACAAACGGACCAGGGGAATTTGATCCGATTGCGCTGCTTGTACATCCCGGACGCGAGATTGTGTCCTCTCGCGCGTCCGTCCCCCCGTCCGCAGAAGCGCATGACGGGGGATTACAGGGTTTTTTCGGTTGTTGTTCACCCCGTTTCGCTTGTCCCCCTGCCGCTGCCCTGCATATTATGATGATTCGTTAGTGGACCGTTACACGCGGGTCGTGGTCTCGTCTGCGTGCGGCGGTCGGCCCCTCGCTTCTTCGGTGAACGAACGCACCTGTCTCCATGTCCGAAAGCCCTTCCAAAGCTTCCGACGCGTTCCCCTTCGGTCAGAATATTGTGTGGGAGCCCGATCCCGGCACCGTGGCACGGTCCAACCTGCGGGCGTTCATGGACGCGCACGACATCGAGGATCTGCCGACGCTGCGTGCGCGGGCGGCGGACAACGTGGGATGGTTTTGGGACGCCGTGCTCGACGACCTCGGCATCGAGTTCTACACCGACTACGACCAGATCGTCGACCTGTCTGACGGCCTGCCGTTTCCGGAATGGTGCGTCGGCGGCGAGATGAACATCGTCCATAACCTGCTCGACACGTGGCAGAACACGGAGGTTGAAGACCGCGACGCGCTGCGGTGGGAAGGCGAAGACGGGTCGACGGAGACGCTCACCTATGGCGCGCTGCACGACCGCGTGTGCCAGTGCGCCGCCATGCTCCGCGAGCGCGGCCTCGGGAAGGGCGACCGCATCGGCCTCTACATGCCGATGACGCCCGAGATCGTGATTGCCTTTCTTGCGGTTGCCAAGATCGGGGGGATCATTCTTCCGCTTTTTAGTGGCTACGGCAAGGGCGCCATCGTCACACGCCTGCAAGGAGCGGAGGCCAAGGCCCTGTTCACAGCCGACGGCTTTGCGCGTCGCGAGAAACCCATTCGCATGAAAGAGACGGCCGACGAGGCATTGGCCGACTGCCCGACGGTAGAGCACGTCATCGTTCGCCGCCACCTGGGCCGGGACGACGTGCCGATGACCGAGGGGCGCGACGTGTTCTGGAGCGACGTCGTCCCGCAGCAGCCCACCGAGGCGGAGACGGCGCGCACGGCCGCCGAGGACGTCGTGATGATCATCTACACGAGCGGCACCACCGGGCCGCCCAAGGGCACCGTCCACACCCATTGCGGCTTCCCGATTAAAGGCGCGCAGGACATGTACCACGCCATGGATCTGAAGCCAGGCGAAGTGATGTACTGGATGAGCGACATGGGCTGGATGATGGGGCCGTGGCTCGTTTTCGGCACGCTCACGATTGGCGCGACGATGGTGCTGTACGACGGCGCGCCCGACTACCCCGATCCCGGGCGCCTCTGGCGCCTCGTCGAGGACCACGAGGTGACGCATCTCGGCGTGTCCCCAACCCTCATTCGCGCGCTGAAGACGCACGGCACCGCGCCCGTGGAGGCCGCCGACCTCTCGAGCCTGCGCGCCATCGGGTCGACCGGCAGTCCGTGGGACCCGGAGTCGTGGAGGTGGTGCTTCGAGGCGGTACTGGACGGTGAGAAGCCGATTCTCAACTACTCCGGCGGGACGGAAATCTCCGGCGGTATCCTGTGTGGCAACGTCTTGGAGCCGCTGAAGCCCGCCGCATTCTCCGGCCCGGTGCCGGGCATGGACGCCGACGTGCTCGACGCGTCGGGCGAGCCGGTGCGCGAGGCCGTCGGCGAGCTCGTGATCCGCCAGCCGTGGATCGGCATGACGCGCGGCTTCTGGGGCGAGGACGAGCGGTACCTGAACGCGTACTGGCGCCACTTCGAGGACATCTGGGTGCACGGCGACTTTGCCGCCATCGACGCAGACGGCCTCTGGTACATCTTGGGCCGGTCGGACGACACGATTAACGTGGCTGGCAAGCGCCTCGGTCCGGCCGAGATCGAGGCGCTCTTGAATGCGCATGGCACCGTCTCCGAGAGTGCCGCCGTGGGCGTTCCACACGAAGTCAAAGGACAAGAAGTGGTGGCCTTCGTCGTTGCGGAGTCGGGCTACGAGACGTCCGACAGCCTGCGCGACGAACTGATGCAGGTCGTGGTCGACGAGATGGGCAAGCCCCTGAAGCCGCGCGAGATCCTCTTCGTCGAGTCGCTTCCGAAGACGCGCAACGCCAAGATCATGCGCCGCCTCATCCGTGCCGCCTACCTCGGCGAAGACCTCGGCGACACCTCCAGCCTCGAAGACCCGAGCACCGTGGAGGCAATTAAACGTGCGTCGTAGGTGGGCGTAGGTGGTTGGTGGTTTGCGGAGGGGCTGTTGATCGAGAGATGAGCCAAATCCTGTCTGGACTGTCCGATCTGCGTCAGAACGCCGAGTACAAGCACGGTGTCACCTACGACCTGAACGAGGCGTGTGACGCGCTCGAAAAGGCAGAAATCTTCGTCGACGCTGTGGAGGAGTATCTCAAAGATCGTTCGTCCTGACCCATCTGCTGCGGTCCCGCACGAACCGATTTGCCGTCTGTCGTTCTCCCCGTAACTCCTTGACCGAAGATCGGCACGAAGAGTCTGACGACGGAGCGGGGATCTCTCTGCTCCGGTTTCGGGTTCATGTCGTGCCTCACTCTGGCGATCCTGTTGCCCTCCATCGATCAATCCGCTTCGTGTTATGCGCCTCCGCCGTATCCTTCCGCTCCTTCTCGTCGGGCTGCTTCTCACCGCCGAGTGGGCGCAGGCCCAGCCGCAGGCCCCGCGTGGGCGCGCCACGCTCGTGGGCACCGTGGTCGACTCCACGACCGGGGAGCCGCTGAGCAACGTGAACGTGTTCATCGCCTCCAGCATGCGCGGCACCACGACCGACGACCAAGGGCACTTCCGCCTTACGAACATTCCGCTCGGTGCGCAGCAACTCTACGTGTCGATCGTCGGATACAAAGCCGAGTCGCGCAGCCTCAACCTGCGGGAGCCGCGCGTCTACCGGTTCGAGTTCCAGCTGCAGGAGCAGGTCGTCGAGGGCGAGGGCATCGTGGTGGAGGCCGAGCGCGACGAGAAGTGGATGGAGCGCTACGAGAAATTCAAGAAAGCCTTTCTCGGCGAAACGCCCAAGGCGGGGAAGACGGAGATTCAGAATCCAGAAGTGCTCAGCTTCGACGGGGGCGTGGGCTCCCTCGAGGCGTTCGCTGCCCGGCCGCTCGTCATCGAAAACCGGGCGCTGGGCTACCGCGTCGAGTACCACCTGGAGGATTTTAAGCTCACGCCACGGCGCACGCAGTACGACGGCGAACCGCTGTTCGAGGAACTGGACGGAACGCCTGCCGAAAAGGCGGAATGGCGCGAGGCACGGCGCGAGGCGTTCCTCGGCTCTTTCCACCATCTGATGCTTGCCATGCTGGCAGGACGCGTGGAGGAGCAGGGCTTCAAGCTGTACCACCGCCCCGCGTCGACGTCCGACATGAGCGCCAGCAGCGGCGTCGGCTCGGCCACACCCACGATGAGCGGGCAGCGCTACCCCATCGAGGTCGACGAGGTGATGGAGAAGGGCGAGACGCCGAGCGAGCGGATCCTCGACTTCCAGGGCTTTGTCGAGGTGGTGTACCTCGGGGAGCAGCAGAGCGACGCCTACAATACATGGCGCTCCCAGTACGCCAGTGGGCGAGGTGTCAGCGGGAGGGCCCCGCGGTACCAGACGTCGCAGTTCTGGCTGGAGCGCGGGCCGGCCACCGTCGACTACAAAGGCGAGATCGTGGAGCGCTACGGCGTGACCGTCTCCGGCTACTTCGCCTTCGAGCGTGTGGCCGATCAGGTGCCGAAGGAATACCGCCCGCGGTAGCGTCCCCGTCGGGGCTTCTCAGTCAGGAGTCGGGCCCGCCCTGTCCCAGCACGGCGCGTCGGATTACTTCGTGAGACCCGCCTCGGCCTTGCGCGCTTCTTTGTATTCCTCCCAGTCGTCGAGGAAGCGCTCCAATCCGCGATCGGTGAGCGGGTGATCGAGCAGCTTCATCAGGGTGTCGAACGGCATGGTCGCCACATCAGCCCCGGCGAGCGCGGCCCGCTTCACGTGGGTGGGATGCCGGATGGAGGCCGCCAGAATCTCCGTCTCGAAGCCGTAGTTGTCGTAGATCTGCCGGATCTCCTGAATGAGGGTCATGCCGTCGGAGGAGATATCGTCGATCCGGCCGATGAAGGGACTGATGTAGTCGGCCCCGGCCTTGGCGGCGAGCAAGGCCTGCATGGGCGAGAAACAGAGGGTGCAGTTCGTGGGGATGCCCTCGTCGTCGAGCGCACGCAGGGCCTTGATCCCTTCTTTGATCAGCGGAATTTTAACGACGACATTGTCGTGGATCTGGTCGAGCGTGCGGGCCTCCTCCATCATGCCATCGAAGTCCGTCGCCGTCACCTCTGCCGACACGGCACCGTCCACGATCTCGCAGATGCGGAAGACGTGCTCGTGGAAGTCTACATTGCCCTCCTTCTTCACGAGCGATGGGTTGGTGGTTACGCCGTCGAGGATCCCCATGGCATGGGCCTCTCGAATATCGTCTAGGTGGGCGGTGTCGACAAAGAATTTCATGGTGCGGAGTGGGTCGGTTCGTGATCAGGCGGCGTCGAGGCTCCCGCGCCAGGATCTCGGACGTCGGGCTGGCACAGGTACACATTAGCGCAGCGGGAGTTTTTCAACAATGGAGTGAGGACGCATCCCACTGCTGATATCCTGCCGGCCGGTCGATACGTTACGGATGCGTTCCTGCCTTCCCGATTGCCGACTTCCAAACGGTCTTATGCATCTCTGCCTCTTCGAAGATGAAACGGTCTCCCATCTCCGACCGCTGACGCACACGCGTGCCGCCTACGATCTGCGGATCGGAGGCCGGACCCTGCTGCAAACCTCGTGCGACGCCTTCCCAACCGACAGACTGGTCCTGCACGCCCGCTCGCTCGTGGCTGGCGTGACGGCTCTCGCCCATCCCGAAGCCATCGGCGCCCTGCCCTCCGGCGCCGACGTGCTGTTCGTGAACGGACGCTTCGTCGCCGAGGACGGGCCGACCCTTGCCCGTCTGCATCAGGCCGTGACCAATCGCGAAGCGGCCCGGCTCTTTCTGCGCGGCGACACGCTGGTGGCCGCCTGGATGCCGAACGCCGCCGCCCGGCTGCCCGACGCCGTCCTCGCCAACGACGCGCTCACTGCCGGGTCGCTGCCCGCCCTACCGACAGAGTCCGTTCCCGAGGCCACGCTCGTGGGTCGGCTCTGGCACCTGCTGGACGGGTTGCGGCCTGCCCTCCACCGCGATTTCGAGCACGCCACACGCGGGGCGACGCTGGATGTCCCCCTCCCCGACCGGCTGGACGCGCAGGTGCATCCCAGCGTCGTCGCCGTGCGTCCGCAGCAGATCTTCCTGGCTCCCGGGGTGACGGTGTGCCCCGGTGCCGTCCTCAACGCCGAGGACGGACCGATCTACGTGGGCGAAGACGCGACCATTTTCGAGCAGGCCGTCGTCCGCGGACCGTGCTGGGTGGGGCCGAAGTCACAAATCAAGGCCGGAGCGAACGTCGAGGGCACCGCCCTCGGGTACTACTGCAAAATCGGCGGGGAGGTGCACAGCTCCATCGTCCATTCCCTCTCGAACAAAGGGCACGAAGGCTTCCTCGGCGACTCGTACCTTGGGCGTTGGTGCAATATGGGGGCCGACACCAACGTCTCAAACCTGCGGAACGACTACGGCGAGGTCTCCCTGTACGATGCGGCGCTGGACACGTTTGTCGGAACGGGACGGCAGTTTACGGGACTGTTCATGGGCGACCACTCGAAGTGTGGCATCAACACCATGTTCAACACCGGCACCGTCGTCGGCACCTTCTGCAACCTCTATGGCAGCGGATTCATGCCGCGCGTGCTCCCGTCGTTCACCTGGGGCAGCCCGGAGGATGGATTCGCGGAGTATCGGCTCGACAAAGCCCTGCAGGTCGCGGAAGCGGTCATGGCCCGGCGCGACACACCACTGACGGAGACCGACCGTGCGCTCCTCACGACGCTCTTCGAACGCACCGCCGAGGAGCGCGAGCAGCATCTGTGAGTCGCGGGGGGCGGGCACGATCGATCGGCCGCGGCGTAGACAAAGAGGTCCGGGCCGGCGTGGATCGACGATCCCCCCATCCCGCGCGCTCCTTTCTCAGTCCATTGGTCCTATGCTTGAGATCCAACGCATTGTCGTGCCCATCGACTTCTCGCAGGCGGCGTCCGACGCTCAGCGGCGGGCGCACACGATTGCCGACCTGTTCGACGCCGAGCTTCACATCGTCCACATCACGCGTAGCAAGGAACTGAGCGGCCTACCGGAGCGTCTCGTCGATGCCGACGACGAGGCTGCCGGGGCCCTGTTCGAGCACGTGTCGGGGTGGCTCGGACGGGAGGGCGACGAGGGCGCGCCGGATCGTTCGCCCGAGGAGAAGTCGCCCCGCGTGTACCGCGTGATTCGTCACGATCGATCGCCGCACAAAGGGATTTTGGCGTACGCCGACGAGATCGAGGCCGACCTCATCATCATCGGCACGCACGGCGAAGGCGGTGCGCGCGGGCCGCTCCTCGGAAGCGTCGCCGACCGCGTGGTGCGGATGGCGTCGTGGCCCGTCGTCACTGTGCGCCCCGACCTCGCCACCGGCGATCCGTCGCCCGATGCGCTCACGGAGCCGGACGCACGGCGCCTCGTCGTCGTCCCGGTCGATTTCTCCGATCCTTCGGACATGCTCATCGCCCACGCCAAGCACTGGGCCGCCGCCTTCGGCGCTCGAGTCGACGTGCTGCACGTCATCGAGGAGCCCAGCCTCCCCCAGTTCTATCAGCTGGACGGCTTCCGGGCCGACATGCCCCGCCTTGCCGCGGAAGCGCACGATCGGCTGGAACAGCTCGTGGCCGAGACGGAGGGCCCGGACGTAGATATCGAAACCCGCGTGCTGTTCGGAACGCCCGCCGACGAGATTGTGGACTACGCGCGTGCTCAAGACGCCCGATTCATCCTCATGGCCACCCACGGCCTCTCGGGGCTGCGCGAGTACGTGCTCGGCGGCGTGACCGATCAGGTGATCCGATCGTCGCCGTGCCCCGTCGGCGCGCTCAAAAGCTCCAGCCGATCGCTGATTGCGTCCGAGACAGAGGACGAAGAGGAGGTCGCCGACGAAACAGACGACGGAACGGCGTAATGCGCA
>CAYFSC010000070.1:0-14903 GCA_964345695.1 uncultured Rhodothermales bacterium | reverse complement strand
CCTCCTCTTCGATCGTTTGCGCTGCAGGCACCGAGGCGGACTCAGCATGCGGACATTGAACGGTCGCCTCCTCTGCCGTAGCTTCCGACGCCGACAGTTCGTGCATGCTGTAGAGCACAAGCATGCAACACGCGAGGCCCAGGACAATACGGCGGGCCACCACGTAGCCGTGATGGGTGTAGCGAAGCAGGGTATGCAGCGAGGAATTCAGCATGACCTCCAGGACATTCGGGAGAAGCAGCGCGTACTGTCCTGTTGATTCTGCAAGGGCTGTACCGCATCGCGCCACGCTCGACGTTGGAGGCGACAAATTGTACTGCCAGGCCTTGAATCCAGCCTGAGCGGCCAGAGACGGCCATGCAAACCGTTCCGAGGTCCCCGGCTGCCTCTCCAGCGGCGCGGTTCGGAGGCGTCTCGCTGTGCGGATACGCACAGGACGTGTGCGCCACCGCGCACGTCTGCTCCTGCGTCGCGCGGAGGTTACGTGTCGCGTGGCGATCGGGGCGTACGGCCGGGGGAAAAGACGGTGGCCAGGCTGCACCCGAAGATCACCGGTGGCTCGCCGCTACTCTTCTTCGGTTTCCTCTTCGCTCTCGGTGTTGTGCAGTTCGGCGATGAGTGAAGCCAGCAGATCCGGACGCTCCTTCGCGAGCTGGTGAACGAGCGGGCGGAACATTTCGATGTCTTCCTGCGCCACACCGGCCTTCTGATAGCGCGATTCGAGCAGATCGGTGGCCGACTGAAGCGGATCTTCGGGAAGCTCGGCCTTTTCGATGTCGATGTCGTACTCCTTCGCCATCCGGATGAGCTCGTACTCGTCCTCGTGGGTGGCGAGGACGATGGTGGTGCCCGTCTTCCCGGCGCGGGCGGTCCGGCCCGATCGGTGGATGAGATACTCGCGATCCTGCGGCACGTCGTAGATAAAGACGTGACTGAGCTCGGAGACGTCGATGCCACGGGCAGCCACGTCGGTCGCCACGAGCAGGCGCAGATCGCCTCCTCGCAGCCGGTCGATGGCCCTCTCTCGGGCCTTCTGCGAAAGGTCGCCCGACATCTCGTCGACGTCGTACCCTTTGTTGGCGAGGTACTTCTTCAGGTAGCTCACCTCGCGCTTCGTGTTGGCAAAGATGAGTGCCGACTCGGGCTCTTCTATCTCCAGCAGCCGCTCCAGCGTCCGGTCCTTGTCCATCGGATTGACGAGGTAGTACCGGTACTTGATCTCGTCGACGCTCACCTTGTCGGTGCTGAGCGACAGGAACCCAGGGTCGTCCAGAAACTCGCGCGCCACGGTCCGCGCCTTCGGAGGCATGGTGGCGCTGAACATGTACGACTGGCGATCCTGGGGCAGGTAGCTGCGGATCTCGTCCATGTCGGGATAGAACCCCATCGAGAGCATCTCGTCGGCCTCATCCAACACCAGCATGCGGACCGTGTCGGCCTTAAAGTGCCCCTTTTTGAGGAGGTCGAGCACGCGTCCTGGGGTGCCGACGACAACCTGCGCGCCCTTCTTCAGCGCCTCGATCTGCGGGCCGTAGGCGACGCCGCCGTAGATGAGCACCGTTTCGAGGTCGTTCGTCTGCGGCGTAGCGATCTTCATCTGCTCAAACTCCTCGTTGATCTGCCGGGCCAGCTCGCGCGTCGGTGTGAGGACGAGCACCTGCTGCTCCTGCTTGGTCGGGTCGAGCAGCTCAAAGAGCGGCAGCAGGAAGGCCCCCGTCTTGCCCGATCCCGTTTGGGACTGCACGATGATGTCGCGCCCGTCGAGCATGTACGGGATGGCTTTCCGCTGGACGTCCATCAGGTCCATCCAGCCGGCGGCATACACGGCCTGTTCGATGCCTTCAGGCAGATCGTCGGTCGTGACTTCGTCGAGAGGCGGATCCGGCTCACGGAATTCTCCGATCTCATCCCGGCGCTGCTTGCGCTGCGCCTTCGAGGTCAGGTCGATGACCTGCGTGTACGGACTGTTGGTGTCGGTGGACATGAAGCAAGCTCGTCGGTTTGCAGAGGGAAACACATGGAACCCGCACGGGCGACAGGGGCCGACGACACGCGCGCAACACAATTCGCGGCCATCGACACCGTACGCAGCCCTTGCCTGAACGATCCAGCCGCGCCGCATCATGACCCGACCTCCGTGCGTGGAGGCGGAACCGGATCGGCAATCGTCATTCGAAATTCGTGGTTGCTCACATTGCCAGGCCGCCGTCCACATGCAGGACGTGCCCGGTAATGTACTGCGCAGCGGGCGACGCGAGAAAGAGCACCGCCTCGGCCACGTCCTCTGGCGTCGCTGGCCGGCCCAGCGGAACGGCCTCGAGCATGGCCTCGCGAGCATCGTCGCTGAGCGCCTCGGTCATCTCGGTGTCGACGTATCCGGGCGCGACGACGTTGACCGTGACGTTGCGGCTGGCCAGCTCCTTCGCCAGGCTCTTCGAGAACCCGATGATGCCGGCCTTCGAGGCGGCGTAGTTCGTCTGCCCAGGGTTGCCCATCACCCCGACGACCGACGACATGTTGATCATGGTTCCGCTACGCTGGCGCATAAACGAGCGGTACGCCGCCTTCGCGTAGTTGAAGACCCCTTTCAGGTTGACGTCCATCACCATGTCCCAGTCGTCCTCCGACATGCGGAGCATGAGGCCGTCGCGCGTGATGCCTGCATTGTTCACGAGCACATCGAGCCGGTCCCACCGATCGGTGACGGCAGCGACATGGTCTTGGGCCGTTTCCTTGTCGGCCACGTTTCCCTGCAGCGACATCGCCTCAAGGCCTCGGGCCGTGAGCCGGTCCACGAGCGCTTCGGCCTCCTCGGTCGAGGAGCGGTAGGTCAGCGCGATGCGGGCGCCGGTCTCGGCAAACGCATCCACGAGCGCCCGCCCGATGCCGCGGGTGCCTCCGGTGATCAGAACAGTTTGGTCCGAGAGATCGATTTGCATGAAGCCGAAAGGTCGTCGGGTGGAGAAGTCGGTGGAGGGGCGCGCGCCAGAGAAAACCGAGGCGGATGCGCCCGGGGCAGATGCGCAGAACGCGGATGCAGGATCAGCCGTCGTCCCACGACCACTCGAATTGAACGCGGGGCGCTGCCGCAGGGGAAACGCTCAGGCGAAGCTCGTTGATGGTGTCCAGGATGTCACGGCCGTCCACGTTGCGCTTGAAGAAGAACATGTTTCGCCGGTAGAGCGCCGTGGTTCCACCCGTGATGAATGCCTCGCGCAGCGGACCGTGGTCGTCGCGGACGGGCCGGTAGGTGTTGCCCTGATCGTCGCTGAGCCGCACCTGCGCACCGGGTCCTGAGATGGGCGTTCCGTCCGGACCGCTGAACCAGTACACGTCGATCTGCAGCGTTTGATCGTACTCTTGCCTGCGCTCCTCGATCATCTGCAGCGCCTTGTCGCGCGTCAGCGAGGTGACGCCGCGGTCGGCCTGCAGCGCCGCCAGCGACAGCTCTTTGCTCCAGAGCGTGGCGTAGGTGAGCGGCTGGTGGACGTTCCGGCCCGCCGTGGCGACCTGAAACGTGCTCGACCACAGCAGGTGCAGATCTTGATAGCCCTCGTCCAGCTCGAACTCGATCTGGTCGTCTTCCTGGACGATCTTCAGATGGCGGACCGAATCAGGATGGGCCTCCACCTTGCGCTCGCTGGGAAGAAACCGCTCGGCCATGTAGCCGATATCCGTCGAGTACGCGTTGCCGCCGCCGCTGCACCCCAGTCCCCCTCCGAGAAGCAGCGCGGCGGCACTCAGCAGAAGCAAGTCCCGAGCGAAAAGTGGCGGATCCTGAAGACGATCGAGCATGGCAGCACCTCAAAGGACGGAAGTAGACGAAAACGGAAGAAGACGAAACAGATCTTGGAACCTCCTGGAGAGGAACGATCTTCCGAAGATGACGCATTGGGCGTCTCCTCCGGCGTTCCGGATGCATGGGTACGCACACTCCCTCCCCCTCCGTTTCTTCTGGCGGTCGTCTCCTCCGAGGGCCGTCCGGCCCGTAAAGACGGCGAAGAGCTACGCGTCAAGAAGTGCTTCGATCTCGTCGTGCGTGCCGGCGCCGATGGTGTCGGCGTCCCGCCCCAGGGTGCGCCGCACCAATCCCTGCAGAACGCGCCCGGCGCCAACCTCCACAAAACGGGTCGCCCCGTCCTCGTCCATGCGACGCAGGGTTTGCGACCAGCGCACCGGTGACGAGAGCTGCGCCAGCAACTGCTCGCGAATCTCGTCCGGATCTGTCGACGGCGCGGCGGTGACGTTGAGGTAGACCGGACACGCGGGCGCCTGGATCGACACCGACGACAGGGCCTCGGCAAGCCCGTCGTAGGCATAGTCCATCAGGGGAGAGTGAAAAGCGCCGCTCACCGGCAGCGGCACCGCCCGGCCCTCGATGCGCCCGGTGGCCGTCTCGACGGCCTCCACATCGCCCGACACCACGACCTGCCCCGGCGCGTTGAAGTTGGCCGGCTGCACGACGCCCTCTTCTTGGGCCGACACCTCCTCGCAAACGGCGGTGATCGCCTCATCGTCGGCTCCGATGACGGCGGCCATGGCCCCCGGTCGCTTCTCCCCGGCCGCGGCCATCAGTTCGCCGCGGCGGCGCACGAGGCGGAGTCCGTCACGGAACGACAGCGCGCCGGCGGCGGCCAGGGCACTGTACTCGCCCAAGCTGTGGCCTGCCGCCATGTCGGGATGGATGCCGTTCGCCTCCAGCACAGCCATCGCCGCAAGACTGTGCACGTACAGCGCCGGCTGCGTGACTTCCGTCTGCTTCAAAGCCTCTTCGGGATCGGGGATGCTCTGGTCGGTGCCAAACATCAGGGCGAGGAGGTCCACGTCGAGCAGGTCGTTGGCCGCTTCGAAGCGCTCCCGGGCCTCGGGGCACTGCTCGAACAGCGTGTATCCCATACCGACCGACTGCGAGCCCTGACCGGGGAAAAGAAACGCGGTAGTCATGCTGGTTTCGACGTGTGAGTGTTGAGATCCGAACGATGCACGCCGGACGGCAGGACGGCGCGTCCGTCTCCAAACACGCTTCCCGGACATCCGCAGAGTCGGCGCCCGCCTCCCACTCCTCGGCAATTGACGACGCGCCCGTCACCCGTCATAGGCCCACGTCAGGTACGAGGCGCCCCACGTGAAGCCGCCGCCGAAGGCGGTGAGGATGACCGCGTCGCCCGCCCGCAGTTCGTCCTCCCAGTCGTGCAGGCACAGAGGAATGGTGGCCGCGGTGGTGTTGCCGTACCGGTCGATGTTCATCATCACCTTTTCGTCGGCCAGCCCCATGCGCTGCGCGGTCGCGTCGATGATCCGCTTGTTGGCCTGATGCGGAACGAGATACTGCACGTCTTCCGGACCCAGGTCGTTGCGGTCCATGACCTCCACACAGGCGTCGGCCATGCGCGTCACGGCAAACTTGAACACCTGGCGTCCCTCTTGATGCAGGTAGTGCATCTTGGCGTCGACCGTTTCGTGGGTGGGCGGGTTGAGGCTGCCTCCGCCCTTCATGCACAGCAGGTCGGAGTGCTCACCGTCGACATGGTGCACGGTGTCGACGAGGCCGTACTCGTCGCTTGGCTCCAGCAACACGGCCCCCGCTCCATCGCCAAAGAGAATGCAGGTGGAGCGGTCGCTGTAATCGGTGATGGCGCTCATGGTGTCGGCCCCGATGACGAGGACCGTATCCACCTGTCCGCTTTCGATGTACTGCGCGCCGGTCGTCAGCCCGAAGAGAAAGCCGCTGCACGCGGCTGAGAAGTCGAACCCCCAGGCCGAGTCGGCGCCGATGTTGTTTTGGACGAGGCACGCGGTGGCCGGAAAAAACATGTCCGGTGTCACCGTAGCCACGAGAATGACATCGATCTCCGATGGATCGAGGTCGCGTTTCTTGAGCACCTCTCTGGCTGCCTCGGTGGCCATGTAGGCTGTGGCTTTGTCGTCGTCCCTCAGGATGCGACGCTCGCGAATGCCGGTGCGCGTGCGAATCCACTCGTCGTTGGTGTCGACCATCTGCTCCAGATCCTGGTTGGTCAGCCGGTGCTCGGGCAGAAAGTGGCCGACGGCAGTGATGGCCGCTCGACGCGTTACGACGGACTCGGGGGCAGACATGGCGCTCGGGGATGGCGAGGAATGCACGGGAGGACGCAGGCGACGCAGGCAGGCGCCGCGGCGTCAGGCAGAATCGGTGGAGAACGCATCCGCAAGGGCGTGCGTGACGTCTTTGTCGGCCACCTCGGCGGCGGAATGAATTAGCTGGGCAATGGCCTCGGGCGAGGAACTGCCGTGTCCGACCATCACGGTTCCGTTCACGCCCAGCAGCGGGGCGCCGCCCCGGTCTTCGGGGTCGAACCCCTTGCGGACTTCGCTCAACACCCCGGACACCAGTTTCTTTTCCTCCGGGGTCAGGCCCTGCCGTTCCATCTCCTGCCGCGTCATCTCCGACAGCACGGTGGTCATGGTTTCACCGAACTTCAGCATGATGTTGCCGACAAAGCCGTCGCAGATGATAATGTCGGCCGCATAGAAAAGCAGGTCGCCCCCTTCCACGTTGCCCTTGAAGTGAATGTCGTCGGTGTCTTCCAACAGGTCGTGGGCGGCTTTCACCTGCTCGTTGCCTTTGCCGGGCTCTTCACCGATGTTGAGCAGCCCGACCGACGGGGCGGCGTTGCCGTGCACGTGCTGGAGATACACTGTGCCCATTCGGGCAAATTGCACGAGATGAGGCGGCTTGCAATCGACGTTCGACCCGATGTCGAGGACGATCGAGGCGCCCTTCAAGGTGGGAAAGTAGCCGACAATCGAGGGGCGCGCGATGCCGGAGATGCGTCCGAGAATGAACATGGAGGCGGCCATCACCGCCCCGGTGTTTCCGGCGCTGATGAAGGCATCGACGTCTCCCTGCTCGTGCGCCGCAAGCCCCCGGTGGATAGACGAGCCTCGCTTGGTTTTTACGGCCGAGGCGGGCGCGTCGCTCATCCCGATTACGTCCGGCGCATGCCGAACGCGGATCGGCAGGTCCTGCGCCCTAGGGTGCGCGGTGAGGGAATCGCGAACCGGATCTTCCTGCCCGAAGAGAACAATGTCGATCGCGCCGTCGGTGTCGCGGGCCGCGCGGATGGCTCCTTCAACGATCGCATCGGGGGCGTCGTCTCCTCCCATCGCGTCCACTGCAATGCACGTTGCCATACAAGCCGTCGGATGTGTGAGCAAAAACGAGATCGCTAGATTCGCCCTTGCGGCGCGCAATTTCCCAACATAGGAGGATCTGGCGGAAATCTCTGCGCGCCGCGGGCGCCAAGGTACGAAGAGCCGACAAAGAAATGCACGCCCCATTCCGAAACCTCATAACGGCCTCGGAGGGACGTGCACGAATAGCGGCCAAGCCGGAAAGAAATCGCCTTTATTCCGGGGCGCAACGGCGCTGCGTACGGTCGGAGGGAGCTACATCAAGAAGTCATCGCTCGGCTCAATCACCTGGCGTCCGCGATAGTGCCCGCAGTGCTTGCAGGCGCGGTGCATCACCTTCGGATTGCCGCAGTTGTTGCACTCCATGAGCTGTGGGGGCTCCAGTTCGTTGTAGTACTTCGAGCGGCGCTTGCGAGTGCGAGATTTGGAATGTCGTCTCTTCGGTACAGCCATGGTCTCGACAAATCAATGGGAAACAAAACGTAGCAGAACAAACGGCCTTCGGAGCCGACCCGATGCACCCGATGGACAGGAGGCCAAAAGAACGAGACCTTACATCCACGCCTTTTGTTCGCGGAGATGCGGCCTTTTCGCCCGAAATTAAATCAGTCCTCGGACGATCCACCGTCGTCTTTCAGCTTCTGGAGTTCGCTCCAGCGCGGATCAACCGGCTCGGTGCCGTCCTCTTCTTCATCTTCTGGCGACGCCCCATAGGTGGTCTGAATCGCTTCGTTCTCGGCGCCCGGCGCGATGCGTCGCTGCGGAATGGACAGCTTGATGGTGTCGCGCACGACATCGGTCACGTCGACCTCCTTATCGGTCGGGTCGAGCGGACGCACCTCGTCGTAGTTGTCGCTCTCGGTGCCCACCATCGACTCCGGCCCGAACAGGACGCTGTAGGTGCCTTCTAACGGCTGGTCGTAGGTTCTCAGCGTCCGGTCGCACGTCAGCTCGGCCGTGGCGGTCGCCCGCAGGTGCACCAGAATGCGGTCGCGATGTGCCTGCAGCGTGGCCTCGACGTGCACATCTTTGAACGTATCGGGCTCCAAGCCGGCCTCTTCGGCCGAGGGATCCAGTTCAACGTGGTGCACTCCCGACGCGAAGGGAGTGATGTCGATCGTTAACATAGGGCGTCGAAAGTCTCTTCGTTGGCCCGGGGGAAGACGGGCTCGCGGAAGGATTCGTTTGGAATCTGGACGGCTGTTCGGAAACGGCCGAGCAATCGGCTTTAGCGCAGAACGATTCAAATGGCCCGAACTCCTGCAGTTCCGCTCCGGGGAGACGGGTGCAGAGCCGTCGCCTTTCGCACTGCCTGCTCGGCCCTGTTCATGCAACGACAGGTCGCGCAACGACAGGCCGCCGGTGCATTCCAGAGCCTCCGCCTTCTCGCCTGTACAGCTCCAAAACAGTTCCCCAGTTCGGGGCAACGGAGCCACCGGTCGGTCGCTTACGTTTCAGGCAGCCATCGTTTCGTGGCACCCCCTCGGTGCCGCACGGGCCGGATACAGCACCTTCATGAAATCGAGGCTGAAGATCTTGACGTTGCCAGGGTCGATCATTATCGTTGTCCAACCCGAGAATCTGTGGACGGGGCGTCGTTGCGCGCGCACCGGTGCCACAATGACTTCAGGGTCGCACCGGGGGGCGATCTCACACGGCTTGCATCCGCAGCCGGGACAATTTTCACCTGGGCCCGCTGCCTGTGAGTAACGTGTGGAAAACGTGTGTTCTCTCCCTACACCGTCGTTTTCTTGAAGGGCGTGTGCCCATATTGAAGGCAATAGATTGTCGGAGGAGCTTTTATATTTTCTACAAGTCCTTGATTGTCCAGGGGATACCGCCTTGTTGAAACCCTGTGGATATCTTGTGGATAATGTACGTGTCAAGAATTTGAAGCCCGATCTCGACCGCTGTTTCCCGGCTGCTGTGGATAACTCTGTGGACAGAACGGTGCGCCTCGCCAGTGCGCCAAGGTGAAAACGGCTCTGTCCACAGTTCTCGGATGGGCTTCGCGCTGGCTCTTCCGTGGGCCCGAAATGCATGCCAACCCGGGGAGAGGCGTGCCGTACCGCGGTGCGTTCTCTGGGCTGTGCGACAACCGCCGACGAGGGGGCGCAGTGTCGGTTTTGCTTCCCGCTTGTTTCTGCTCATTCTGCCCCGGCGTACGGCGCCGGCTGGCAGGCGTGTCTCTGTGTCTTGGATATGGATCGCTCTGCTGAGGACGTCTGGAACGAATGCCTCTCGATCATCCGGGAGAACGTCAACAGCCAGAGCTACAAGACGTGGTTCGGTCCGCTCCAGGCCCAATCGCTGGAGGAAGAAGACGACATCCAGAAGCTGACCATCCAGCTTCCCAGCCGCTTTCACTACGAGTGGCTGGAGGACCACTATTTTTCGTTGCTTCGGAAGGCCATTACGAGCGTACTCGGCTCCGACGGCCGGCTCTTCTACGACGTAGTGGCCAAGCAGGCCAACCTGGACGACCTTGATGCCCCTCCCGCCCGTGGGTCCTCCAGTGCGCAGGGGGACACGGGCGCATCGTCTGCGGCCGATGAGGAGTCGGCGGACCGCACGTCTTCTCCGTCCAGCAATCGGCGTCCGTCGACCGGATCGCGTTCGCAGAATCGCCCTCCGCCCGGTCGTCAGGCTCAGGGGGCACAGGCCGCCGAACGCCAACAGCAGAGCGGCTCGGCGTCGGCACGCAACCGGCAGACGTCCTCCGGCAGCAACGCGGCGCCATCGTCCGACGGCGATGCTTCGCAGGAGCCTCCGGTGCAGAATCCCTTCGCAATTCCCGGGATTCAGAAGACGGAGATCGACAGCAAACTCAACGACAGCTACACCTTCGACCGCTTCATCGAAGGCGACTGCAACCGGCTGGCTCGAAGCGCGGCATGGGCCATCGCGCAGGAACCCGGCGGCACCAGCTTCAATCCCTTTCTTGTCTACGGGGGCGTTGGCCTCGGGAAGACGCACCTGATTCAGGCCGTTGGCAACTACGCCGACGAGCAGGCCAACGTCGACAAGGTGCTGTACGTCTCCAGCGAGCGCTTCACCACCGAGTTCGTGCAGTCGATCCAGCGGAACCGCATCGGGGAGTTTTCGATGTTCTACCGCCAGATTGATCTGCTTATTGTGGACGACGTCCAGTTTTTCAGCGGCAAGGAGAAGACCCAGGAGGAGTTCTTCCACATTTTCAACGCGCTGCACCAGAGCGGCAAGCAGATCGTCCTTTCGGCCGATCGCCCCCCGCGTGAAATTGAAGGCATCGAGGAGCGCCTGCTGTCCCGCTTCCAATGGGGCCTGTCGGCCGACGTGCAGCCGCCCGGCCTCGAAACGCGTATCGCCATCCTGCAGCGCAAGGCCGAGGACGACGGGGTGGACCTCGATCAAGACGTGATCGAGTTCATGGCGCACAACATCAAGAGCAACATCCGCGAGCTGGAGGGAGCGCTCGTTCGCCTTCTGGCGCATTCGTCGCTGCACCAGCGCGAACTGAACCTCCAGCTTGCCAAAGACGTCCTGCGCGACTTCGTCGAAGATCAGCAGGTCAACCTTACAATCGAGGAGATTCAGCGCATCGTGTGCGAGTACCTCGACATCGAGGAAGACCTCGTGCGGGCCAAGACGCGCAAGCGAGAGGTGGTGCGCGCCCGGCAAATTGCCATGTACTACAGCAAGCACCGCACTCAGCATTCTCTCAAGACCATCGGACTCCACTTCGGCGGGCGCGACCACTCGACCGTGATCCACGCCAACAATACGGTGGAAGACCAGATGGAGACGGACGCCCAGTTCCGCAGCATGGTCGAGGAGATCGGGCGCAAGATTGAGCTGCGAGCACGGTAAGAGGCGGAATCTGTGAGGGCCGCCACTGCAGGCTTCCCGCTTGTCATTTGGCGGAGGGCCACTGCACCGTCGATGGATCCCCACCGGCAGCCGCACCGTATACAGCGCTCCGCGTTTCCTCGCCACGTCGAATCTCTTCGCCGACTGACATCGCCATGAAATTCACCGCCTCCAGTGCCGACCTCCTCGATGCACTCAACACCGTAAAGGGCGCCGTGCCGTCGAAGAGCACCATGCCCATTTTGGAGTGCATTCTCTTCGAGCAGGACGGCGACAACCTGCGACTTAGCGCGACGGACCTGGAGATCTCCATCGTTCGCACGCTGCCGGTGCAGTTCGAGACCAACGGCACGCCGGAAAGCCAGGCCGTCGCGGTGCCCTCCAAGCGGCTGCTCGACACGCTGCGTGCGCTGCCCGACCTGCCGATCACCTTCACGGCCGACGGCGACTTCGAGATCCGCATGGAAACCGACCAGGGCCACTACAAGATGGTGGGCCACGACGGGGCCGACTATCCTGAACTGCCGGAGTTGGAAGGCACGAACGAGGTCACGACAGAGGGCCATCTGCTCAGTGAGGCCATCGACAAGACCGCCTTCGCCGTGAGCCAAGACGCCCTCCGCCCCGCGATGATGGGCGTCTACTTTCAGGTCGGTGAGGACACCACGCGGGTGGTGGCCACCGACGGGCACCGCCTGGTGCGGCTCGGGGTCCCGGGGTTGACGGCCGCGGAACCGGTGGTCTTCATCGTTCCGGAGAAGGCCACGAAGCTGGCTGGCAAGATCGTAGAGGACGACGAGATGTGCACCATCGCAATCGACGAGGGGCACGTCGGCTTCGACTTCGGGAACGCCCGTGTCCTCGCGCGACTCATCGACGAGAAGTATCCCAACTACGAGGCGGTCATCCCTGACGAGAACGAACGGATGCTCACCGTCAACCGTGAAGACATGCTCAACGCCGTCAAGCGCGTTGGCCTGTACTCCTCCAGCATGACGAATCAGATCCGCCTCTCCATCACCAGCGACGCGGTGACCATCTCAGCGGAAGATGTCGAGCGCTCCAGCGAAGCCGAGGAGGTTGTGCACTGCGACTACGACAGCGAGGAGATGGAAATCGGCTTCAACTCCGAGTACCTGACCGAGGTGCTCAGCAACGTGACGTGCGAGGAGGTCGTTTTCGAGCTCAGCTCGCCCAACCGGGCTGGCATCGTGGTTCCGCAGGAGCAACCGGAAGGCGAAGAGATCCTCATGCTCATCATGCCGGTCATGCTGAACACATATGCGTAGCGCCCGCCTCCACGGGTCGCGTTGGGGGCTGGAGGAGCGGAATGGACAGGCTGGCTGCTCCGCCCCTGTCCGTCCTTCTCCACTGTCCCGACGCAGGATTCCTGACGCTGGATGGGACTGGGGTCACCGTGGAGCGACCTCCTGCTGAAGCTCCTTCAGAATCGCATAGGCTTCCTCGGCGCGCCGCCCCTCCAGCTGAGCTACCGCCTTTAAGCTGCGTCGAGCCCGCTCAACGTTTCCCCGGGCCAACTGGACGTTCCCGAGGTAGTAAAGCGCCTCCAACTGTAGGAAGGAGCCGTCGTCGGTCTGTTCGACCACGGTGAGAAGCAGTTCTTCCGCTCGATCGAGCTTGTCGGCTTCGTAGTGGGGGAACAGACCGAGAGTCGATTGTCGCGCCTCGTCAAGCGTGCGCAGGGCCGTTAGGTAGGTCTGATCGACCGAGGTGGAACCAGGATCGGGGGCTACGCTCCGCGTTCGTACCTGGTAGCTATCGAGCACGTCCTGGTCGACACGGACCGAGGCGAGCCGGTCCAGCGGATCCTGCGAGAGCCGGCTGCCGACGTACAGCGCGCCATAGACCACGACGAGAAGTGCGACGGCCGCGATTGTCCACCGGCCCGCCGCCGACATCCCCCAGGCCGAGACACGCTCTGCAGTTGTGCGCGAGGGCGGCTCCGGCTCCCGGACCGCACGGGAAGACGCCCCGGTCTCCGCGTTGTCTGGATCTGAAGAAGCCGACTGCGCATCGGCATCGCGGAGGGCGGCATGTCCCGTCAGGTCCTCGAAGTGCGCCGGAGGATCGAAGGCCGCATCGAGCTCTTCCAGGTGCGAGCGGACGCGTTCATACTGCGCGCGGAGATCCGCGTCGGTCTCCATTCGGGCCTCTAAGCGCTTGAAGGCATCGCGCATCGAAGGCGGAGCGCCGCCGGGATACAACCCCTGAGCCATAACGTACGTGGCCAGCACTTCGTCTCCCGGCGGAAGCGCGCTGATGCGTTGCGCGTCGTGTGCCAGGCTCTCCAGTGCCCTCACATCTCGAAGCAGCGGCTTCCACTCTGGGTGCTCATCCACGTACACCTCCACCTCTTTCTTGTCTTCAGAAGAAAGGTGCGGGTATGCTAAGATGTGCTCTTGAGGAGATTTCATACATGCGGGATTCTTACGAGACGGTGATGCACTGCACGCTCGTCAAAAAGTGTACTGTACCATATAGATGATTGACAACGAGAACACATAATGCCCACCACGCAACTTTCATATTTCCCGCCATTGCATGAGCGTGGCAAGGGTGGCATCATCGCGCAGGCGCTTCACAATCTTGTGTTTGTACGCACGCACTGTTGAGACCGGCTTGTCAATCTCCTCGCTGACCTCTACGAAGGTGCGCTCCTCCAGAAAGTACAGGCGGGCTGTTTCCTGCAAATAATCGGGAAGCCGACCAATGGCGTTGGCCACCACCTGACGGGTAAATCCGAGGTCACTGAACGAGCGAAGGGGATCTGCAGGGGGCAACTGCGGTCCATCTTCGGCGTGGATGGAGGCTTCTTCAAACCTGTCCCGGACGTGATTCAGGAAAACACGCTTGCAGACGACGCTCACCCAATGCGCATACCGGTTGGGCTCGCGAAGATGGAGCCGCTTTTCGTTGACGCGCTCATAGGCTTTTGTCACCAGCGCATCGACGTCGGAGGCGCCGCGGATCTCGTCCTGGACCGACTTTATGTAGAAGTACCGGACGACGTAGCAGTACGTCCAGATATCGACGATCCGCTTGTCGTGGGACGCTTCGTTCTCGGTCCACCGTTCGAAGACACTGTTTATGGCCTCAATATCCGCCAGTTCGAAGGGCAATTGATCGACAAGAGAACGAAGACGCGGAGGGAGAGACATGAAGCCGGATCCACACGAATAAATGTTGGACGGGCCCTGTGCACGGGCATGTGCAAAGACTAATATAGACGATGCACGGTCTTTCTTCCAATGACGGCTCGAATTCCCTCTGCCGGGACGGAGCGCAATCCTTCAAGATTACAGGAATACCGTTCGCTGGCGAAAACCTGCACCTCTGCCACACGTGACAGACAGCCTGCAGTTTTGGACCGAGCCCCAACCGAATACGATGAACACTCAAAGTTTCAAGACCTACAGCGCCACGCCGGACGACATTGATCGGGACTGGCACGTGGTGGACGCCACCAACCTGCCGGTGGGCCGCTTGGCGTCTCGCGTCGCCCACGTTCTGCGCGGCAAGCACAAGCCGATGTACACGCCGCACATGGATACCGGCGACTTCGTCATCGTTACGAACGCCGAGAAGGTGCGCCTGACCGGGCAGAAGGACTTCCAGAAAATCTACCGCACCTACAGCGGCTATCCGGGCGGTGAGAAGACGAAATCTGCCGACGAGGTGCGCGAGGAGCATCCCGAGCGCCTCATCGAGCATGCCGTGAAGGGCATGCTTCCCAGTGGAACGCTCGGCCGCGAGATGTTCAAGAAGCTGAAGGTCTACGCCGGTGACGAGCACCCGCATCAGGCTCAGCAGCCCGAACCGCTTGACGTGCAGGTGTGACGCCGGCGTTCCAGTCGCACGCT
>CAYFSC010000069.1:13477-14971 GCA_964345695.1 uncultured Rhodothermales bacterium | reverse complement strand
CGCTACAACGTGCCCATCTTTCAGGGCGACGGCACCAAGCAGGAGATCCTGAACCAGGTGGAGCCGCATAAGATGGACGTGGCCATCGCGGCGACGAACAACGACGAGCGCAACGCCATCGTGGCCCTGCAGGCCAAGCGGATGGGCATCGACCGGGTGATCGCCATCGCACGTGATCCGGACTATGTCGAGCTCATGGAAGACAGCGGCATCGTGTGCATCAGCGCGCCCTACGCCACGTCGGCCATGGTCGAGAACTACCTCGACCGCCCCGGCGTGGCCGAGCTCTTCGAGATCGAAACCGGTGTGGCCAGCCTGATCGATCTGGAGGTACCCGACGGCGCCGCGGTGATCGGCCGGCAGATTCAGGACATCGACATCCCCGACCAGTGTGTGGTGGCAGCCGTCATCCGGGGGGACGACTTCGTCGTTCCGCGTGGCGGCACCGAGATCTGCGGGGGCGACCACGTCGTGTTCGTCGGCCCCAGCGATGCGGTGCAGACCGCGCACGACATCTTCTCGGAGAAAGCGGAGGCGCCGGCGTGACGGACTCGACCCTTCGTCTCGGCCTCGACCGTTACTCGGGGCGCTCGCTCAGCACCCGGGCTCGGCTCGTAAACGAGATGCCCTGGGTCGACCGCGTGCTGATCATGATCGACTCGACGATCGGGGCGTGAACGGGCTCGTCGGCGCTCCACTCGACGATGAAGTTGGCTCCGAGTCCGCCGGCCGCATCGCTCTCTTCGATGACGACGGACGTCGACGCCAGCGGACCGAGACGGCGCGGCTGTCTGAGGTAGCGGCGCACGAGTGTGCCGTCGTTGTCGATGTAGTCGATGGTCGAAAGGACGATCGGATGGTCGGGATCCGCATTCCGAATGCTCACCGTCGCCGCCAGATCGATCGTCTGGGCTTGGTTCTGGAAGTGGATGTGGGAATAGATGGGCACGTACAGGCGCTGTCCGCGGGACAGCCCGACCTCCTCCATCGCTGCCGCGGTATCCGGCACGGAGCCGGAGTCCAGGTCCGCGACAGACGTTTCGCCCGGGAAGGAGGCAGCGGACTCTGTGCCGGAATCCGGGGTCGAGGTGCAGGCCAGCATGGAGGCGAGAAGCACGGCAACTCCAACGATCCGCCACGACGGGAGCAGCAGTTGGTCAAACATCGCACAAGGAAACAGTGGGAAGCAGGCCGCAGAGGAGAGTCTCATTCCGACGCGACCGTCCGGTTCCCTGTGCTTCATACCAAATCCTGGTGCAGGATCTACTTCGTCAGCACCAGAGGCATGACCCCTCGGGCCTTCGGCCTCGTGTGGGTATGTAAGGGGGGAGGGATGCAGGCGAAACAAACCTCCATCCCTCCACACACCAACAGAGGACGCGGAGTTGGTATCGAAAGCCACCCCTGTCACGTACAAACGCGAACCCTGCAGAACCTGTTTGACGGACGGTCTCCGGTTACCCCAAGAGTACTTCCTCGCTGCGCTCCGGGCGC
>CAYFSC010000069.1:0-13377 GCA_964345695.1 uncultured Rhodothermales bacterium | reverse complement strand
TTGACGGACGGTCTCCGGTTACCCCAAGAGTACTTCCTCGCTGCGCTCCGGGCGCACCCCAGGAGTACTCGGTCACTTCGTTCCCAGCGCTGCGACTTCGTGGATCTCGCGGCGAAACGGCGACTGCACTCGCCCTGCCCCGCAGGATGACCAAGGCCTCCCGTCCGAGCGTCCTCGGAGGGTTCCCGGTCCGTCCAGGAAGGAGTCCCTCTCACGAGAGGGGCGCTCGTCAGGGCCGCCGGCACGACGGCGTGCTTGGGGCCAGCCTGCCGGAAGGCATCGGGCGTCGTTGCAGAGGGCCGCTTTACGCTCCCGGCGAGCGCTCCGCGCGGGTGTCATGAGACCGAGGCAACGGGACTCGGTATTCCCTGGGACATCCTGGGATGGACGTGTAACGATTGCCTCCCGCCAGTCGTGAGTTTAAAGCCGGTCGGCCGTTCTCCGCGCGCGTCCCGGGCTGCAGAGAGGAACGAACGGCCCGAAAGAACGTGAATCAAATGTTACGGAAGCAGCCAGGCCGGTGTCTTCCGTCTGTGCAACGCATTCCTGATCGTTTCATGTCCAGCACATCGTCTCCTTCAAACGACCCGACGGATCCGACCGAGTCCGGCTCGACACCCGCCGATCCCGCGGTGTCTGAGACCGCCGAGGATACGCCCGCGGCGACCGGGGCGACGGACACCGACGACGAGCGGTGCCAGAACTGCGGCGCGCGGCTGGATGGCCCCTACTGCGCCGAGTGCGGACAGCGCGCGTCCGAGCGCATCGTGCCGGTTTGGCACATGCTCAACGAGTTTCTGGAGATCCTCTTCGACCTCGATCTGCGCATCATTCGCACCCTCCCGAAGTTTCTGTTCCAGCCGGGGCGTCTCACGAAGGAGTACATCAACGGGCGCCGGCGCCAGTACGTGCGGCCGCTGCGCCTGTATCTGTTTTCCAGCTTCCTGCTGTTCGGCGTGCTGGCGCTCACCACCATCGACTTCGGCAGCCTTGCGTTTGGGCCCAACCAAGAGGCGATGGAGGAAGCGCGCCGCGAGCTCGACGTTCTCCGCGACTCGATCGATACGAAGGCCTCGACAATCGAGACGCTGCGCCGTCAGATGCAGGCGAGCGGGATGGACTCGACCGACATCCGCGAGGCCGAAACGGCAGTGCAGAACGCCTTGGGCCAAGACCTCGATCGCCTGTCGGTCTCCGTGCCGTCCATGACGGCGGCCACAACGTCCTCGTCCACACGCAGCGACCTGCTGTCGTACATCCTGAGTGATTCGCTCGCTCTCGGTCTGGAGGTCACCGACGACTCGACCACGAACAGCCAGATCGAGCAGATGCTGCGCCTGAAGGCCGCGCGCGTCGTCAGCGACCCGCAGCAGCTCGTGGGGACTATGATCGACATTGGCCCCTACCTGATGTTCGTGCTGCTGCCGGTCTTTGCTCTGCTTCTGAAGCTGCTGTACCTGCGGCAAGGCCGCCTCTATGCGGAGCACATCATTTTCACGCTGCACATGCACGCCCTGACGTTTGTCGCCTTTGCCCTCTCCACGCTGCTGGACACGGCGGACGTAGCACAACTCAGCGAACTATCGACGTGGGTAGCCGTGTCTCCATTCGTATATGTAGTCGTTGCCATGTGGCGTGTGTACGGTCAGGGACTGCCCACGACCTTGGCAAAGTCTTTCCTGCTGTTTCTCACGTATAGCATCATTCTTGTGGTAGGACTGGTCCTCCTTGCCATTGCCGCCGTCGCGCTGATGTGATGGGGGCCATTGTCTTCCAGTCGCCCATTTCTGCCCGATGGACTCTACGCCCTCAACGTCCCTTCCGGCCCGGCCCGATTACGGAGCCCTTGTGGCGACGGTCATCAGCTACGTCGTCAACCCGCTCGTGCTGACGCCGCTGCTGTTTGCGCTTGCCCTAACGCACGTGCGGGCTTCCTGGACCGACGTGATGCACGGAACGGGCGTGGGCCTTCTGTTTTTCTGCGCGCTTCCGCTCGCCTACGTCGCGGTTCTCCGGAAGCGGGGGGTGGTGCGCTCGCTGGAGGTGCGGACGCGGAGCCAGCGCTTCGGTCCGCTGGCGGTCGGGGGCGCGGCGGGCGGACTGGCACTCGCGGCCGTGTGGGCCACCGACATGACGGGCCGTTCGCTGCTGGCGGCGCTCATCCTCTGCCACCTCGCCAACACGGGCCTGATTGCGCTCATCACGCTGCGATGGAAGATCTCCATCCACTGCATTGCCCTTGCGGGAGTGCTGAGCGCGCTCCTGTTCGTGCGGATGCACGTAGGCGGTGGCCTTCTGGCCTCGGCGCTGGTGGGCCGCAGCCTGGTGGTGGGACTGGCGGCGCTCGTCCCGGTGTTGGCCTGGGCGCGGGTGCGCAGCGACGCCCACACACTCGGGCAGGTCGTCGGCGGATCGCTCTTCGGACTGGGGCTGCCCTACGCCGAGTTGCATCTTCTGTCGAAATTGGCGTTGTTCTAAAACAGCAGCAACCGCCGTGCGGAACCTTGGCCTATGGACCGTCCGTTCACGAGCCGTTGTTGCAGAGTAGGTTGCGGTTTCTTCCTGTGCCTGTTTCTCTTCCAAACCTGGCAGAACAGCCTCTGACCCACCGTTACAGCCTTCTTGAGTGCGTCCGCGCCGACGCGACGGACCCGCTTTCCAACGTCTTTGACCATCCATCCTGGCTGTGATGCGCCTGTTCTGTACCGCGCTTGTTGCTTTTGTCTGGGTCCTTTGCGCCCGTCCCGCCGCCGCGCAAACGTACGGCGAGGTGAAGGGCACCGTCACCGACGCAACCGACGCCACGCCCATCCCGGGCGTGACCGTGGTAGTGAACGGCACCAACTTCGGCACCGCCACGGATACCGACGGCGTCTACGAGCGGCGGCTTCCTGCCGGGCGCTACGCCCTTCGCTTCTCCTCCGTAGGGTACGAGACCCGGATCGACTCGGTGGTGGTCCGCAACGGCGAAACCACCCGCCTCGACGTGGCGCTGTCCCGCTCGGTCGTGGAGATGGATGAGCTGACGGTCGAGGACAACCAGGCCCCTCAGGACGCGGGCGTGTACGAGGTCGACCCGCAGGACATCCAGAACATCCCGACCCCGTTCAAAGACGGCTTCCGCGCGCTGAAGGTAATGCCCGGCGTGGCGACCAACAACGAGCTTTCGCAGCAGTTCTCGGTGCGGGGCGGTGGCTACAACGAAAACCTCATCTTCCTCAACGGCTTCGAGGTGTGGATGCCGTTCCGCCCTCGCCAGGGCGAGCAGGAGGGCCTGGGCCTGCTGAACCCTGAGCTCGCCAACAACATCACCTTCTACACGGGCGGCTTTCCGGCGCGCTACGGCGGCAAGCTGTCGTCGGCCCTGCAGGTCTCCTACGACCAGCCGGAGGATCAAACCCTGAAAGGGTCGGCCTCGGCGTCGATGATGGATGCGAGCCTGCACGCGCAGGGCGCAACGCCCGACGGCGACCTCTCGTGGAACGTGGGCGTTCGCGGCGCGCAGCCGGGTCGCTTCTTCGGCACCCAAGACCTGAAGGGAGACTACGATCCGCGCTTCCTCGACGTGCAGGGCATGTTCACCTACCGCCTGAGCGACCGCACCTCGCTGGAGGCGCTCGGCATCTGGGCCGACCATAAGTTCGAGCTGGAGCCAACGCAACGGCAAACCTTCTTCGGCATTATCAGCCTCAACCCTGAGGTGCCGTCCAACTTCAAGTCGCTCTGGACGTCTCTCAACGGCGCCCGACAGGATGGCTACACCACGGCGTTCGGCGGCCTCCGCTTCAACACGGCGCTCTCCGATCGCTTCCGCATGGAGCACGACGTGGCTGCCTTCGACACGAAGGAGACGGAGAACTTCGACATTGAGGGCGACGCGCGGGTCTCGCAGGTCGATCCGAGCAGCGACCCGAACTCGACGGACGGCCAGGAGGTGCTGTCGCGCTCCGACCACCGCAACTTTGCGGACAACAGCGTGACCGTGCAGCGGCTGACGGCGAAAGGGCGCTACAACCTGACGTTCGATCGGCATGCGTTCGAGGCCGGCTGGAGCGCGCGCTCGCTGTCGTTCGAGGATGCGATCAACGAGAAGTCGGTCATCTGGACGGAACGGACCGTCGATGGGCAGCGCAAGCGCGTGCGCATCGTGGGCGACAGCCTGAACGACCGGGCCACGTTCAACGAAGCCCAGGGCGCGCTCTACGTGCAGGACGCCATCGACGTGCTGCCCGAGCGCGACCGCCTGGTCGTGACCGCCGGCCTGCGCAGCGACTACTACTCGTTCAACGAGGATCTGACGGTCTCACCGCGCCTCTCGGCCCGGTTCCGGTACAACGACCAACTGACCCTCACGGGCTCGTGGGGCCTGTACTACCAGAAGCCGAGCTACCGCGAGCTCCGGGGCACACCCGACGGCGGACAGACCATCAGCGACGCCCTCAACCGGGACCTCAAGTCGCAGGAATCGATGCAGTTCGTTCTCGGCGGCGAGTACTTCATGCCGAAGCGGCGCCTGTGGCTGCGAGCCGAGGCGTATTACAAAGACCTCGACAACATCATCTCCTATCGGATTGACGACGTCCGCGTCGAGTACTCGGGCGACAACGACGCCACCGGCTTCACCTACGGGCTGGACCTGCAGCTGCGCGGCGAGTTTGTGCCGGGACTGGAAAGCTGGTTCAATTACAGCTTCATGGTGGCCCGCGAGCGGTTTAAGGAAGGGTTTCAGACGCAGTACAACCAGGGCCTCGTTCCCCGCCCGACCGACCAGCGTCATACGTTCTCGGCCTTCGTACAAGACTATGTGCCGGGCGACAAGACGTGGAAGATGCACATGCGGCTGCTTTATGGCAGCGGCCTTCCGTACACGCCGCCGGTGCCGGGTCCGGAAACGGCCAGTGGCCAGCGGGTTCGCGTGCCCGGCCCGCGCATGTCGGCGCGCCTGCCGGCCTACCGCCGCGTGGACCTCGGCGTGACAAAGCAACTCGACCTGGTTGACAGCGGCATCTCGTCGCGTCCCGTCGAGCTGGAGCTCACGCTCGAGGTCCTCAACGTCTTTGACATGGACAACACGGTTACCTACACGTGGGAGGGCGACTGGACGCGTGTGCCGAAACGCCTCACCCCCCGCACGCTCAACGCCCGGGCGCGCCTGACCTTCTAAATCGTCCTGGTGCAGCGGCATCTGCTGGTTGTGGGATCCGTACGTCGCCGCCACCCAGCAGCAGTCATCCGGTCTCGTCCACGACCGACACCGACCGTCTGTCCGCAGTCCGAGAACGACATGGGAGAATCCCATGCGAAAACACGTCTCCACATCTCTTCTCTGGAAAGAAAGCGGGTCGTTGCATTAGCGGGGGAAAACGACCTGCTTCGTCCTCCACCAAGAATTAGAAAAGGTTTTCGTCCCCACCGCCGCAGCCAGTAGTTTTTTCGCGCTGCGGAAAGTATGTTCACAACGTTTGTGAATTGTCTTTGGCGCAACAAGCCCTTCCTACGACCGTGCGGATGGCTTCCGGCGAACAGGCGCAGGACAGATCGGGGAGGGGCAATCGGCGGAGGCGATCCAGGGTGTGGACCCGAAGCCCCGTGGCATCCAGGATTGGCACATCATTTGGGTTCCCTCCACCCAGCACACCTACGCTCCGATGCGCACGGAGACGTGCCCTCGAAGGGCATTCTTCGCGGGCGGGAGGCTGCCCGTCGTTTCAGACGGTGTGCAGCAGCGCACCGGACGATTCGTTTTTCTACGAATCACTGATCGAAGCGACGTCCCCGTTCGTCGAGACAGGACGCCCACTGAGCGACGGCGGCCGACATCCGTGCTCAGGCCCGTTATCTTCTCGGCAGAATCCATGACCTCAGTCCCCGCTTTGCCGGGAAGACGCGCGCATGGCGAGGAGACAGAGTCTGCAACGAGTACGCCTTCCGGGAGGATGCCTCCGCCCCGCCCCCACGCGGAGACATCGTTCTAGACATCATCCATTCCAGCACGTCGATTTTTTGTCGTATCAGTATCCGACATTTTTATGAAGGGCGAGGAGGGAAGTCGGACATTTCAAGTGCTGCGTAAGCGTCCGGTTCTGGCGTCCCCGTCGGAGGGGGCGCTCAGCCGCATCACCGATCTTGCTGCGCACCTTCTCGACGCTCCCATTGCTCTGGTCGTCGACGTGCCGACGACGCTGGCTTCCCTCGTCGATGCCGATCCGGAATGGGCGTCCTTCCTGGAGGCGGAGTCGTCCGCCGCCCCCGAGTCCTCGCTCTGCGCGCACACGCTTCCGTCGGACGAGGTGACGGTCATCGAGGACGCGGCCGACGACGAGCGCCTCCGCGACCATCCGTGGGTCACCGGCGATCCAGGCATCCGCTTTTGTGCCAGTGCGCCGCTGACGACGCCGGCCGGGCAGCGTCTGGGAACCCTCTGCGTGCTGGACACCGAGGTGCGGTCGGTGCCCGAACGTACCGTGCGGCAGTTGGGCCGCCTGGCCCAGGTCATGGAAGACGAACTGGAGCCCGCCGGATCGTCGGGCGAGACGCCCTTTGCGGCCGCTTCCGCCGCCGACCAGGGGCAGATGTGCTTTCGGGCTTTGCTGCAGGAGAGTCCGATCCCGATGTGTGTGTACGACCTCGACACGAACCAATTCCTGGCCGTCAACACGGCGGCCATCGCGCACTACGGGTTCAGTGAGAAGGAATTTCGCTCCATGCAGATCACGGACATCCGGGCCGACGATCCGGCGCGGGCTCTCTCGGAGGCCGATGCGTCACCCAGTGGGCGCATCCAGACGCACCGCCTAAAAAGCGGACAGCAGACCATTATGGAGGTGTACACGCACCCCCTCGGCTTTGAGGGACACAGCGCCGCGTTGGCCGTTGCGCGAGACGTGACCGACGAGTACGAGCGCCGGCTCGCGCGCAAGGAAGAACAGGCCCGGCTGCAGCGGCATCACCGCATGATCGCACAACTCGCCGAGCGCGCACACGCGGTGTGGGGCGACTTCGAAAGCGTTCTGCACGCCATCACGGAGATCGCCGGAGACGGACTGGACGTGGACCGCGTCAACATCTGGCGCTATGAAACGGCGCCCCGTCGAATCGTGTGCCTGGACAGCTACGACCGGGCCGCGCAAACGCACGACGACAAAGAGACGCTGACGGTCGACGCCTGTCCGTCGTACTTCAACGCCTTCGCCGACGACCGGGTGACCACCATCGAGGACGTCCGCGCAGACCCGCAGACGGCACAGTTCGGACTGCGCTACCTTCAGAAGAACAACGTGGACTCGCTCGCTGCCGCGCCGATTCAGGTGGGCGAGTCGACGATTGGTGTGCTCACGGTCGAGGGGGCGGATGCGCCCCGTTCGTGGACCGCCGACGAGGAGATTCTCCTTGGGTCGCTGGCCGATTTTGTGGCCCTGGCGCTGGAGTCGGCCGACCGGCAGGAGGCCGAGACGGCCCTGCGGGACAGCGAGGAACGCCTGGAAATGGCTCTCAGCGTCGCCAACTTGGGGAGCTGGGACTGGAATGTGCAGACCGGGCACGTCGTTTATGACGAGCGCTGGGCCGCCATGCTCGGCTTCGACCTCGATGAGACCGACCCGCACATCGACAGCTGGAAGGAGCGCATCCACCCCGACGACGAAGAGACGGTCCAGAACGCCATCCAGCCCCATCTGGCGGGAAACACCGACTTCTACGAGGTGGAACACCGGCTGCAGGCCAAGGACGGCAGGTGGCACTGGATCCTGAGCCGCGGCCGGGTCGTCGAGCGCGACGAGGAGGGCAACCCGATCCGCGTCATCGGGACGCACCTCGACATCACCGAGCGGAAGGAGCGGGCGTCGGTCGTGCAGCGCTTCGGACGCCTGCTCGACGCATCGGCGGCCGAGTTTTACGTCTTCCGGGCAGACACCCTCCAGTTCGTGCAGGTCAGCCGCGGGGCGCGCCAGCACCTGGGGTACGACGAGGACGCGCTGCTGTCCATGGCGCCTACAGACATCACCTCCCTCGACCGGTCGGACCTGGAAGAGCGCCTCGATCCGCTGCGCGAAGGCGTGCGCCGGATGGTGACGTTCGAGACGGAGCAAAAGCGCGCCGACGGCTCCACCTATCCGGTGCAGGTCCAGGTGCAGTTTTCGCGGCAGGAGACGCCGCCGGTGTTCATCGCCGTCGTTCTCGACATCACCGAACAGAAGGATGCGGAGAAGGCGCTCCACGAGAGCATGCAGCGCTACAAGTTGCTGGCGGAGCACGTCGGCGATGTAGTCATGCTGCACGACGCCGCCGGCCGGGCCGTCTGGGTCAGCCCTTCGTCCGAGAGCGTGCTGGAGCGGCCGCCGGAAGCGATCCTCGACAACTCGCTCTACACGTACATACACCCAGCGGACGAAGACACCGTCCGCTCCTACCTCCGCCGCGTCCTCAAAGGGGAAGACCCGGATCCGGCGCTGTACCGCACGCGCTGTGCAGACGGCTCCTACGTGTGGCTGGAGATGATCGGCGAAGCCATCTGCAACGACCAGGGCGACCTCACGCAGGTGGTGTCGAGCTCGCGGGACGTCACGGAGCGCAAGCAGACGGAAGACCAGCTGAGCCGAGAAGAAGAGTTCCTGCAGAAGCTGTTCGACGCCATTCCGGTGATGATCACGGTCTACGATCCCAACCGGGACGACTTCCGAGTCAACAAGGAGTTTGAGCGCGTGCTCGGCTGGACCGACGAAGACGCCGAGGAATCCAACCTCATGGAGGCCGTCTACCCGGATCCGGGTTACCGCGAGGAAGCAGCGCGGTTTCTGGAGGTGCCGGGACCGGGGTGGGACGACTTCGTGGTGCGCACCAAGGAGGGCGAAGAGGTGCACTGCTCGTGGTCGAACATCCGCCTTTCTGACGGCACGCTCGTGGGCATCGGCATCGACCTGACAGAGCGCAAGCAGCTCGAAGCGCAGTTGCGTCACGCCCAGAAGATGGAGACCGTCGGCACGCTGGTGGGCGGCGTGGCGCACCACTTCAACAATATTCTCCATGCCGCCATCGTATACCTCCAGATGGCGCTGGAGGACCTTCCGCCCGACAGCTCGGCCACGACCTTTCTGGAGGAAACCGAGGAGGGGTTGCACGACGCGGCCGATCTGGTGTCGGAGCTGCTCACGTTCAGCCGGCAGGAGGGGAAGGCGGTGGAGGTGGCGGTCGATCTTGCCGAGATCGTGGACGAGTCGATCGACCTCGTGGAGCCGTCGCTGCCCCCCGACGTGCAGGTACGCACCGAAATTGAGGAGGGGAGCACGGTGGCTGGCGACCCGAGCCAGCTCCGGCAGGTGGCCATGAACATCATGACGAACGCGGCGCAGGCCATGGAAGATCATGGGCCTGAAGACGAGAGCGTGCTTGACGTGGACGTGCGCACGACCGATGTCGACCGCGACCTTGCCAACCGATATCTGAACCTTAGTCCGGGGCAATACGTCCGGCTCTCCATCAGCGATACGGGGCCCGGGATGGATCCGGAAACGCGCGATCGCATCTTCGAGCCCTTCTTCACGACCAAGGAAGAGGCCCGCGGCACAGGGCTGGGCCTGTCGGTGGTCCACGGGATCGTTCAGGCTCATAACGGCGAGATCACCGTATTCACCGAGCCGGGGGAAGGAGCGACCTTCAACGTTTACATTCCGCGCTCTGCCCCCGACGACGCTTCGGCCGACGAAGACGCCCCGGCCGAAGGGGAGTACGAATCCGCCAACCCTGGCATGAACGGCCACATCCTCTTCATCGATGACGACGAGCAGGTCTTGGAGCTGGAAACCGTACGGCTGCAGCGGCTCGGCTATCGGGTCACGACCCAGCAGAGCGCTCAGGCCGCCCTGCAAGAGATCGAGGACGACCCGGAGGCCTTCGACCTGGTGCTCACCGACTACGCCATGCCCGGAATGGGCGGGCTGGATCTTGCGCGGGAGGTGAAGCGCATGAGCGATCTGCCAGTCGTGCTCATGTCCGGCTTCAGCGCGCAGGTGTCCGAAGACGAGGCCCGCCGCGCCGGAGTGGAAACCTTTCTGCGGAAGCCCGTGGGCAGTGGCGAACTCCGGACGGTGCTCGCCGACCTCGTGTAGGACCCTGCCGACGGCTCACGCGCGTCCCAGCGTCAGGCCTCCTCCGTCGCGGACGGCCAGGATTGCTGAGTGCGTCCGGAGTCGGTCGTCTGATCGCGATCGTCCGGCAGATCGAACAGCTCGTGCATCTCCCGGCGGGTGTGTTCAAACACCAGCGGCAGCTGCTCGGCCCCGTCCGACACGGTCTCCACGTCATTGTCGTCGGCTGCATGCTCGATGGTTCGGCAGAGGTCTGCGAAGGCCATCGCCCCGAGCGTCTCGCCGCTGCTCTTCAGCCGATGGGCCACCTCACCGACCGTGGTGATATCGTCCTCCGCGGCGGCGTTCTCCACCGTGCGCAGGGCCGCGGTGGCATCTTCGAGGAAGGTGACCACGAGTTCCTGGATGAACGGATCGTCGATCTGGTCGATGCCAAAGTTTTGCGCCTGTTCGCGGAGCGCATCCGTGTCGACGAGCGGGTCGGTGCGGTCTCGGAGTGCCGGAGGCATCGGCGTCTCGTCGGGCTCGGGGCAGGCCCCGTCGCCAGAAGTGTCGGAAGCGAGAGACGCGCCGTTGGCGTCCGGGGCATCGGCGGGCGGGGCTGAGGATTCGACCGGGATGTCGTCGGGCGATGTGCCGTTGGCTGTCGGCGCCTCGGCCGCGGCATTGGCGCCGGGCGTTCCGCGCTCTTCAGCGACGGTTTCGAGCACCGGAACGAGGTCTCCGATGCGCACAGGCTTGCCGAGGAAGTCGTTCATTCCGATCTCCAGACAGTGGTTTCGCGTCTCGTCGAGAACGCCGGCCGTGAGCGCCACGATGTGCGGACGCTCCTCCGCTGGGCGGTGCTCCATGATGTGCTCGGTGGCTTCGAGGCCGTCCATCTCCGGCATGTGGAGGTCCATCAAGATCAAGTCATACGTTTGCTCGTCGAGCGCGTCGAGAACCTCCTGCCCGTTTTCGACCAGCTCGGCCTCGTAGTTGAGGCGCGTGAGCATGCGGTCGATCACCCGCTGGTTGACTCGGTTGTCCTCGGCGACGAGAATGCGCAGCGGATGCGTGGTGCCCATCTGAGAGCGCTCGTCCGGATCTTCGAGGCGCCACTCCGAGGTGGCCGCGGGCTTCATCACCTCCTTGGCGTCGGCCGCCAGCAGATCCGCAAGCGCGTTGTACAGGCGGGACGGATGCAGCGGCTGCCGCAGAATCCGCTCTTTTCCTTCCTCCGAGGCGTTGCCCCGTTCGTTCGGGCGCAGGATCCGCACGACCGGAACGGCCGCGTCCTCGGCCTGGGTATTGACCCAGCGCGCGATGCGGGCAGCCTCGTCGGGGGCGCCGCCCCGGGGGCGGTCCATGGCGTCGGGGGCGTACATGACGATCACCTCGAACGAGTCGAGCACCAGGCTCTCCGACCCGAGCCGTGCGGCTACGGCCTCCAGGCTCTCGACACGCGTCGAGAGGCCCCAGTAGCGCAGATGCATCTCGGCGGCTCGCTGCGTGGCGCCTGGCTCGCAGATGAGCAGGGCCCGCATGCCGTCGAACGCGGTGTCGCCCGTCCGCAGGTGCGGCGGTCGGGGATGATCGACGGCCTGAGTGTTGAACGTAAGAGTGAAGGTCGATCCTTCGTCGGGCGTGCTCTCGACCGACATCTCGCCGTCCATGAGCGAGGCCAGCCGCTGGCTGATGGCAAGGCCGAGCCCGGTGCCGCCGAACTCGCGCGTGGTCGACGCATCGGCCTGGGCGAACGGATCGAACAGCTTTTGCTGCTTCTCCTCCGGAATGCCGATGCCCGTGTCGTGGACCGAAAACGAAAGACGGTACGGCACCGCGTCGGGGGCGACATCGGACGGGGCGTTTGCCGGCTGCTCCGGGGCGGTCACGTCGACCGACGCCGCGGAGTCCCCAGACACCGTCTCGACCGATTCGGGCTCGATGGGGATCGCACCCGGCATGGATTCGTCGGGCCCGACCTCGACCAACCGTTCGGCGCGGAGGTGAACGCTCACCTCGCCCTCCGACGTAAACTTGACCGCGTTCGACAGCAGGTTGAGCAGGATCTGTCGGAGGCGGGACGCGTCGCCATAGATCTGAATCGGCACGTTGGGATCGGCGCGGTACGCCAGGTCCAGTCCCTTCTCGGAGGCCTGCTGGGCCACCACGTCCAACACGTCTTCGAGCATGTACCGGACCTCGAAGAGCTGGCGGTCCAGCTCCAGCTTGCCGGCTTCGATCTTCGAGAAGTCGAGAACGTCGTTGATGATGGACAGCAGGGCGTCGCCACTGGTGCGGATCGTCTCGACGTACTGCTCCTGCTCCTCGCTCAGATCGCTGTCGAGCAGCAGGCTCGTCATGCCGATCACGCCGTTCATGGGCGTGCGAATCTCGTGGCTCATGTTGGCCAGGAACGCCGACTTCGCGTGGTTGGCCTGTTCGGCTTCCTTGCGGGCCTGTTCGGCCTCTTTGAGGGCACGGCGGCGCTCCTCCTGGGCCTTGACCTGCTGGATGGCCATCGCGAGAAAGCCCGCCACGATCATCAGGGTTTCGCCCTGGTGCTCGGTCCAGGCCTCCGACTCGGCTGCGTGCATGGTAAGCAGGCTCACCGACGCGCCCGGAATGCCGAGCGGCACGTCGATGGAGGCGCGCACGCCGGTGCGCAGGAGCGCATCGAGGACCGGCATCAGCCTCTCCTCCGCCCTGACGTCGTCGGCAACGACGGGCTGGCCGCGCTGCAGGGTGCCCAGGTAGGACGGGGCAGGCGTCAGGTCGAGCGTGAAGTCCGACAGCTCCGGCAGGTGCGGCGGGGCTTCGGTGGTTTCGACGGTCAGGTGGCCGTCCTCGTCGATCCGGGAGAAGAGAACGCGCATCCCCTCGAAGTGCGAACGCAGCGCCTGCACGGTGCGCGCGATGATGGTGTCGGCCGAGCGGTCGGACAGGACGTCGGTCGCGATGTTGTTGACGAGGGTGAGCCGCGTCTCGCGTTCGCGAAGGGCCCGCTTGGCTTGCTTGCGCTCGGTGATGTCTTCGACGACGCCCTCGTAGACGATGCCCTCGTCCTCCTCCACTACATGCGCGCTTTCAAGCACGGCCACCGTGCTTCCGTCCGCTCGTGTCCACTGGGTTTCGTGCTGTCGGATGGACCCCTCTTCGGCCAGACGCGCTTTGAAGGCCGCGCGGTTGCTGTCGGCGAAGTCGTCGGCCTCCAGATCGCACGCCACCAACTCCTCAAAGGAGTCGCAGCCGAGCATTTCGATCAGCGCGTCGTTGGCGAAGAGCACCCGTCCGTCGGGCGTCGAGCGGTAGA
>CAYFSC010000068.1:5765-15010 GCA_964345695.1 uncultured Rhodothermales bacterium | reverse complement strand
CGACGGTGTACGTGCGTCTGCCGAGCCCTCAGACGGACGTCCCCACCACGTAACGGCCTGGAGGACTTTCATCGACTGTGGTACGCTTCGTCATGAGTAATCGCAAGCGTCTCTTGCTGCTTATCGGAATCATGACCACCGTTGCGCTGGTGGTTACCATGATCACGATCTACATGCTCTATACCGTGTCGGTCCAGGAGCAGCGGGCGCGACTGGTCGAGACGTGCCACAGTCAGGCGCGGCTGCTGGAGTCGATCGCCGCGTATGCCCGCGAGCACACGCCCGAGCGCTGGAAACAGGCCACCCTCACTCAAATTACCAATGCGCACCGCCGCTACGGGGGCTTCGGCCGAACCGGCGAGTTTACCCTGGCGCGACGTGAAGGCGACCAAATCGTATTTCTTCTGCGCCACCGGCACTACGACCTGTCGAATCCGAAGCCTGTGCCCTTTCGCGGGGTCGACAGCGACGTGGCGCTCCCGATGCAGTTGGCCCTGCTCGATAGCTCGGGCGTTGTGGTCGGGCCGGACTACCGGAACACCCGCGTTCTCGCAGCGCATGAGCCGGTGAAGGGCCTCGGCTGGGGCATCGTTGCCAAGATCGACCTTGCCGAAATCCGCGCTCCGTTCGTACAAGCCGGCGGCATTGCCGCGCTCATCACCCTGCTGCTCGCCTCGCTGGGCGCGTGGGTGTCGGTGCGCCTCAGCACGCCGGTCATCGAGCACATCGAGGAGAGCGCCGCCCGCACCGACGCCATCCTGGAAACGGCCACTGAAGGCATCATCACGACCGATGCGCACGGCACCGTCGAGTCGTTCAACCGGGCGGCCGAGGACATCTTCGGATACGACCGGGCCGACGTGATTGGCGAGCCCGTGTCGATGCTGGTGCCCGAGCATCACCAGGACCTCTCGGCCGTTGATCTGAACTGCGCGTTGGAGCCCGGCGAGCGGCACGTCCTCTGGAGCGGGCGGGAACTGACCGGGCAGCGCAACGACGGCACGCGGTTTCCGCTGCACGCAGCCGTCAGCGCCGTGGTAGTGAACGAGCGGTGCATCTTCACGGCGATCGTCCGCGACATCACCGAGCGAAAGCGCGCCGAGGCAGAACTGCACCGCGCGCACGAGCAGCTGGAAGAGCGCGTGCGGGAACGCACCGAAGAGCTGGAGTCGTTCACCTACTCGGTGTCGCACGACCTGCGCTCGCCGGTGCGGGCCATCAACGGATTTTCTCGCCTCCTGCGCCAGGACCATGCCGAGCAGCTCGACGCCGAAGGCGAACGCCTGCTCTCGGTCATTCACGACAGCGCACAGCGCATGGGGCAGCTCATCGACGATCTGCTCGCCTTCTCGCGACTGAGCCGCCGCGACATGCAGCGCTGTCCCCTCGACGTGGAGCACCTGGCGCGGGAGGCGTTCGATCAACTGCAGCACAGCGCCGAAGAACGACGTGTAACGTTCTCCATGGAATCCTTACCGGATGCGGTAGGTGACCCGTCCATGGTGCGCCGCGTCTTCGCTCACTTGTTTTCCAACGCCATCAAATTTACGCGCCACACCGACGATCCCCACATCAAGGTGGGAGCCACCGAGCGCCACGAGGAAGTGGCCTACTTCGTTCGCGACAATGGCACGGGCTTTGACGCAGAATACGCCGACAAGATGTTCGGCGTCTTTCAGCAACTGCACGACGACGAGAACTTCGAAGGAACCGGCGTGGGACTGGCGATCGTCGAGCGCATCATTCATCGGCACGGAGGCCGCGTGTGGGCCGACGGCGCCGTGGGCGAAGGCGCCACCATTTTCTTTACACTTCCCCATTCAGGGAATGGAACTCCGACAACGTAGCTCGATCCCGGTGAGTGAACGACCCATCGACATATTGCTGGTGGAAGACCAGCCACACGACGCCGAGCTGGCGCTGCGGTCGCTCGAAGAGCTTGATCTTGACCGCACCGTGCGGCATGTGCGAGACGGCACCGCCGCTCTGGACCTTTTGCTCGGGTCTCACCGGAACGGCGAACGCTCCGGTGAAGCCCCGATCGACGAAGGGCCCAAGCTGATTCTCCTGGACTTGAAACTCCCGAAGAAAAGCGGGATTGAGATTCTGAAGGCCCTCAAGTCGGACGAGCGGACCCGGGACATCCCGGTCGTCATTCTAACCTCCTCGCGCGAGATGTGCGACATCGAGGATGCCTACGCGCTTGGGGCCAACAGCTACGTCGTCAAGCCGGTCGATTTTGTCGAATTCCGCGAGGCCGTGCAGCGCATCGGAACGTACTGGCTCCACACGAATGAGCCGATGAACGGGTAGACGTTCGGGAGACCGTAGGAGGACGTGAGCAGAAGCGACGCGAGGGAGAATCTCTGCCCCCTGCAGAACGCCCCTGGACCTGCGATTGAACCTGTGAAACGACGGAGTCAGGCAGGGCAGAATCCCGAACTTCCTTCATGACCCGCACTGCGCGTCGACGAACGGATTCAGGCGTTCCCATCCCATGGACACCACCAACCGCGACGGTTCGAGCAGGAGGCTTCTCGGCGACGCCGCACGTGCGGACGACCGCCCCGTGGATCCGTTGGCCGCTCGCGACGCGCCGCTCGACATCCTGCTCCTCGAGGACGTCGCCACCGATGCCGAACTGATCCAGCATGAGCTGCGCCAGGAAGGCATCGACTTTGAGGCGCAGCACGTCACCTCCCGCGACGGGTACCGCCTGGCGCTGGAGTCGGGCGCGCCCGACATCATCCTGGCCGACTACTCCCTGCCCACGTTCAACGGCCTGGAGGCGCTGGAGATGGCACAGGACCGCCACCCGGAGGTGCCGGTCGTCTTCGTGTCGGGGGCCATCGGCGAGGAACGGGCCATCGAAACGCTCAAGCAGGGCGCGACGGACTACGTGCTGAAGGATCGCCTGTCGCGATTGGCGCCGGCGGTGAAGCGGGCGCTGCGCGAGGCCGAAGAGCGGCGGGCCCGACGGCAGGCCGAAGAGGCGCTGAAGCGGGCCAACGAGGATCTGGAGCAGAAGGTAGACGCCCGTACGGCGGAGCTCCGAGAGGCCAATGCCGTGCTTACCGAGGAGATCGAGGAGCGCAAGCGCGTCGAAAAGGCGCTGCGCGAAAGCCAGGAGCGTCTGTCAGCCCTCATCGACTCGGCCATCGACGCCATCGTGAGCGTCGACCCCTCGCTGGAGATCTCCCTCTTCAACAGCGCCGCCGAAGAGATCTTCGAGTGCACGGCGGAAGACGCCGCATGCGGAACGCTCCACCCCTTCCTGACCAACGATCTGCAGGCGCTCGTCGAGCAGTACATCGAGCGCCATCCGGCTGACGCCGAGACGACGCACGACGGCCGCTACGTGGGCGCCGCCGAAGGCCTCCAGGCACGCCGGTCTGACGGCACCTCGTTTCCGGTCGAGGCAACCATCGCCCCGGTACCGCTTCCGTCGGGGCCGCAGTATCTGCTCATCCTCCGCGACATCCAGGAGATCAAGCATGCCGAGGAAAAGCTGACGCAACTCCAGTCCGAGAAGGTGTACCTGCAGGAAGAGATCGAGAGCGAGTACAACTTCGAGGAGATCGTGGGCGTGTCGCCGGCCATCCAGAAAGTGTTTGACGCCATCGATCAGGTGGCGGCGACCGACACGACGGTGCTCATCAGCGGCGAGACAGGCACGGGCAAAGAGCTGGTGGCGCGGGCACTGCACGACCGCAGCCGCCGCGCCGACAGCGTGCTCGTGAAGGTCAACTGTGCAGCCCTCTCCAGCGACCTCATCGAAAGCGAGCTGTTTGGCCACGAGAAGGGTGCGTTCACCGGCGCCACGGAGCAGCGCGAGGGCCGCTTCGAGCTGGCTGACGGCGGCACGCTCTTTCTTGATGAGGTGGGCGAACTGCCGCTCGACACCCAGGCGAAGTTGCTTCGCGCGCTGCAGGAGCAGCAGTTCGAGCGCGTCGGGGGCAGCGAAACCATCGAGGTGGACACGCGCATCCTGGCGGCGACCAACCGGGATCTGGGGCAGGCCGTGCAGGAGGGCCGCTTCCGCTCCGATCTGTACTATCGCCTCAACATTTTCCCTATCGAGCTGCCTCCGCTAAAAGAGCGTCGCGAAGACATTCCGCTGCTCGCCAACCACTTCTGCGAGAAGTTCTGCGGACGCACCGGGAAGGAGGTCGCGGGCGTCAGTCCAAACGCCATGGCGCTGCTGAAGCAGTACGACTGGCCCGGCAACGTGCGCGAGCTTGCCAACATCATCGAGCGGGCCGTCATTCTCACGCGCGATGCTGTCATCCGCGCCGAGCACCTGTCCATCGAGCGCCCGGATGCGGACACGCCCGGCGAGACGTTCCCCACGCTCGAAGAGGCCCAGCGCCGACACATCGTGCATGCGCTGCAGCGTACCGAGGGCGTCGTCGGCGGCGAGGACGGAGCCGCACGGCTCCTCGACGTGAACCGCACTACGCTCCTCTCCCGCATGGACCGCCTCGGCATCGACCCGGACGACTACCGGTGATTCGGGCTTCCGCCCTCGTAGTTCGGCGTTCAGCGTTCGGAGCAGCGAAGCGCGGAATCCGGACCCCAAACGCTGAATGCTGAACTCGTTACGCCATCTCCTCCAGGCGGGCGATGCGGTCTTCGGTGGGCGGATGCGTGGAGAACAAGCGGCGAATGCCGCTCAGGCCGCCAGCGAACGGGTTGACGATGAACATGTGCGAGGTGGCCTCATTGGCCGAGCGCATCGGACGGTTCTGGGCAACGGCCTCCATGCGGCGCAGCGCGTGAGCCAGCCCCAGCGGCGAACCGGCGATTTGGGCCCCGTCCCGGTCGGCCGCAAACTCACGACTGCGCGAGATGGCCGACTGGATGAGCATGGCCGCGACGGGAGCAAGAATCAGCATGAGGAGCGACGTCACCATCCCGCCCTCGTCGCGGTCGAAGAAGATGCCGAACCGGGCGAGCAGCGTGATCGCCGCTGCCAGCGTTGCCGCCACCGTGGAGGTGAGCATGTCGCGGTTCTGAATGTGCGCCAACTCGTGCGCAATGACGCCGGCGAGCTCGTCGCGGTCGAGCGTGCGCATGATGCCCTCGGTGACGGCCACGACAGCATTGTCCGGGTTGCGGCCGGTGGCGAAGGCGTTCGGCTGGTCTTGCGGAATGATGGCGACGCGCGGCATGGGGAGGTCGGCCCGCTGGCGCAGGCGATCCACCATGTCGACGAGCTCGGGCGCGTCGGCGCGGCTCACCTCCTTCGCGCCGTACATCTTCAGTACCATCTTGTCGCTGAACCAGTAGCTTGCGACGTTCAGGCCAATGGCAATAACGAAGGCGAGCATCATGCCACGGGGCCCGGCCAGGGCCTGCCCGACCAGGGCGAAGAGCACGAGCATGGCCGCCATCAAGGCAGCAGTGCGAAAGGCGTTCATGGGTGGGACGGTGCGTTGTAGGGAGTGCGTTTTTGAGTGCGAGCGAGGCGGCACCGGTTGGGTCCGAGACGCCGACGACGCGCGCAACCGCTGGTGCAAAACCGGAATACGAAAACGGCTCCAGGGCGGCTCCGGTTCGGCCCGGATTCAAGGATCAGGTGACAAGTTTCACGTCAGAGACCGAATGCGAACATGCCGTTGGAACGGAAAGCCCGCGTCGTTTCGTGGCAGGGGCTCTGGTTGGAAGGCGCCGCCAAACGTTTCTGTTGAACCGTTCGACATCCGTCATGGCACCTGAGGACTCCAGACCGCCGAGCGCATCCCCCAAAAACCATACAGGCAATCTGCGTGCCGAACCGCATGCGTCTGCCGATTTGACACGGCGCCGCTATCCGAGGACCCCGACGACAAGCATCACGTCGTAGAGGGCGTGCGTCCAGGCCGCCACGCCGAAGCCGCGCCAGAGGAACAGCGCATTCAACAGAAGGCCGAACACGAACCGGAAGGTGAACGAGGTCCAGGCGAAGGGATCGCCGAGCGCCCCCACGTAATGCACGGCGCTGAATAGAAGAGCCCCGAGGACGGCCGCCCCGACGTACGCGCCCCGCGCGTCCTGCAGAAGCTGGCGAAAGACGAGAGCCAGACCGCCGACGAGCAGCACGCGGAAAAGCAATTCCTCGTAGAGCCCCGCGCCGATGGAAAGCGCAAGCTGAGTCCACGTGTCTCCGGACGGGGGCGGGGCTGCAGCAAACAAGAGGCCCACCACTTCGGAGGAGAGCATGGCCACCACCACGGCATACGCCGCGCTCTCGCCCAGGATGCCCCCGAAGTACGCCCCGCGCAGGGGGATGGAGCGTCTGCGGTCGGCGAAGAACACCGCGAGGCCGACGACGAGCACCACAATGCCCAGTCCGATGCCGCCGGCGCCCCCCACCACCGCCAGCAGCTGCTTCAGCCACACCTCGGCGCCGACCCGCACCGGCGCGACCGACCCGGTGTTGACCCCCACAATCATCGCCTCGTACAGCACGAGCAGGGGCAGCGTGCTGAGGAAGCCGTACGTTGGCGTGCGTGTGGCCCACAGGTACCGGTTCCAAGGGGAGGTCGTGGCAGACAGAGGAGGAGAGTTCATGGCGGAGGCGTCCGGTCCATCCAAATCTGGGCGTCGAAGGGGAGGATGGAAGAGGCGGTGGGGGCGAATGGAAATGCAACGCGTGCTGCCATCCATCCCCGCGCGTATCCACTCCCGCTCGTGTCCATCCCTACGCGTATTCATCCCTCCACGAATCCGGCACGGCGGGGATCACCGATTCACCCACACGACGCGAAGCTCGACTGATTGGTTACCCGGACTGGACGGGAGGTCGATCTGGCGAGCCACGGCCGGCGACACGTCCATCAAATCCGCGGGATCGAGCGGACCACGATCGGCAACGCGGACGAAGGTGTGGTGACCTGTGGTGGGGTTCGTGAGAAGCACGAGCGAGCCGTATGGCAGCGACGGGTGGGCGCCGACAAACGCCTCCGGATCGTACGCCGTGCCACTGCTCATCAAGCGGCCTTCGTACGTCGACGGATACACCGACAGCGAGCCGGTGGTGTCCGGCGCGGCCATGCCCGCACGGGGAACCGACGGCGCATCACGCCCCGGAAGACGGAGGCGCTGCCCTGCCTCCACGGCGATAGTATCCAGGCCATTGGCCTCACGCAGGGCGCGGACGCTCACCCCATACGCGCCGGCAATATCGAACAAGGTCTCGCCTGCCTTCACCTCGTGCGCCGGAGGGGCAAACCGCTGAGGCAAGCGCACCTGCTGTGCTGGGGACAGCGGCGCCGTGGAACTGTCGTTGAGGGCAAACAGAGCGTTGGCCGTCGTGTCAATGCGGAGGGCGAGGTCGATCCACGACTCGCCCTGCGACGGCGTGTACCGTCCGTACAGGGGCGGCTCGCCGGAAGCCCCCTCGGCTGAAGGCGGAGGCGGAGACGCGGTGTCGACCGGTGCAGGACGAGAGGCCGTGTCGGGGTCGGGAGTAGAAGCGGCCGTCGGCTCGGGCTCCGGCGACGCTGCGGCCGGCGGTGCATCTGGGGGACGGACCTGGAGGGTCTGTCCGGTCTCGATGTCGGTCCCCTCGAGATCGTTCCAGGTCTGTAGGGCCTGCACCGACACCCCGAACCGCTGCGCAATGCGGAACAGGGTGTCGCCCTGGCGCACCGTGTACGTGGAGGCGGTATCAGCGTGCGCAGGCTGCGGCGGCTGCACGCGAAGCACCTGTCCCGCCTCCAGACGCGTGCCCGCCAGGTCGTTCCAGCGCTGAAGATCTGCTACCGACACGTCGAAGCGCCGGGCGATGCTGTACAGCGTATCCCCGTCGCGGACCGTATAGGTCGAGTCCGCCGCAGGCTGGGCATGCGCCAGGGGACTGGTTGCCCCCGCGAGAAGCACGGCCAGAACCAGGGCCGCCATGAGAGCGGCTATGTACGTCAGCAGCGTTCGCATTCTGAGGAGGCGGGAAATCTAAGTCTCGAATACAATCGCATACGAACATCGGAGAGACGCGCTTCGGCTGTGCTCCCGTAATGCAGCGGCTGCGGCTCCCACGCGGCTCTCACCGTTCAGTCGAATCCGACGCCCTCCGCGGCGAGCTTGGCGTCCTGGAGCTCCGACAGCGCCTTTTGCTCCTTTTGCTCCCGCGCCACGTCGATCCCTTGCGCATACGTGTCGATGGCGTCCTCGGTGCGGTCGAGACGTTCGTAGAGCTTGCCGAGGTGATAGTAGGTGCCCACGTAATCCGGATCCGTTTCGACAAGCTCTTCGAAGAAGTCCAGCGCCTTCGCTGTGTTTCCGTTCTTCAGGTGTTCTTGGGCGAGGGCGAACCGCGTGAACGGATCGTCCGGGTCCTCCTCGTAGAACTGCTCAAGTTGGGCGAGACGATCAGGCATGTTGCGAGAGACGTTGGCTTGAAGAATGAGGGGGAGGGCAAGGCGAGCAGCGTTTCCCAGTTACCAGCTTCCGCCGGCGCCCCCACCGCCGAAGCTGCCGCCGCCGAAGCCGCCAAAGCCCCCGCCACCCCCGCCGAAGCCGCCGCCTCCGCCGTGGTGACCGCCGCCGCCCCAGAAGATGATCGGAAAGTCGCCGTGGCGCGTGTGGTGTTTCTTCTTGCGTCCGCTCTGGCCCGGGCCGCCGCGTCGGACCGAGGAGAACACGAAGTACAGAATGATGAGCAGGATAAATCCGAGCGCAGGAAAGCCGCTGTCGCCCGAGTCCGTGGAGCGCGATGCCTCGGCGGTGAACTCACCGGCAGCGGCCTGAATGATCGCGTCGGTACCGCGGTCGAGGCCCGTGTAGAACTGCCCCTCGCGGAACGCCGGCGTGATGATGCCATCCACGATCCGGTTGGCGATGGCGTCCGGGATCGCCCCCTCCAGTCCGTAGCCCGTGGCGATGAACACCTTGCGGTCGCCCTTCGACACGAGCACAACGACACCGTTGTCCTTGCCCTCCTGCCCGATGCCCCACTCGCGCCCGAGCACGACCGCATAGTCAGAAATCGGCGCGCCGTCGAGGCTCGGTACCGTCACCACGACGAGGGCGGTGGAGGTGGTGTCGGTGTAGGCTGTCAGCTTGCGGGCGAGGCGGCGCTCGTCGGTCGGAGACAGCAGGTCGCCCTGGTCCAGCACCGGCCCGTCCGGGCGCGGCGGGAGGTCGTAGCGTTGCGCCTGCACGCCCGACACGACCGCGACGGCCAGCAGCACGATCAGCACAGCGATGCGGCGAGGGCGAGATCGGAGCACAGGCTCACGGGGTTCGTTCGAAAGAGCGCTTCA
>CAYFSC010000068.1:0-5665 GCA_964345695.1 uncultured Rhodothermales bacterium | reverse complement strand
AAGAGCGCATCCGCAGAGGAAGGCGGCTGCCTTCGCAGAAGGCCTCGGAGGCGGGATCCGCAATCAGCGGTCGCCAAACTCCACATCGGGCGCGTCCTGAGCGCCGGTCTCTGCCTCAAAGGGCTGTCGGCGGTCGAAGCCCATCATGCCGGCAAAGACCACCGTCGGGAAGGAGCGGATTTGGGTGTTGTACCGCTGCACCGCCCGGTTGAAGTCGCGGCGCGCCACGGCGATGCGATTTTCGGTGCCTTCGAGTTGGGCCTGCAGATCGCGGAAGCTCTGTGTGGCCTGCAGCTGCGGATAGTTCTCCGAAACGGCTAGCAGGCGTCCGAGGGCCTGTCCGAGCTGCGATTGGGCCTGCTGGAACTGCTGGATTTTCTGGGGATCGTCGAGATCACCGGCGTCGATCTGGATCGACGTGGCACTGGCGCGGGCTTCGGTCACCTGCGTCAGCGTCTCCTGCTCGAAGTCTGCAGCCCCCCGGACGGTAGAGACGAGATTCGGGATGAGATCGGCCCGGCGCTGGTACTGCGACTGCAGATCGGCCCAGGCGGTGTTGACGCTCTCCTGCGACTGCACGAGCGAGTTGTACGAGCGGGTCGCGCCGCATCCCACAAATCCGAGGATGAGCACGACGGCGACGAGCGCGAGGGTTCCTTTGCTCCGCATGGTCGTCGGAATAAGTCTGAATGGTTGAAAACAGGGTCGGTGTCGTGGAGAGGCACCACGTATCTCGCACGATCAACGACGCTCTTCCGATGCGGTTGCATCCCGCCGATCGCGCAGCATCCCTTGCACGAGCGGGCCCCTCGCAGAGTTACATGCAGGGGATTGTATGCGGGGAGATGCACGCGGGGAGATGCACGCGGGCAGGCGGCATCGGCAGAGGTGTCATGCCGCCTCCTCAAACCGAACGACGAGATGGGCACCGCGGGCACAGGCCGTCTCGACGTGTGCATTCCGTTGCAGGGTGAGCACCACCGGATCGGGATACGCCTCGATGCGGTCGAAGAAATACTCGATCGCCGTGGGCTCCTCCTCGCCCTCGCCATCGAGCGAGTCCTCGTGCACGTGCGTGAAGAGGGCGCCAGTCGCGTCGAAGTAAAGCAGCGCGCCCTCCTCCGCTGCATGATCGAACGACTTGCGCAGAGCGTTCTGCGTCTGCATGCGGCGCTTGCTCAGCAGAGAGGGCATGCGGAACTGGTGCACGCTGCCGGTCGCGTGGGGTGTGATCGACGCAAGGGCCTGCTGACGGTCTTCCCGGCTGCCATCGTGAAACACGACGCAGGTGCCGGTCGCCGGGGCGTCCGACGTCGCCAGGACCTCGGTGGCCTCGCGGAACGCCGCCGTCCCGTAAGTCACGGTCTGCACACGATCGTCGTCGGTTGGGGAAGCGGAGGGAGTAGCCATCGCGTCGAGTGGGGGACAACAAGCGCCGTGGACAGACAGTTGCTTGTAGCGTTCACAGAAACTTCTTGTTCCGCTGCCGGCGCGTTGAACGCCGAACCGCACCCTGCTGGAGCGTCGGCCGTGCCGTGCAGCGTTGGGAGGGAAAACGTGCCAGCCGCCAATCTTCCAACGGTCCAACGGAACTACCCGGTGGACTGCATGGCGGCCGAGATGCCGTTGATGCTGAGGAACAGGGCCTCGCGGATCGATTCGCGCTTCTCGCCTGCAGCGTCCTGGAATCGGCGGAGGAGTTCAACCTGCAGGAGGTTGAGGACATCAGTGTACGGGTTGCGGAGCTGGATGGACTTCTTCAGCACGGGACTGTTCTCGAACAGGGTGTCCCGGCCTGTGATCTTGAGGATCGCGTCCTCGGCCCGGTCGAAGTCGTCGGCGATCGTGTCGTGGAACGAAGTGTCGGTGTCGGGCAGGGCGTCGTAGGCAGCGGCAATGGTGAGCCGTGCGCGGGCCATCTCACGCTGGGCGCTGTCGAGTACAGCGGTGAAGAAAGGCCACTCGTCGTAGAGCGTCTGCAGCTGGTCGAGCGTGTCGGGATCGCTGACGAGGTCGTGCAGGGCGGCACCGGTGCCGTACCATCCCGGCACGATGTAGCGCGTTTGCGTCCACGCGAACACCCAGGGAATGGCGCGCAGGCTCTCGAAGTCGACCTCGTCGCCGCCCGAGGAGCGGGAGACGGGCCGCGACGCAATCGGCAGGCGGCTGATGTGCTCGATGGGCGTGACCTCGGTGTACCAGTGCCATGCGTCCGGCTCGTCGATCAGACCGCGGTAGGTGTCCATCCCGCGGGCGGCGAGATCGTCCATGAGGGTGGCGACGTCCGACCCGGCGCGAACGAGCGGGAAGGGCACCTCGCCGTGCGCGGCCTCGACGGTGGAGGTGAGCGTGGCGCTCACGAGTTGCTCCACGTGGCGCCGCGCGATGGCGGGCAGTGCGTAGCGGAACGAAATGATCTCCCCTTGCTCGGTAAAGCGGATGCGCCCGTTGTGCACCACCGGTGGCAGCGCGCGGATGGCCTGGTAGGTGTGGCCGCCGCCGCGCCCCACCGTGCCCCCGCGTCCGTGGAAGAGGCGCAAGTCCACGTCGTGATCGTCGCACGTCTGCCCGAGGTGGAAGATGGACTTGTGCAGCGCCCAGTTGGCCATCCAATAGCCGCCGTCTTTGTTGCTGTCGGAGTAGCCGAGCATGATTTCCTGAAAGCCATCGTGCGCCTCCAGGTGGGCCGAGTACACGGGATGCTCGAAGAGCGTCTCCATCCGCTCGTGTGCTACGTCGAGATCCTCGATGGTTTCGAAGAGCGGAACCATGTCGAGCGGGCACTGGAACCGCCCGTCCGCCATGCGCCCGAGACCGGCCTCCTTCGCGAGCAGCATCGGCTCCAGCAGGTCGCTCACCGAGTGCGTCATGCTCACGATGTAGCTGCCTACCGCGTCGGGGTCGACCTGAAAGATGGACCGGATAACGGCGAAGACCTCCATCATCTCGGCGGCCGGGTCGGGCAGGTCGGCGTGCGGGGGCACGAGCGGACGGGGGTTCGTGAGCTCGTCGGACAGCACCGCCAGCTTCTCGTCCTCGTCCAGTTCCGCGTAGCGATCCGTCACGCCGGCGGCCGTCAGCAGCGCGTCGACGGTCGCTTCGTGCACGCCACTGTGCTGGCGCACGTCGAGCGCGGCGAGGTGGAAGCCGAACGTCTTCACAAGCGTGCGCATGCGGTGCAGCCGGTCGAGGCGCCCGGCCTCCTCCATGTGCCCTTCGAGGCTCTCGGCCAGCAGGTCGAGGTCGGCGAGGAGGTCGTCGCTCGTGTAGTCGGCCGCCATCGATGCAGTCGCCGTCGCGTCGACGGCGTTGAGGAGCCGCCGCAGCCGCGCCTCGATGTAGGCAAGCTTGAGGCGGTAGGGCTCGCTGCGGAATTGACGGCGCGTGTCGGCATCAAGGTCGATCTCCCGGGCGTCCTGCTCGATGGAGTCGAACAGTGCATCGGACACGGCGACCTGGCGCTCCGAGAGGCTGAGGTCGTCGCGCACGTCGTCGAGCTCGTCGAGGTAGTGCTCCAGCGTGGTGCGGCGCTGGCGGGCGAACGTCCAGCGCGTCACGTCGGCCGTGACGTTCGGGTTGCCATCGCGGTCGCTCCCGATCCACGAGCGGTACTGCAGGAAGGCCGGCACCTCGGCCGACGTTCCGTAATGCCGCCGCAGCGCCTGCTGCAGATCGAGATGAATCTGGGGAATCGTGTCCCAGATCGTGCCGTGCATGAAGTAGTGTCCCTGCTCGACTTCCTCGCGCACGGTGGGCCGCTCCTCGCGAATTTCGTCGGTGCCCAGCAGGTTCGAGATCGTGGCGTAGAGCGCGTCGGTCGAGGCGAGGCGCTCCTCGGGCGTCGATTCGCGCGAGCGGAGCTCGGAGAGCAGGTCGGCAATGCGCTGCTGCTTCCGCAGGACCGTCCGCCGCCGTGCCTCGGTGGGATGAGCGGTGAGCGTCGGCTGGATGTCGAGCCCGCGGAGGGCGTCGAGCACCTCGTCGAGCGACACGCCGTCCGCCTTCATCGACGCGATGGCGGCATCGATCGACTCGGGCCGCGGCGGGTCGTAGTCCTCGTCCACGATGCCGTCGGTGCCGTTGGACGCGGCCCGGGCTCGATCCCGGTTGATGCGGATGATTTCCTGACGCTCGGCCTGGTTGACGAGGTGGAAGAACGTCGTGTAGACGTGGAGCAGGTGCTCAATCTCCGTCGTCGACAACTCCGCGATGCGGGTGGCGGCCTGCGTGCGCAGGGACGGGTCGTCATCGCGTTCGGCCTGCTTGCAAAGCAGACGCAGGTCCTCGACGAGGGCGAACAGATCGCCCCCCATTTGCTCGCGCGTGGCCTGCCCGAGCAGGGCCCCCAGCAGATTGACCTGCTGGCTCAGCGGGATGGAGATGCCGGTGCCTTCCGTCTCAATATCCAGTCCTTCCCAGCGTTGCATGCACACAGAACGTCCAGTCGTGAAGCAGCGAGATCTCACAACATAGGGCTGCTGCAATGGGACACAAATGCTGGAAGGGCTTCTGGCGCGGCGCGTGAAGGCATCGTCACACTTGTGCGACGCTCGCCGTGCGAACGCACACTGGCTTCATCGTTCCGTGAAGCGGCGGAATGAAACTGTCGGCAGTCCCCGCGTTACATATCCTGCGTCTTGCCTCCCGGCGGACGTTCGCCTCTCTGGCCTCTGACGAGCTCCGTGCCGCCTATCATGCCTCTTCCCAAGGACGCCACCACGGAAATTCCGCCCGTGTCCATCACCCATCTGGAGGACGATCCGGAGGGGAGCGAACTGCTGGAGCGCCTCGATGCCATCCACAAGCGCAAAAGGCAGGCGAAGGACACCATTCGCACGGAGGGAGAGCCGCTGCCCGACCTCATGGCCGAGGCCGACGAGATGGCCGCCCGCGCGCTCACGGGCGACGCCGGCGAGGACGAGGTGGAGGCGGCCGAGAAGGCCGTGCAGGCGGCGAAAGACAACATTGAGACGGCCCGCCGCCAGGTGCGCCAGTGCGAGCGCGCTGCCAACCGGGTGCGGGATCAGCTCCGCGAGCGCGCCGCCGAGTTGCACGGAGAGAACGCCGACCGTGTGCGCGCCGTCCACCGCGTCGTGCTGCGGCGGGCCCTGGAGGCCGAGCGGCAGGCCGCCGTGCTGCTGCGTATCCTGCGCGAGTTTGAGGCCCGCTATGCGCGCTACACCGCCGACGATCAGTCGGTGCAGCACCCGCAGTACCTCAAGGAGCACGAGCGCACCCAGCCTCCGCGGGCGCTGATGGGTCCCGCCCGCACGCCCGGCGGCAATGTCTTCAGCCGCACCGAGGCCACCATGTGGATGCATCGCACCGCCGACATGCTCGACGACGAGCCGCCTGCGGTTCTCCACCTGGAGTCGCTCGACTTCGAGGTCGAAACGGCCGATCTGCAGTACCGCCGCTTGGAGGAGGACGACCTACCGGATCCACCGGCTCCCTCGGCGGCATCGGAGGACAAAGCCGCGCCTCGCGACGCGGACCCGGCGGACGAGGAGGACGAGACGTCGGAAGCTCCGGCCGAAAGTGAGCCGGACACTACTTCTTCGCCCGACGATACAACCGCCGACGACACAACCGCCGACGACGCCGAAGCGGACCCCGTCGAGGCAACCTAGCGGGCCGCGCTCACTCATCGGGCGAGAAGCGCTGA
>CAYFSC010000067.1:0-15047 GCA_964345695.1 uncultured Rhodothermales bacterium | reverse complement strand
CCTGTGGATCGGCCATTGGTTCCGGATCGGACTCCCGGCGGGCAACGAAAAGCCGCTGTGTGGGCTCGACCCCGTGGTCCGAGGGATGTGTGCAGCTCGTTCTCAGATGTTGGTGCCGTTGGCGCGCTCTACCGCGGCTGGCACAGCTGGGTCGGTCATCCAGGAATCCGTTTTCGGCGGTGACATCTGCTTCGACAGGTGGAGCAGGTAGCCGGTCTGCTGCCCGTCGGCACTAGCCAGGACCACGCCGATCTGTGTGGTCGGCGGCTCGGCTACGCGTGAACGTCGGTCGACGGAGACTCGGTCGACGAGGACGCGGAGGAACGGGAGTCCGTCGCCGGGTCCTCCGACGCGCCGTCGGAGGACGATGCCACCGTCTCCAGAGCGCGCAGGGCTTCGGTGGGAACGGCAAAGATGACGGTGTTGGAGCTGTCGCTGCTGAGGCTGTTGAGCGTCTGCAGCGTGCGCAGGTGCAAGGCCCCCTCCTCGCTGCTGAGCGTGCGGGCAGCGTCCGCCATGTTTTGCGCGGCCTCCAGCTCGCCCTGTGCCTGAATGGTAACGGCGCGGCGCTCGCGCTCGGCCTCAGCCTGCCGGGCGATGACGCGCTGCATATCTTGTGCCAGGATGATGTCTTTCAACTCCACCGATCGGACTTCGATGCCCCATGGGTCGGTGGCCTCGTCGATGACCTTGCGGATTTGCCGGGAAATGCGCTCGCGTTCCGCCAGGAGCGCGTCGAGATCGACTTCCCCGACGGTGTTGCGCATGGTTGTCTGCGCGAGCTGCTGCACCGCGTACATGTACTCTTCGACCTCTAGGATGGCCCGCTTGGCGTGACGCACACGATAGTAGATGACCGCGTCAATCTCGACGGTGACGTTGTCGCGCGTGATGCTCTCCTGGCGCGGCACATCGACCGCCTTGACGCGCATGTCGACGCGCTCCCACGACTGAACCAGCGGGATCACGGTGCGCAGGCCCGGTTGCAGCACGCCGTCGAACTTCCCGAGCGTGAACTTGACGCCTCGCTCGTATTCCTTCACGACCTTTAGCGTTCGCGCAATGGCGCCGATTCCCACGAGCGCCAGCACGGCAACAAGAGAAACGGTCGACAGCATGAGATCCATGGCCCTGGGGAAAAGGAGCGGACGTGAGGGGCGGCGGGGGTGCCGGTGTCGAGTGGCCTCTGCGCGAGGCAGGGTTGATTCCGTGCGTGACACTTGCTGGTTAAAAATGAGATCCATTTAAAGTTGGAACGGTGGGCAGAGTTTTGCACGCCCCGCGAGACGGGCCAGGAATGCGATGAACGTAACACGAGCGCCGATTCGATCTTGCTGCTCGCACTCTCGACACCGCGCGTTGGAGAGGCCCGAGTGAGGAGGCTCGGCTGAGGAGGCCCGACCGAAGCGATCTGTCCTCTAACGCGCAGAAGGCAGAGACTGCATCGCGGGCCCAAGATGCCGGGAGGTCCAACTCCCCGTCGGTCGTCTCGATTACAGATCGAGGAATCCGCCGGGCCGCGACGTAGAAACCCCCCGCTTCAGAGGCCTGAAGCGGGGGGTTTTCGGAGCTGACGGCCGGACTCGAACCGACAACCTGCTCATTACAAGTGAGCTGCTCTACCAGTTGAGCTACGTCAGCGAGATGCTAATACACAGTTACAAAGTCGCACGCGCAACGGCGGAGCATGCTTCGACGCACATGCATTTTGCTCGATTTTCCACACAACCGCTACGCGTCGGTCTCTCCAGTGGCCTCCTGTGCGCCCCGTCGGTGCCAGCCCCATCGCGCCAGGAGAATCACGCCAAGGAGCAGAAGCACACCCAGCACGATACGGCCGTAAGCGCGCAGGTAGACGGCGACGATCTCCCAGTTTTCGCCCACGGCAAAGCCAGCGTAGCTGATGAGGCCGGTCCACAGCAAGGCACTCACCGTGCACCAGACCGCGGTTTTCCAGGCCGACATCTGCGCCATGCCGACGGTCAGCGAGATAACGGAACGTGCGCCGCTCAAAAACCGATTGGCAGCCACCACCCCGAATCCGTACCGTCGGACCCATCGGCGGGCCCTCTCGAATCCGTCCTGCGGCAGCCAGCGCAGCCGGTCGGGGTCCATCGCTGCCGCGCCCACTCGGTACCCGATCGCATACATCGACATGAAGCCGAGGGCCCCGCCTAGGGTCGACAGGAGGATGACCACGCCGAGACTCAGTTGCCCGATGCCCGCCATGTACCCGCCGAAGACGACCACCATGTCCCCGGGAATCGGCGGCACGACGTTCTCGCCGTACGCGATGACGAACAGCGTTGCGTACGCCCACACAGCCGGGAGCGCCTCCATCCACGAGAAGAAGTCGGAAAACAAATCGAGCATCATCGTGCGCGCGTATTCGTGTGCTCAGGTGTTCACGGTCTTGAACACGTGAACACCCGAACACTTCAACACTCTTCAATCAGACACACGGCGTAGGCGGCAGCTCCGGCCTCTTTCCCCACAAACCCAAGCGTCTCTGTGGTGGTGGCCTTGATCGAGACCCGCTCGACCTCCGCACCGAGCGCCTGCGCCGTACGGTGACGCATCGTGTCGATGTGAGAGCGAAGCTTGGGACGCTGCAACGCAACGGTAGCGTCCACATTGGCAAGCTCCCAACCGTCTTCTTGCACCGTCTCGGCGACGGCAGCAAGAAGATCCCTGCTGTCGGCCCCCTCCCACTGTGGATCGTCGTCAGGAAAGTGGCTGCCGATGTCGCCGAGCGCCGCGGCGCCAAGCAAGGCGTCGGCGATGGCGTGCAGGAGCACGTCGGCGTCGGAATGCCCGGCCAGCCCGGTGTCGTGCGGAATCGTCACGCCTCCGATAATGAGCGGACGTCCCTCCACAAGCCGGTGGACATCCATGCCAAAACCTATGCGCATCGCGGTTCGAGTTCGGAGTTCAGCGTTCCGAGTTTCTGGTTTCCCGTTTCTGGTTTCTTCAACGCACAACACGCAACCCACAACACGCAACGCGTCACACGTCCCTCGCTTCCGTCCAGTGCGGCCAGAGCTGTTGGGCGAGCTTCCAGTCGGCGGGGGTCGTGATTTTGAAGTTGCGCGAGCTGCCCTCGACGATCTGGACGTCGTGGCCGGCCTGCTGCACGAGCTGGACGTCGTCGGTGGCTACGGGCTCCGGCGCGCTGGCGACGGCACGGTGTGCCCGCTCCAGCCAGGCCCGGCGAAAGCCCTGCGGCGTTTGCACGCGATAGAGGTCGTCACGGGGGATGGTTTCGCCGAAGGTGCCGTCGTCGCCACGGCGCACGGTGTCGGCCATCGGGACGGCCAGAGCAGCGGCGCCGCTCGCACGCGAGGCGTCGACCACGGACTGCACCGCGTCGGGCGTGAGAAACGGGCGGACGGCGTCGTGAACGAGCACCACCTCCACCGGGGCGGGCACCGCACGAAGGGCGTGGCGCACCGAGACCTGGCGCGAGGCCCCTCCGCTCACGACGGCCGTCAGCTTCGTCAGGCCCTCGCCCTGCAAGCGGTCGCTCACGTCGCTCACTTCGTGCTCGGGGACGGCGATGACGACGTGCCCCACGGCAGGATGGCGCTCGAACACAAGCAGGGTTTGCACGAGCAGGAGTCGGTCGCCCAGTCGCCGAAACTGCTTGCGGGTTCCCCCCATGCGCAGGCCCTCTCCCGCTGCCGGCACGAGCACGGCCACTTCATTCGGATCCGCCATTGCGTTCCAGGTTTCTCGTTTCGGGGTTCTCGTTTCGCGCTGCATGAGTGAGGGACGCGTGGACCGAGAGCAGGGATTCCCACCCCGGGCGACCCAACGTTCAACGGTCCAACGTTCAACCTGCAGCGCACAACCCAACGCATCACTCCTCGGGGGCAGGGCGCTTGATCATCATCGCGTCGCCGAATGAGAACAGGCGATAGTCCTCTTCGAACGCCTCCTCGTAGGCCTCGAAGGTAAAGTCGTAGCCCGCAAAGGCACATGTCATCATGAGGAGCGTGCTCTCCGGACGGTGGAAGTTGGTGAGCAGCCGCTCGGTGATCTTAAACTCGTGCGGGGGGAAGACAAACAGGTCGGTCCACGAGTGGTCGGGCTTCAGCGTTTTGCTGGCCGAGAGGCTCGATTCGATCGCGCGCACGACCGTCGTACCGACCGCGGTGACGACGTTCTCCTCGGACTGCAGGGCCCGGTTGACCGCCTCGGCCGTTTCCTCCGGGATCCAGTACTCCTCCGAGTCCATCCGGTGCTTCGTCAGGTCTTCGACGCCCACCTCGCGGAAGGTGCCGCGCCCCACGTGCAGCGTGATCGGGAGGACGTGTACCCCCTTGCTCTCCAGGCGCTCCACCATGTCTTCGGTGAAGTGGAGCCCGGCCGTGGGCGCCGCCACGGCTCCGCGGTGCTCCGCGAAAATGGTCTGATAGCGCTCCTGGTCTTCTTCCTCAACCTCCCGGTCGATGTACGGAGGAAGAGGCGTTTCGCCAAGATTGCGGATTTTGGCGTAGAGCGCCTCGTTCGAGTCGTCGAACGAAAAGCGGATCGTGCGCCCGCGTGACGTGGTGTTGTCGATCACCTCGGCCGACAGGTCCTCGTCGAAGTACAGCTTGTTGCCGATACGAATCTTGCGCGCCGGGTCGACCATGACGTCCCACAGGCGGCTCTCCGGGTTCAGTTCGCGAAGGAGAAAAACCTCGATGTCGGCCCCGGTCTTTTTTTTCTGCCCGTAGAGACGGGCCGGATACACCTTGGTGTTATTCACGACGAGGACGTCGCCCTCGTGGAAAAAGTCGGGGAGGTTCTCAAACGAGTGATGTTCGACGGTTTTCTCAACGGGGTCGAGCACCATGAGGCGGCACGAATCCCGGGGCTCGGACGGGTATTCCGCAATCAACTCTTGGGGGTACTCGTAGCTGAACTCCGAACGCTTCATAAGGGAGGGTTTCAGATCAGGCGAGACGGGGATGGAAAAGGCACGCGGTGACTCCGTGCGAGGGAATTTGCCGGAATCACAGCGCAGCTACAAACAATGCCACAAAAGAAGATGATCCCGGCGGTTCACGCAGGATGGGTGGAAGCCTGCACCGCTGCGGCGTCTTCGACTCCAATTCGCTCCCAGTCGGCCGGGGGCGGGTCGAGGATCGCGCGATCCGGATGAACGACAGACGCGAGGAGCTCGACGGACCGATAGAGACGCGGCCCGGGACGATTGAAGTAGGCGTTGCCGTCAAACAAAAAGACACGGTCCTCCTCGACGGCAGACAGCTCGTTCCATCCGTCGCGGTCCGTGAGATACGACAGGTCGCGGACCGTCTCGTCGATGGAAAAGCCACAGGGCAGAACCGCGATCGCGTCGGGGTCGGCCGCGCGCAGGTCCTCCCACTCGAGGGTCTGCGACGGCGCGCCCGCCTCGGTGACGAGGGCCTGCGCTCCGGCGTGATTGGCGACATCGGGCATCCAGTGACCGGCAACCATAAGCGGCTCCATCCACTCGATGCAGGCCACGGTCGGCAGCGTCTCCGGATCGGTGCGGCGGTCTACACCGAGCGACGCCCGGAGCGCCTGCAGTCGCCGCTCCAGATCGGCGATGACCTGCATTGCAGCGTCAGTGTGGTCGATGGCGCGCCCGAGGCGCAGGGCGCCGTCCAGCACCTCCTTAAACGTCTGGGGCTTGAGCGAGAGCACCTCCGGCGCCGGTCCGTTCCACGCGGCCAGAGCGTCGTCGAGCTGGGAGCGGGAGACGGCACACACCTCGCACTGGTCCTGCGTGACGATGAGATCGGGCTGCAACTCGCGCAGACGGTCCAGGTCGACGTTGTACAGACTGAGCCCCTGCTGGAGGGTCGATTGCACGGCGTCGTCGATGGCCTCCGAGTCGCCCGCGCTGTCGTACGCTGCCTCGGTGACGGCAGGAACGTCGCGCACGTCGTCGGGAAAGTCGCACTCGTGCGAGCGGGCAACGAGTTCCTCGCCTGCGCCGAACGCGCAGATCCACTCCGTGGTCGCCGGTAAGAGGCTGGCAATGCGCATGAGGAAAGTGTCGGTTTTCGAGTCTCGAGTGTCGAATTGGTTGCGCCGTCGCGTGCCTCACTCGGCATTCGCCATTCGTCACTCGTCATTGCCTATCGGATGGGCGGACGCCGGGTATGAAAGTCGGTCTCCTGCTGATAGGCGTGGGCGAGGGCGAGCACGGCATCATCGCGGTACAGGGCGCCGAGAAACGAGATGCTCGCCGGGTCCTTGCGGTACGACGGCTGGTCCTCCACGGGGTGGAAGGCGTTGGGAACACACACGCACGGATGCCCGGTGAGATTCGTGATGCCGAGAACCCCTGCGCGGAAGCTCGGACAGACGAACGCGTCGAGGTCGGCCATGACGCCGTGCATCGCCTGCATGAGGCGGGTGCGGGCGCGGCTCATTTGCGTGTGCTCCACGGCCGGAATCATGCGGGCGGTGCGGAAGACGTGCGGCCACGCGTCTGTGCTCTGCCGCTTCATGTCGTCGATGCCGTCGGTGCGGGTGAGTTCGTCGAACGCCGAGGCGGCCTCGACGTCGAGCGTGTTCAACATCGCGCCAACGGGCAGATCCGTCGGGAGCGAGATCGGCTGGAGATCGACCCCCATGTCGCGGAGCACCTGCAGCGTCTGCTGATCGGCTTCGGCGTTGTCGTAGTCGCCCCCGAACGCCTCTTCGACGTATCCGACGCGTAGCCCGGTGACGTCGGTCGACGGATCGAACGGAAACGGAGCGTCGACGGAGGCCGGGTCGCCCGCGCCGGCCCCGCGGATGGCGTCGTAGACGTACGCGCAGTCGACGGCGGATCGCGCCATCGGACCGAGCTTGTCCATCGTCCACGAAAGGACCATGGCGCCGGTCCGCGGGACCGTGCCGAACGTCGGCCGATGCCCCGTCACGCCGTTGCGGGTGGACGGCGAGACGATGGAGCCCAGCGTCTCCGATCCAATGGCGAACGGCACGGCGCCCGCAGCCACGGCGGCTCCAGGGCCGGCCGAGGAGCCGCTGGACCCCTGGTCCAGGTTCCACGGATTGCGCGTCGTGGCGCCGTACCACACGTCGCCCCACGCCAGCGCCCCCAGGGCGAGCTTGGCCACGAGCACGGCCCCGGCATCGTCGAGGCGCTGCACGACCTCGGCCGTCGCGTCGATCCGCTGATCTTTGTACGGCTCGGCGCCCCAGGTCGTCTTGTAGCCCTCCACGGCCAACAGGTCTTTTGCGCCCCATGGGATGCCGTGCAGCGGGCCGCGCCAGTGGTCCTGCGAAATCTCCTCGTCCGCCGTCTCCGCTGCCTTGAGCGCCCGGTCTTCCGTCAGCGTAATGACGGCGTTCAGCTTCGGGTCGAGCGTGCGGAGCCGCTCCAGGTAGAACTCGGTGAGCTCCACGCTGGTGACCTGCTCGGTGCGCAGCCAGTGCGCCAGTTCGGGAAGCGAGGCGTACGCCAGATCCTCGTCTGCAGGCGGCTTCGAGCGGGCCGGCCGGTGCATGCGAACGCCATCCTCCGACGCAGGCACGTCCGGAATCTCGGCACCGCCGATCCGCGGATCGAACACGGTGGCCGGCGGGCGCTCGTTGGGCATCGGAAGCTCGCGGAGCGCTTTGTATCCCTCCAGATTGTCGTTCAGGTCCTCCACCATCATCTCCCGCTCCTCGGGCGTGAAGGAAACGCCCGCAATCGTCTCCGCGGCTTCGATGTGGTCGACGGTGATGGGTCCCTCATCATCGGCAGCCTGTGCGTAGAGGATGCCGGGAAACAGGGTGCCACCCAGCCCCAGGGCCGTGCAGGCTTCGAGAAAGGCGCGACGATCCGTGTTCATAAGTTCAGCGTTCCGAGTTCGGAGTTCCGAGAATGTCGAAGCGTCGGACGGCGTCCGAGGCGCAAGGAAACGGCATCCCACGCACGCAAGGCGACGCGCGACGGGAATGTCATCCGCCCCCACGCCCTCTTGCCCATACGCCCTCTCGCCATCACCGCAGCAGGCTCGTCGGGAACACGACCGGGCTTTCGTTCCCGTTTTCGCCGACCGCGGCCACGCCGAAGAGAGAATTGTCGATGATGATGTTTTCGAGCGTGTACTCCGTCACGTCGCCCACGAACCGGCTCTTCTGCCAGCGCGGGGCGGTCGTTTTCCGCCAGTAGATCTTATAGCCCGCCAAATTTGGATCGTCCACCGGCGTCCAGGCGAGCGTGGTGGACGGCTGCACGGCCCCGCCGATCTTGACCGAGTCGGGCGCGGGCGGTGCGGCAGCGATGCCTGCAAGCACGGCGGCATTCACCCCCGTCATGCGCGCAGCAAAGTCGAAGTGCACCTCGTCGATCGTGTCGCCGTACTCGATGCCGTCCTCCGTGCGGATGTCCTGGTGCTGCTCGGTGTAATCCTCGTGGGCCTCCATGATGCGCACCGCAGGGAAGCCGGCGTTGTTGAACGGCGTGTGGTGCCCGCCGCGTCCGAACCGGTCGAGGCGGTAGATCATCATCGCGTCCATGTTCGGAACGTACAGGTCCGTCATCCGCGCGACGTAGCGGGCCAGGTTGCGCGACGGGCTGTCGTTCTCGCCGCCGAAATAGCGCTCGGACCACCGGTCGTCCTCACTCGGAATGTTGTACTGGGAGAACACGCGAAAGACGGTGTTGTCGATGACCCCGTCCTGCCCGTCGATATTGCCGATCATGTCGTTGTTGAGCACGCCGGCAATCTCCCAGCCTTCCTCTTGCGCGACCTGGGCCATGTGCTGTCCGCCGAACAGCCCCTGCTCCTCCCCGCTCAGCCCGGCATAGATGATGCTGCTGCCAAACTCGTAGTCCGACAGCACCCGCGCGGCCTCAATCGCGCCGGCGAGCCCGGTAGCATTGTCGTTGGCGCCCGGGGCGTCGATGGAATCGTTCATGACATCGGAGGCCCGCGAGTCGATGTCGCCGGACATGATCACGTACCGGTTGGGATGCGTCGTGCCGCGCTGCACGGCGTAGACGTTGACGATGGTCGTGGAGTCGGGAATGCGGGACTCGCCGGCCACCACAAACCGCTGCGTCTCGACCTCTAGGCAGCCGCCGCAATCCGCCGAGATGCGTTCGAATTCCGCCTTCACCCAGCGGCGGGCGGCGCCGATGCCGCGCGTGTCGCTCGTGGTGTCGGAGAGCGTGTGACGCGTGCCGAAGCGGGCCAGCGTGCGGATGTCGCTCTCCACCCGGTCGGACGACGGGGCGTCGACGATGTCATAGATGCGCGGGTCGACGGGCGGAGGCGGCGTCGGAAGGTCCTGAGCCGATGCAGCAGGGACAGCGAGAACGACAGCAACCAGAAGAAGGAGGACGCGGCGCATGCGGTAGGGCGAGTGTCGAGTGACAAGGGGTAGGTGGCACGGCGTCGGCCCGATGGTTGGACCGCCTTTCAAGCTACAAACCACGGAGAACGAAGTGTAGGGTCCCTCCGAACCAGAAACCCGAAACTCGGAACTGAAAATCACGCCGTGTTCTCCTTCGTCGACTCGAACGTGAGGTCCGGCCAGTTGTCCATCGTACGCTCCAGGCGAAAGTCGCTGAGGCCGAGATAGGCAAGGGCACCGTCGGCGTCGCGAAACAGGTTATCGATTTCCTTCGCCTCGAAGGCGTCGAGTTTCTCGGCCGGACCGTCGACCCAGCGGCAGCACGTGTACTGCACGCCCGTGAGGTGGGCATCCACGTTGTACTCGTCGCGCAGGCGGGCCAGCGTAACGTCGAACTGGAGCTCGCCCACGGCGCCGAGGATGTAGGCGTTCCCCTGCAGCGGGCGGAAGACCTGAATGGCCCCCTCTTCGCTGAGCTGCGTGAGGCCTTTGCCGAGGTGCTTGGCGCGGAACGGATCGTCGAGGTGGACCTTGCGGAAGTGCTCCGGCGCAAAGCTGGGCACGCCGGTGAACTGAAGATCCTCGCCGGAGGTGAAGGTGTCGCCGATTTTGATCGTGCCGTGGTTCATGATGCCGATAATGTCGCCCGGGAAGGCCGTATCGACGCCTTCGCGGTCCTGCGCCATAAACGTGGTGGCGTTGTTGAGGCGCGTTTCGTCCCCCGTGCGCTGATGCTGTACGGTCATGCCGCGCTCAAACTGCCCCGAGCAGATGCGCACAAAGGCCATCCGGTCGTGATGCTTCGGGTCCATGTTCGCCTGGATCTTGAACACGACGCCCGTGAAGTCCTCCTCGTAGGGCGACACTGCGCGCGTCGTCGTGGGGCGCGGGCGCGGCGGCGGGGCAATCTCGACGAACGTGTCGAGCATGTCGCCCACGCCGAAGTTGCTAAGCGCGCTGCCGAAGAAGACCGGCGTCTGCTCGCCGTCGAGGTAGCGCTGCTCGTCGAGGTCGTTGCCGGCCTCGCGGACCAACTCCACGTCGAACCGCAGGTCGTCGGCCTGGCTGCCGAGGACGTCGTCGAGCCGCTCGTCGCCGAGGTCGTCGATGGGCAACCGCTCGTGCTCGCCCTCCATGTCGGCGTGCGAGAAGAGGTGCAGCTCGTCGCGGTACAGGTTGTAGGTGCCACGGAACCGGTCGCCCATGCCCACGGGCCAAGAGAGCGGCACCGTTTCCAGCTCCAGCGTCTGCTCGATGTCGTCCAAGATTTCCAGTGGCGGGAGGCCGTGGCGATCCATCTTATTGATGAACGTAATCACCGGCATGTCGCGCATGCGGCACACCTCCATCAGCTTGCGCGTCTGGCGCTCCACGCCCGCCGAATTGTCAAGCACCATGATGACGCTGTCCGCCGCCGTCAGCACGCGGTACGTGTCCTCCGAGAAGTCGCGGTGACCGGGCGTGTCGAGCAGGTTGAGCTCCAGCCCGCGGTACGGAAACTTCATGACCGACGACGTCACGCTGATGCCGCGGTCCTTCTCCATCGACATCCAGTCGCTACGGGCATGACGATCGGCCTTGCGCGCCTTGATCTCACCGGCCTCGTGGATGGCTCCGCTCATCAGGAGCATTTTCTCCGTCAGGGTCGTCTTTCCGGCGTCCGGGTGACTGATAATCGCGAAGGTCCGACGACGGTCGACCTCCTTTTTGATTTTCGGATTGGCTGGGGGCGCCTCGTTGGCGACCGTTTCCGTTGCACTCACGAGCGTTCGGCGTTCTGCGAAGAAGCTTTTGAAGAGACGGTTTTAAAACCGTGCATCGTATCGATACGCGGCGAGGGCGTCATCGTTTGCCCCTCACCACAAATTGACGCGTCAGATGCCGAGAGCGCGGGTCAAGAGCCGGAGGCCTGAGGCGACACGCGCACGATGCGGATGCCGCGCAGCCCAATCTCTCCGATGGTTTGGCCCTCCTCGCGGAATGGGATCCAGAAGAGACCATCCTTCTCCCCGGTTTTCATCGCGCCGGCGTCCAGAGACCCGCGGGCCTGGGCCGTCCGCTCCGCGGTCGGCGTCCGAAAGATGACGGTAAACGCGTATCGAACGGGGTGGGCGTTCCGGTTCTCCAGGCGAATGACGACGCCATTGTTGCGCGTGTCCGCCCGGCTGTAAAAGATGTAGGTGAAGCGAACGCCGCGGTGTGTCGTGATTTCGGTCCAGGCCTCCTCGTGCCACGACGGCGTGCCCGACGTGTCGGAGGCCGTGGTGTCGGAGGCCGTGGTGTCGGAGGCCTGCGCGGCGGCGACGGTTGGGGTTCCGCACAGAATCCCTACGGCCAGCGCCAGATGAAGCAGCCAGCGTCTCGTCATGAGGCTTCGTATTGGCTGAGGACCCATCGGACCTCTGCTTACGGACTCGGCGCAGAATCGATCTCTGTCCGCGGCACGTACGGCGCGGGGCGGCCTGTCAGATGAATGCAATGACGAGGGCGGACACGCCGATGATGAGCCCCATGCCGGGCGCGAGAGCGCGGCGCAGACGCGCCGTGCCCGTGGCGAAGACGATGCCTCCCTTCAAGAACGTATTGGCCGCGGCCCCGAGGAGGATGGCCCGCGCCGCCGTCTTGGGGGCGATGTCGCCCTCCGGCCCGCTGAGCTGCGCCATCGAGAGGGTGATGGCGTCCACGTCGGCCAGGCCCGACACGACGCTCGACACGTACACGCCCGTGGTTCCGAAGTAGCTCTGCGCCGCGTTGGCTGCGACGAGGATGACGGCGTAGAGCAGCCCGAACGTGATGGCGGGCCCCAGGCGAAAAGGGTTCGTGAAGTTGGTTTCCTCCTCGTCGGACTCGGGAGTCTGACGCATGTACAAGTACACCGAGTAGCCGACGCTCGCACTCATTACCACGAGCACGGGCACCCAGACAATCTCCAGCAACGGACGGTTGAGGGCGGCGACCTCCACGAGGATCCGAATGAACATGAGCGTCCAGGCCAGTATGATGGCGAGAGCAAAGGGGATGGCATAGCCTTCCACGTCGCGGCTGCGCTGGGCAAACGTCAGCGTCACGGCGGTGCTCGACGCGAGGCCGCCGAGGACCCCGGTCAGCCCCACGCCGCGTCGCGGCCCGACAATCTTGATGAGCACGTACCCGAGGAAGCTGATTCCCGAGATGAGGACGACCATCAGCCACACGTCGTACGGAGCCAGCACGTTGAACGGCGCCGGGCCGTAGCCCTGCTGCGGAAGCAGCGGCAGGATGATGACGGTGATCACCGCGAACTTCAGCGTGGCGAACACGTCTTCGCGATCGATCTCCCGCGCCAGCGAGTGGGTTTGCACCTTCAGGGTGAGCAGAACCGCCGTGGCCACGCCGAGAGTCGCGGCAATCCGCAGGTGTCCGTGGTAGCAGAGAGCGCCGATCATGAGGGTGAGGAATGCCGCGATCTCCGTGGTCAGCCCGGTGTCGGAGGCACTCGCGCCCAGGAAGTGGCCCACCGCCAGCAGCACCGCCACGCCGAGGACGGCCCCGGCCAGAACGAGCGGGGCCGCCAGGGTGTCGGCCACCAGTGCAGCGGCGCTTCCGAGCAGTGCAATTAGCGGAAAGGTGCGCGCCCCAGCAAGAAGCTCCTCGGCCTCATCGGGAGTCCGCCGCTGGAACGCGTACTCGCGTTGAAGACCGATCAGAAGGCCGATGACGAGCGCAACGCCGAAGCGGTAGAACAGATCGAGAGGGGTAAGGTCCATTGCGACACAGGGTGTGGACGGGGCGATGGATATGGGTTCGTGAACACCGCTTCTCAACGATTCGTTCGGCTTTCGTTAAGCACATGGCCGAACCCTCCGTGAAACCGACGCGACTCGGGTGAAAGGGCGGCCTTTGTCGAACCGGGGACGCCGTTTCTTACCGACCCGGCGCCGCAGGCTCCGAGACCCCACCCGGCGCGGGCGTCAGCCAGCCGTTCCACCAATAATACAGGAGCCCCAGGGTTTCGTGGACGGCCGACGTTGTATCATGCAGCCCCTCCGCGTCGGGCAGAACCGACATAAGCGTGAAAGGATCGCGGATGCCCTGATGGTCCGTCGGCGCCGGCACGACCTGGAGCCCGGTGGCGCGGAAGGTCGCCAAGGCCCGCCGCATGTGCCAGGCCGAGGTCACAAGCACAACGCGCTCGATCCCCCGGTCCCGGCACAGACGAGCCGTGTAGACGGCGTTGGTCCGTGTGGTCGTGCTTCGGGCTTCCCGCAGGATGGCGTCCGCTGGCACGCCCCAGCTGGTCATAAGTGTCTCCATGGCCGGGGCGGAGGGCGCGCCGGGCGTGCGCCACGGCAGCGCGCCGCCGCTGGCAATGATGCGAGGCGCAACGTCGGCGCGGTACAGGCGTGCGGCATGCCAAAGCCGGTCGGCAGCGTCGTTCAGGTCGGCGTGGGTGCGAGGTCCCGCCGCCGGGGTGAGTCCGCCGCCGAGCACGATGATGGCCTCGGCCTGCGGAACCGACGTTGCCTTCTGCGGCGGAAAGGGCGCTTCGAGCCCAGCCATGAGGGTATGTCCCATCCACGGCATGGCACACGCCCACAGTCCCAGCGCCCCCGCGGTGACGAATCCCCGCCCCCATCCGGCATGCCATCGGGACAGAAGCGTGCCGCCCAGGATCAGCAGGAGACCGAGGCCCAGCGGCTTGGCGAGAAGACCGACAATTTTAGCGACGAAGACAGACACGGGATTCGGTTCATCGTGAGCAGGAGCGGCCGGCTAGGGGCGCGAGGCCCGTCTTCCCTCTCTACTCCTTGAGGGCGCGCTCCACGGCGCGGCGCAGGCGCGGCTGGTGCAGGTGAACGGGCGCCGGCTCTGCTTTCGTTTCCTTTCGCTTTCGCTCGGTCGCGCGCAGGTTGAGCGTTTCCACGAGCAGCGAGAAGCCCATCGCCGAATAGATGTAGCCCTTCGGAATGTGCTGCCCGAAGCCTTCGGCCATGAGCGTCACGCCGATGAGCAGGAGAAAGCTGAGCGCGAGCATCTTGACCGTCGGATGCGCCTTGATGAAGTCGGACACCGCGTTCACCGTCACCAGCATGATCACGATGGCGATGGTCACGGCGATGATCATCACCTCGACGTGCTCGGCCATCCCGACAGCAGTGATGACGGAGTCGAGCGAGAAGACGGCGTCGAGCACAAAGATCTGTGCGATCACGCCCGCGAACGTAGCGGTAGCCGCTTGAGCCACCGATCCATTTTCCCCTTCCAGTTTCTCGTGGATCTCCGTCGTGGCCTTGCCGATGAGAAAGACGCCGCCCCCCATCAAGATCAGGTCGCGCCCGCTGAAGGCGTGCTGCAGGACCTCGAAGAGCGGCGCGGTGAGCGTCATGATCCAGTTGATGCCCAGGAGCAAAATGACGCGTCCCGCCAGGGCGAGACCGAGCCCAATGCGTTGCGCCAGGAGCTGCTGGTCCTCCGGGAGCTTGTTCGACAGGATGGAAATAAAGACGATGTTGTCGATGCCCAGCACGATCTCCAGCAGGGTGAGCGTGCCCAGCGCAATCCACGCTTCGGGCATCGTGATCCATTCGAAGGTCATGAGTATGGGGATGAGGTCGAGGGGCTATATGCGAGCGGGGAAGCCGGTGAAGCCGGGGGCGATGCTTGCTGCAGGGAACCGCCGACTGCGAGCAGTCCAGGCATCACGGTCGACCGCCCGGCAGAGGGCGAACTGGCCA
>CAYFSC010000066.1:0-15052 GCA_964345695.1 uncultured Rhodothermales bacterium | reverse complement strand
GAGGTTGCACTCTCGCGCATCTTCAAGTGGTATGGCGAGGACTTTGGCGACTCGACGAGTGATGTGCAGCGGTATCTCGCTTCGTACTTCGACGGCAAGGTTCATGAACGCCTCGCAAACGCGGCGTACGACGTGGACTACCTTCCGTACGATTGGTCGCTCAACGATCAGCGCTCGTCTGTATCACCGACGTCGACGACCGGGGAGTGACGCGCTTCATGTTCGGAAGCCGGGGCCCGGTCCAGACCCTCGGAGGGTCGGATCGTCGCGGCGTCGGCGGCGGGGGAAGGGCCCTCGATCCGTCGACGGAGACGCTTGCAGAATCGTATTGTCCATTACCAAACCAGAAACGTTGATGCCTCCTTCCATTGATCGCCTGCCGGTAGGAGAGGAAGCCCCCGACTTTACGGCACCCACCCAGGACGGGACGTCCCTCACCCTCAGCGACTACCGGGGGCAGTGGGTTGTGCTCTATTTCTATCCGAAGGACGATACTCCCGGATGCACCACGCAGGCGTGCACCCTTCGGGACGGATATCGGGAGCTTCAGGCAGCAGGATTGGCGGTCGTCGGCGTCTCGGAGGATGATGTGGCGTCGCATGAGGCCTTCGCCGACGCGCACGACCTGCCGTTCCCACTTGTCGCCGATCCCGACCATGAGGTGCTCAACGCGTACGGCGTCTACGGCGAGCGTTCCATGTTCGGCAACACGTTCATGGGCACGAAGCGAACCACCTACCTGATCGACCCCGAAGGCGTGATTCGCCACGTGTTCAAACGCCCTACGACCGACGCTCACACCAGCGAGGTGCTGGATGCGTTCGAACGCCTGACCGACTGAGAGCGCCGGGAAAGAGTGGGAAAGAGTGGGAAAGGGCAGGACAAGCCCGTGCCGACGCTTTTCGCGGTTCCCGAGGGCGCTGCCGCACGGGATCGATTTGCATGCCGGCTCGGAAAGGAAGAGCAGAGGAGTGGAAAACGGACACGACCGGCTCACGGTCCAGAAGGAGAACGCCCCTGTAGACGGCGAGGCCCGGTGGAAGGGTCCTGCGGGAAAGGGGCGGCGCACGAACAAACGGACGGGCATCGGGTACACGCGTGCTGGTCACGCATCCAATGCCCTGAACCGTTCTTGCTGCTTCATGCCCTACGAATCGTACGAGCCCGTCATCGGTCTGGAGGTCCACGTTCAGCTTCAGACAGAGTCGAAGATTTTCAGTGCCGACCCGGTCGGATTCGGCGGTGCCCCCAACTCTCGCGTCGATCCGATCAGCCTCGGGCATCCGGGCACCCTGCCGGTGCTCAACGAGCGCGTCGTGCAAGACGCCGTTCGCCTCGGGTTGGCGACGCACTGCGACATTGCCGAGCGCTCGATCTTTGCCCGCAAGCATTACTTTTATCCCGACCTGCCCAAAGGTTACCAGGTCAGCCAGTACGACACGCCCCTGTGCTACGACGGGCACGTCGACATCCGCCAAGACGACCCGGAAGCGGCGGAAAACGGGCAGGCGGAGGAGGTCAAGCGCATCGGTTTGACCCGCATTCACATGGAGGAGGACGCCGGAAAGTCGGTGCACGACCGCCACGACAAGCACACGCTGATCGACCACAATCGGTGCGGCGTTCCGCTGCTGGAAATTGTGACCGAGCCGGACCTGCGCTCGCCGCGGGAGGCGTACCTGTTTCTCGACAAGATGCGGCAACTCGTTCGCTACCTGGGCGTGAGCGACGGCAACATGGAAGAAGGATCGCTGCGGTGCGATGCCAATGTGAGCGTCCGCCCGCGCGGGCAGCAGTCCTTCGGCACCCGGACGGAGCTCAAAAACCTGAACTCAATGCGCCACGTAGAGCAGGCGCTCGAATACGAGGTGACGCGACAGATTCGCGTGCTGGAGATGGGCGAGAGGGTAGAGCAGAAGACGCTGCTGTGGGATGCCGACGCCGGGGTGACCCGGCAGCTGCGGGCCAAGGAGGAGGCCCACGACTACCGGTACTTTCCCGATCCCGATCTTGTGACGGTGGTGGTCGACGACACGATGCGCGAGGCCGCGCGCGAGAGCCTGCCCGAGCTTCCGGACGCACGTCGTGAGCGCTTCATCGAGGACATCGGCCTTCCGGCCTATGACGCCGGCGTGCTTACCGAAGAGCGCCCGATCGCCGACTACTTCGAGGAGACGCTCCGCCACCTCTACAAGCGAACACGGGGCGGGGACACCACGGCCCAGGCCAAGCGGGTCTCGAACATGGTGATGACGGAGGTCAAGCGCGCCCTCAACGAACGCGACCTTGCAATCGACGCGCTGGAGGTCACCCCAGAGCGGCTGGCACAGCTCGTGTACCTGCGGATCGAGGACCAGGTGAGCTCCAGCGGCGCGCAGGAGGTGTTCGACGCCATGATGGAGCGTACCGACGAGTCGGCTGGCAAGATCGCTGACGACCTGAACCTCATTCAAGTGCAGGACGAGAGCGCCATCGAGCCGGTCGTTGCCACCGTTCTGGACGAGCATCCCGACAAGGTCCAAACCTATCTCGACGGCAAGGAAGGCCTCCTGGGCTTCTTCATGGGACAGGTGATGCAGCGCTTCGACGGCTCCCCCGACCCGCAGTTGGTCCGCTCCATGCTGCAGAAAAAGCTGAACGCGCAGCGCGAGACCGCGTAGAGAGTTCTGATTCGTCCCCGGAAGCCGTGAGAGGACGACAGGAGCGGGTTTCGGGAGCGCTGCCGGACTTCACGAACGGCGTCTCCACCCGGTCCCTACCTTCAGAAGCAAGCCCCCACCAATCGACCGCATTTTCGTGAGTCTCCCCGACATTTCCCTTCGTCGATACACCGCTCGTCTGCTGGGCGTGGCCCTCTTTTTCTTCACCACAGGTGCCGCCGCGGGGTGTGCGTCGGACCCAGAGACGCCCCAGATTACCAGCTACCTGGAAGGCACGATCACCGTCAGCGCCGAGGTCGACTCTTCGACCAACTACAGCGGCTTCCGCGTGCTCGTGGCCCAGGCCCAGGGGCGCGGTGTAGACACCCTGGCCCACGCCGTCACCGACAGCAGCGGCCACTTTGCCGCGACGGTCTCGACCCGTGAGCGCGGCGTCTACCCGCTTATGATCTGGGGCCGCCGCGGGCAACAACGCCTGGCGTCGACCGACTTCGTGGTTGCAGACGGAGACACTGCCCGGATGGAGGTAGAACTTCCGTTGCGCCGCAGCCACATTCCCATTCGCTCTCGCGAGAATGCTGCACTGATGGCCTATCGCAACACCATGGTGCTGCACCGCCAGACGCTGGCGCAGCGCATCGGAGGGGCCGACTTCCAGGAGAGCGCCATGGCCCAGAGCATCCGGCAGACAAGCAGCATCCTCTGGGACATGGGGCGGACCTACGCCGGGACCTACGCCGGACAACTGGGCATGGTGGAGTCGATCGGCCTCCTGGAGGGGTGGAACGACTCGCTCGTGGTGGAGCGTGCCCGCACGATCGAGCCCACCAATCCGCGGTTCGCCGAGGCCGCCCGCATCGCGCGACGCACCGTCGCTCGACGTGCCGGTCAGGACTCGGCCCTCGCGTTTGTGAAGTCGTTCCGCGAGCGAGCCCGTTCCGACGAGCAGCGGGCCGCCCTGCAGTCGGTCGTTGTGATGGCGCACATGGACAGTCTTAACCAGGAGGCCGCTCGGGAGGCCGCCGAGAGATTGCAGGACGAGTATCCGGATTCGCCCTGGGCGCAGTGGGCCGAGCGCGCCCAGTACGAAATCGAGAACCTGCTTTCGGGCATGCCGGCCCCGGACTTCGCCGCACAGACGGTGAGCGGCGACTCGATCTCACTCGCCAGCCTCCGCGGTCGCCCAGTCGTGCTTGAGTTCTACGAGCCCGGCAACGACCTGTACAAGCGGCAGCTGCCCACTCGGCGGGCCATCTATCAGGCCACGCGGGCCGACTCGGTGGCGTTCGTTTCGGTATCTCTGGAGCCGGATTCGCTGCTCAACCAGGCGTTCCGAGAGGGCCGCCGACTGCCGGGGCACCACGTGATCGCCCCCGACGGCCGCGAAGGGGACTGGGCCGGGCGGTACAACGTAGCCGTCGTTCCCACCCGCATCTTGATCGACGGTACGGGCACGATCGTGGACAAGTACATCGGCTCCGCGCTGCTCTCGATGCAGGACGACTTGAGTCGCTTGCTGCACGGCGGCGGGGACGACGAAGCCGCGTCGGCAGGCAGCCCATAAGGCCCGCCGTGTAATAACCCGCGCAGGCCGACGCCGCCCTCGACTGCGTTCCGATGTAACGACCTGCTACGCCACTTGCAGGCTGCCCGCAGCGCGCTTTACTTTCATCGCTGTGCACCACCGAATCCGTCTGCTCTCACAACCAGATCTTTTTGCCTCCCGATATGGGTACGCTCTCGTACATCAAGAATTTTTTGAAGGACAAGGACGTGGCCGCCATTACTCCCTCGTCCCGGTTTCTCGTCCGCCGCGTGTGTGATTGGATCGACTTTTCCGAAGACTGCATCGTGGTCGAGTATGGGCCAGGCACGGGAGTATTCAGCAGGTACATCCTGGAGCACATGACCGAGGACTCCACCCTGCTCTTGATCGAGAGCAACGAGGAGTTCGTGGATCAACTCAACGAGATTGCTGCCGGGGACCCGCGGGTGGTTGTGGTGAAGGACCGCGCTGAGAACATCGTTGACGTTATGGAGGTGCATGATTTGGAGCAGGCCGATTACGTCGTCTCCGGGATTCCGTTTTCGTTTCTGGATGCGGACGTCAAGCGCGATTTGATCGTTCGCACCCGCGAGGTTTTGGCCGAGGACGGCAAGTTTCTGGTCTACCAGAACTACAACCATATGGAAGAACCCCTCCGCCACCACTTTTCGACGGTCAACAAAGAGTACGAGATTCGCAATATCCCGCCGACCTACGCCTACGAAGCCAAAAAAGTGTAGCTTCAGGCTCCCGAGTGGCGCTCGACGAACGACCGCACCTGCTCGGCGCGATTCGGAAGCGTGCGCACGTATCGGCCCGGTGCGGCACGACGGAAGTACCACACCACCCGGGACGTCCAGTCCGAGTACAAAATGTGGATGCGGTCGCGTCCGGCTTCCCGCAGGGCGTGGCGCGCCATCGTCTCGGCGCTCAGCCCGGAGCGTTCCATCAGCCGTTGCGTCATGCTCCGCACGGAGGCTGGACCGCGCATGTTCTCGTCGATACGGGTCTGGAAAAAGGGCGGAAGCAGGACGCATACGTGAATGTCGGACTCGCGGAGCTCACCGTACAGGGTTTCGCTCAACGCCTGAACGCCCGCCTTCGACACGTTGTATGGCGCCATGTAGGGGCCGGACGCGACGGCCGCCAGGCTGGACACGTTCATGAGGTGCCCGCCGCCGTCGCGCAGTGCCGGAAGAAACGCACGGCATCCGTGCACCACTCCCATCAGGTTGACCGAGAGGACGTGCTCCCAGTCGTCGAGCGATGTGTCAGCGAACGCGCCGCCGGCCCCGATCCCGGCGTTGTTAACGACAAGGTCGACCCCCCCGGCGTCCGCCACAAACGCATCGGCGGCGTCGCGGAAGGCCACCGCGTCGGTCACGTCCAGCTCGACCGGGTGTGGGGTGCCGCCGACCCGACGCACGTCGTCGGCGGTTGCCTGCAGCCCGGACGGGTCAATGTCGGCCAGGCCGACAGTCCATCCATCGGCGCCCAGGTGATGGCACAGCGCCCTGCCGAGGCCGGAGGCCGCCCCGGTTACAAAGGCGCGCTTCTGAGAGTAGCGGCGGCTGAGGACAAGCGAAGTCATCGGGAGAGGTAGGAAGAAGACAAAGAAATGAATCTGCAGGACACGTCAGTCGTACAGCCATCGATTCCTCGTTCATAACATCGAAGAACGCATGGCTCTACTTGTCTACGGCGCGTACGGCTACACGGGACGACTGATTATCGACCGGGCCGTTTCGGAGGGCATGGCGCCTATCGTGGCGGGGCGAAACCGCTACAAGGTCGAAGCGCTCGCCCGTGAATACGACCTGCCGAGTCGCACGTTCGCGATGAAGGATCCAACCGTGATTAAAGGCGCGCTCGACAACGCCACTTGCGTGCTGCACTGTGCCGGTCCGTTTGTGCACACCGCGGCGCCCATGGTTGAAGCCTGTCTGCAGACGGGCACCCACTACCTCGACATCACAGGCGAAATCGAGGTGTTTGAGTCCCTGCAGCAGCGTAGCGATCAGGCGGACGCCGCCGGCGTAATGCTCTGTCCCGGCGTGGGTTTCGACGTCGTGCCGACCGACTGCCTCGCCCTCCACCTGCAGCAGCAGGTGCCGGCGGCCACCAGCTTGGAGATCGCCTTCATGGGGCTTGGCAGGGTGTCGCGTGGCACCATGAAAACGGCCATCGAGCAGTTGGGGCAGGGCGGTGCCGTCCGCCGCAACGGCACCATCGTCTCGGTGCCTCCGGGCTGGTCGACGCGCTCGGTGGACTTCGGCGATGCGGGACCGGGCGTCCGTACCGTGGTGTCCATTCCGTGGGGAGACGTCGCCACGGCCTACCACAGCACCGGCATCCCCAACATCACCGACTACACGTACCTGCCGCCGACGGCGCGCCGCATCCTTCGCTGGAGCCGATACCTGCAGTGGCTGCTGGCGTGGACACCTCTGAAAAAGCTGCTGCGCACGTTCGTGGACAAGCAGCCGCCGGGCCCCTCGGCCGAGGAGCGCGAGCACGGTTCGACCCACGTGTGGGCCCGGGTGCGGGGCGATGATGGCTCGCAGGCGGTGGCCCGCCTCCACGGACCGGAAGCCTACACGTTCACCGCGCGAGCCGCGCTCGCGGCGGCGCAGCGGGTGCTCGACGACGGAGCCACACCCGGCTACCAGACACCGGGTACCGCCTTCGGCTCCGACTTCGTGCTCTCTGTCGATGGCGTAGAGCGCGAATCCGTCGACGCTCCCAACGCCGAGGACTGACGCCTAGCACCGGGCGATCGGTCTTCGTCGGTCCGCGTCCAACGATCTCCCGTACAGAGTCTCATCACGTCTCTTTCCCCCGATGGAGTACGATCCGAACGATCCCCCGCCGCGCGATGCCTGGCAGTCCCTTAGTGAGGGCGAGCAGGTGCTCAGCGTCCGCGAGTATCATCGGAAAGCCGGCGCCGAGGTCCCGAATTTGCAGTTGCACGCCATCGTTCACACCATTATTGAAAATCAAGCCGTGCTCGATGAAAACACCCCGGTGCCTGCTGCCCTGGGGCACCTTCAGGAGAAAGGCCTCACTCGCCATCAGGCGATTCACGCCGTTGCCGATGTCCTGATGGATCACATGGATGCGCTGATGGACAGCACAGGCGCGGAGGCCTTCAACGTCGACGGCTACTACGACGACGTACGGGCCCTCATGCACGACGACGCCCCGAACGCCTCTGCATAGCCTTACGGAGGCCCAATGCTGCGTCACCCTTGTTTGCGTCGTAATCGCAAAACCCGCTCAACGCGCGTCATCCCGACCCACGCGGAGGGACATCCGTGGGCGTGTCGGCCGGTTTCGGGGAGGTCCCTCGGCTTGCCCAGGACGACATGCCAGGGGGCTTGAGATCGATTCAGCACGAAGAATACCGACTGACAGAGCACCGGCCCGACCGCACCCATCCTCTGATGCAACGCCTTCCCCATGACCATGTCCCCTCGGTCCATCGACGCCACAACGTGGTTTTACGACACTGACTATCAGGGGCATGCGTTCTTGATTGCCACCGCCGTTATCGAGACGGACGTGGGGCTGCTTCTCGTCGATCCGGGGCCAACTCCCGTACTCGATACGCTGGAGGATGCCTTGGCTGACGACGGGTTTTCGTGGGACGACGTGCACACGGTTCTTCTTACGCACATCCATCTGGATCACGCAGGAGCCACCGGAAGTCTGGTCGAGCGGGCGCCGCACGTCCAGGTGGCCGTCCACGAACGCGGGGCGAGGCACATGGTGAACCCGGAGCGCCTGCTCCGGAGCGCGCGACGCATCTACGGCGACCGGATGGAAGCGCTGTGGGGCACGTTCCGGGCGGTGCCGGACGCCAACGTGCAGGTCCTTTCCGGTGACGAGACGCTCACCATTGGCGATCGCACGCTGGACGTTGCCTACACTCCCGGGCACGCTCAGCACCACGTCAGCTACTTCGACGACGCCTCCGGAACGGCCTTCATCGGCGACGTGGGCGGCATGCGAGTGGCAGGTGCTGACTACGTGATGCCCGTGATGCCGCCGCCGGACGTGGATCTGGCGGCCTGGCACGAGAGCCTCGATCGGGTGCAGAACTGGGCCCCCGATCGTCTCTTCCTGACGCACTTCGGCCCGCACACCGACGTGCAGCGGCACCTGGAGCAAATGGACACGCGGATTGACGCGTTTGCCGACGCGGTTCGTGATATGCTCCAAGCTGGTGACGCCGACGGGAACGACCGTCTTGCCCAGCGCTTCGCGGCGCAAGAATTGGACCGCATGCGACAGACGACCGACGAACGCTTCTGGACGGCCTACGAACAGTTTGGACAGCCCCGCGACTCGTGGTACGGGCTGGCCCGGTACTGGCAGAAACAGTCGTGAGCACCCCACCCGTTGCACACGCACGGACCCTTACACGCACGGGCCCTTGTCGTCCCCCCGTTCATTGCGACTCCTTCATCGATTGCATCCCCGCGTCATGGTGCGCACCAACCGAAAGCTTGTTGCCACGAAACTAAGTACCGACTTCCGCCAGGCGTCCTCGATCGTAGAGGAAGAGGTGCCCGAGCCCAAGCCGCACGAGGTGGTGGTTCGCAACCTCTACGCGGCCGTGAACGCGACCGACGTCAACATGTCTGCCGGCCGCTACCAGCCGGGCATGCGGCCGCCCATCGAACTCGGGGCCGAGGCCGCAGGCGTGGTCGTCCAGACCGGCGACCGGGTGCGCCAACTGGAAGAAGGCGATGCGGTGGTGACGAGCAACCTCGGCGGGGGGTATCGCGAGTACAACGTCGTCCGGGCCAGCGACACGCTCAAGGTGCCCGACCCGACACCGGAGGTCCTGAGCCTCGTGGTGAGCGGACTCACCGCTTCGATTGCGCTCGAAGAGGTGGGCGAAATGAAAAGCGGCGAGACGGTTTTGGTCACCGCCGCGGCAGGAGGGACGGGGCAGTACGCCGTGCAACTCGCGAAGCGAGCGGGCAACCACGTCATTGGCACGTGCCGGAGCCAGGAAAAAGTGGAGTTCCTGGAAGACATCGGGTGCGACCATCCCGTCAACTACCGGGAGGAGGAGGTCGCCGAGGTGCTGGAAAACAATTATCCGAGCGGCGTAAATCTCATCTACGAATGCGTCGGCGGTGAACTGTTTGATACCTGCGTCGACGCCCTTGCGCGCTACGGTCGGCTTCTGTGCATCGGTTATGTGAGTGAGTACAAGGACGGCGCCCAGCCTATCGAGCATGAGCGCGTGTACACCGAGCTGATTCCGAAGTCGGCGTCGCTGCGCGGGTTCTTCTTGCCGCACTACGCCGAGCATTTCGGTCCGCACATGGAAAAGCTCATCAAGCTTCAGCAGAGCGGCGCCCTGAACGTTTCCATCGATGAGCACGTCTTCGAAGGACTTGAGGACATCCCAGACGCTGTCGAATACCTGCACAGCGGGGAAAGCAAGGGGAAGGTCGTCGTGCGGTTTCCGGAGTAGCCGTACGTTGCCTCGCGCTCTCGGATTGAGGGGAGCGAGACATGGATTCCGACGACCTTGTAACCGGGGGAACGGATAAAAACAAAAATGTGAAGCCTGCCGTAGACATGCGTGATGCAGCACCAACCGGTGTTAAAACATCGGTTGAACATCGTCACAGCTTCACTCATCAAGGCAACAAAACAGGGATTCTATGGCCTTTACACTTCCCGATTTGCCGTACGACTACGACGCACTGGAGCCGCACATCGACGAGCGTACGATGCGGATCCATCATGACAAGCATCATCAGGGATACACTCGCAAGCTAAACGCCGCCCTGGAAGGACACGAGGACCTGCAGCATCATTCGATCGAAGCGCTCTTGACGGGCCTCGAAAACCTTCCGGCCGACATCCAGACCCCCGTGCGAAACAACGGCGGTGGATTCTACAACCATCGTCTGTTCTGGAACGCCATGTCGCCCGACGGCGGCGGTCGTCCGAGCGGGGACCTCGCTGACGCCCTTGCCGATGCGTTTGGCTCCTTTGACGACTTCAAGGATGAGTTTCAGAGCACGGCGGCTGGGCAGTTTGGCAGCGGCTGGGGCTGGCTCGTCGCCCATGCCGACGGCTCGTTGGAGGTGACCAGCACGCCAAACCAGGACAACCCGCTTCTTGACGGCAATACCCCGATTTTGGGCGTGGACGTTTGGGAGCACGCCTACTACCTGAACTACCAGAACGAACGGGGCACGTATCTCGACCACTGGTGGAACGTGGTCGATTGGGACGCGGTGGAAAGCAACTTTGCAGACGCAACCGAATAACCATTCCGCCCCGTCGCGATGGAAAGGCGACCGGTCCGGGGTCTCCCTGGAACCGGTCGCCTTTTTTCGTCCGTCCGCCTGTGCGGCCGCTTTCGTCCGCTTCTCATCAAATTGGCGAACTCTTCCGGGGTGCCCGACTGGACACTTTGCCTCCATCCACGTACAATGCATATCGCGCTTGTCCAGCCCGTATTTCCCCCGCCCCGACCGGGGCTGACCCTCACCTGATCACCTGTACGGACACTCACGACGATGCCATCGATTGACGGCCCCTTGCTGTGGGTAGTGCACATCACGCTTGCCCTTACCAGTCTCTCGATTGGTGCCGCACTCATACGCGTCGTGCGCGGCCCGAGCCTGGCCGATCGCATCGTCGCCTTGGACCTTATCGCCTACCTCGCCATGGGGTTTCTGGGGACCTACGCCGTACTTGTAGGCCAAGAGACGTACATTGACGCGGCTCTGGTCCTGGCGCTACTCGCTTTTTTGGGAACCGTTGCCGTCGCGCGGTACATCGAACGCATTCGCTCCGGAGAAGGAATCGTTGAACCATGAGCTCTCTTCTTGCTGCCGTGTTTCTGCTCGGCGGGGTGACCTTCATGTTGATTGCTGCAATCGGGCTGCTGCGCCTGCCGGATCTGTACACCCGCATGCATGCCATCACGAAGGCCGGAACGCTCGGCACTGGTCTGGTGCTGATCGGCGTGGCCATTTCCTTTGCCGACCTGAGCGTATCGACGCGCGCGGTCACGGCCTTCCTGTTTGTGCTACTCACGGCCCCCGTTTCGGCCCACATGATCGGGCGGGCGGGCTATCTGGGGGGCGTTCCGCTGTGGGAGGGAACGGTGTTTGATCATTGGAATGGCCAGTTCGAGGAGTTGGAGCGCAACCTGAACGCTACGGAAGCCAACACGCTCGAACGCACGCGCTCTTCGGACGAAGCGCCAACCGAACCGGCGTGATCGGGCTCGGAAGGGCAGGCCTCCTCGCGGTTCCGTGACCTCTTCACGCGATTGAGTTTCTATGTTGCTCGCTGTTCTCGGCGTTTTTGTTGCCGCCGCACTGGCTCCGCTGGTGGTCCGTGCCCTCGGACGTTATGCCGGCTGGGCGCTCGGTCTCGTCCCGCTCGGCATTTTTGCCTATCTGGTGGCCCAGACGCCCGAGGTGGCCCACGGGTCTCCGATTCGGGAGGTGCACAGCTGGATGCCGGCGTACGACCTCCCGCTGTCCTTCTACCTCGATGGCCTTAGCCTGCTGTTTGCCCTGCTGGTCACGGGCATTGGCACCCTCATCGTCATTTACGCGGGCGGCTACCTGGCGCACAATGACGAGCTGGGCCGGTTCTACGTCCAGTTGCTCTCGTTCATGGGGGCGATGCTGGGCCTCGTGCTGGCCGACAACGCCATCGTCTTTTTCATCTTCTTCGAGCTGACGAGTCTTACGTCGTATCTCCTCATCGGCTTCTACCGGCAGGAGGAAAGCTCGCGACGGGCGGCCCGCAAGGCGCTGATCGTCACCGGCGGAGGGGGGCTGGCCATGATGGCCGGGTTGCTTCTCCTGCAGCAGGTGACGGGCACATTCGAGTTCAGCCAGATGATGGCCCTCTCCGGACAGGTGCAGGCGCATCCGCTGTACACGGCCATCTTTGTTCTCATCGCGGCGGGGGCGTTCACCAAGTCGGCCCAGTTTCCGTTTCACTTCTGGCTGCCGGCGGCCATGGCCGGACCGACGCCTGTGAGTGCCTACCTGCACTCGGCCACGATGGTCAAGGCCGGCGTGTTTATCCTCGCCCGCCTGCACCCGGTGCTGAGCGGAACGCAAGTGTGGGTCTACACCCTCGTTGCCTTCGGGGGCTTTACGATGGTGCTCACGGCCTGGCTTGCGCTCCGTTACACGGATCTGAAGCAGATCCTGGCCTACACGACGACGATGGTGCTGGGGCTGCTCACGATGCTGTTGGGCGTCGGCACGGAGGCGGCCATCGAGGCGATGGTGACGTTTACGGTCGTCCACGCGCTCTACAAGGGCGGCTTGTTTATGATGGCCGGCAGCATCGATCATGAGACGGGCACTCGCAACGTGAAAGAGCTCGGCGGGCTGCGTGGTGCCATGCCGTACACGATGGCCGGCGGACTGCTGACGGCCCTTTCGATGGCCGGCATCCCGCCGCTCTTTGGATTCATCGGCAAGGAGGTGACCTACGAAGCGGCGTTGCACGCCGGGGAGCTCTCGGTCCCGCTGCTGGTGGCCGGCGTGCTGGCCAACGCTGCGCTCGTGGGCTCGGGGCTCGTTGTCGGCATCAAACCGTTCTTCGGGGATATGAAGGGTGCGTTCACCCGCGAGCCGCACGAAGCCCCGGCAAGCATGTGGCTCGGCCCCCTGGTGCTGGGCGCGCTCGGGCTGGCGTTCGGCGCCATGCCATGGCTCATCGATCACTCGCTGCTCGACGCGGCGAAGGCGGGCATCCTGCAGCAGACCCGCGAGCCCATGCATCTGGCGCTGTGGCACGGGTTCAATCCGGCGTTTATGGCCAGCCTGGTGACGTTCGCGATCGGGATTGCGTTGTACTTCACGTGGACCACCGTGCAGGATAGTGCCCCCATGCGCGGGCTCGGAACGGTCTTCGGCCAGGGGCCGGGCGCGGTGTTCGAGCGCCTGCTTTACGGACTCGCCCGCGCCGCCGACGAGATCACGCGCCTCTTCCAAACCGGCCAGTTTCGGTGGTACCTGTTTGCCATTTTCTCGTCGATCTTCGTGCTGGTCGGCGGAGCCATCGTCACGGAGGCAACCGTCCGGTGGCCGACCACCTATGGGTCGGTGGCGTACTACGAAGTCGGTCTGGCCGGGCTCATCGTAATTTCGGCGCTCTTTGCAATTCGCGCCCGCGAGCGGTTTCAGGCGATTCTTGCCCTCAGCGTGGGCGGCTACGGCGTCGCGCTTCTCTATCTTTTGTTCAGCGCGCCCGACCTGGCGATGACGCAGTTTGCCATCGAAACGCTGTCGCTGATCCTGCTCGTCATTGTGCTCATTCACCTGCCAGGACTCTCGGGCACCGAGCCTGTCGGGCGCCGGATTCGGGACGCCATCGTGTCGGTAGGGTGCGGTGCGCTCGTCACGCTGCTGATGGGGATGGCTCTGCGCATGCCGATGGATCTCCGCGTCAGCGAGTACCTCGCCGAGAGCAGCTACACGGAAGCCCAAGGGCATAACATCGTGAACGTGATCCTCGTCGACTTCCGTGGCTTCGACACGATGGGCGAGGTCACAGTACTGGTGATGGCGGCGCTCGGCGTGTACGTCCTCATGCGCATGCCTCGCACGGAGAACCCGGCGGTGCAGTCGACGGACGGCGAAGAGGCCGAGCCGGCCGCCGCTGAACGGGAACCGGCGTAAGACGCGCACAAGAGCCTCTCCCGATCTGCCCGACGCAGGACCCCCTTCTTCCACAACTTGGATCACGAACCGACGCAGCGGCATGTTTTTCTCACTGATCTTTCAGGTGGCGACGCGCCTGCTGGTGCCGATCCTGCTGATCTTCGCCATCTTCATGCTCCTTCGAGGGCACAGCCATCCCGGCGGCGGCTTCGTCGGGGGCCTCGTGGCAGGCAGCGCCTTCGTGCTCTACGCGCTGGCAGCCGGCGTAGACAGTGCGCGCGACGTCCTGCGGATGGATCCACGCACCCTCCTGGGGGTCGGCCTTGCTTGTGCCTATGGCGCGGGCGTACTGGCCGTGCTGGCGGGAAAGAACTTCCTGACGGGACTGTGGGCCCATCTGCACATTCCGCTCCTCGGTGACCTGCACCTGGGATCGACCCTGCTGTTCGACATCGGCGTATTGTTCGTCGTGGTCGGAACCGTCCTCCTGATGGTGTTCTCGGTCGAGGATCGCCTGCCCGGCCTGGTGGACGAATAGCCTTTCGCCGGCGGCTCCGACGCCAGAGCCGCTACGGTGCCCTGGCTCGGCCTTCCCAATGCGGAACACACACCGCCGGAATCCAGACTGGAACTCCAACCCTGAACCCGAACCCGACTCATGGAGATCGTTCTTTCGGTCGTCTGCGGATGCCTGTTCGCCGCCAGTTTTTATCTGCTCCTGCGGCGCAACCTGCTTCGCTTTATCATCGGCCTCATCGTGCTCGGAAACGCCGTCAACCTGCTCATCTTCACGATGGGACGGTTGACGCGCGCGCAGCCGCCGGTCATCCCGTACGGCATGGACGTGCCGCCGGAGCCGTACGCCAACCCGCTTCCACAGGCGCTCATTCTTACCGCCATCGTCATCAGCTTCGGCCTGTTGGCCTTTACGCTCGTGCTCGTCTACCGCAACTACACGGTGAGCCGCTCGGTCGACGCCGACACCCTCGACGCTTCCGAGCATCCCGATGAGGCGCCCGACCTCCACACCGACGCAAAGCGGCTCCCTGCCTGACGGCGCGCCGCACGCCGGGTGTTCGGAACCCCCCGAGAACGGATGGCCGGCGCAACGGACGATCCCGTGCTCGCTTCAGCGTCCGCTCCAGCGCCCGACGACCGGCAGGAGGCGCACC
>CAYFSC010000065.1:0-15464 GCA_964345695.1 uncultured Rhodothermales bacterium | reverse complement strand
TCGGGCGCAGCTTCGACTTGGCCGAGAAAATCTCGTCCTCTAGGGGCTTGGCGAACGGAACGGGCAGATCTTCGGCCGCGACGCGGGTGGGGGGAGCGTCCAAAAGGGTGAAGCCCACTTCGGCCAGCTCCGCGGCCAGCTCCGCGCCGAATCCCGCCGTGCGGGTAGCTTCGTGCAGCACCAGCAGCCGGTTTGTCTTTGCCAGCGAGGTGCGGATCGTCTCGCGGTCCCACGGGACGAGCGTCCGCAGGTCGACAACCTCCAGCTCGATCCCGTTCTCTCGTGCCTGGTGCTCGGCCTCTTCCAGGGCCCAGTGAACCCCCACGCCGTAGGTCACGATCGTCGCGTCCGTCCCCTCGCGCGCGAGGCGTGCCTCACCGAACGGAAGGCGGTACACCGACTCGGGCACGTTGCCCCGCACCGAGCGGTAGAGCTTCTTGTGCTCAAAGAAGAGCACCGGGTTCGGGTCGGCAAGGGCTGCCAGCAACAGGCCCTTGGCGTCGGCCGGGGTGGACGGAACCACGACCTTTAGCCCCGGCGTGTGGCAGAACCAGGCCTCCCGCGACTGGGAGTGAAACGGCCCGGCCCCGATCCCGCCGCCGAACGGCGCCCGAATCGTGACGTTCACCGGCTGCCCCCAGCGGTAGTGCGTGGTCGCCAGATTGTTGACGGTCTGATTGAACCCGCAGGCGATAAAGTCGGCGTACTGCATCTCCACGACAGGCGTGAGGCCCTCGATGGCAAGCCCCATTCCTGCGCCGATGGCTCCGCTTTCGATAATCGGCGTGTTGCGGACGCGCTGCTCGCCAAACGCCTCGACGAAGCCCTCGGTGACCTTGAAGACGCCGCCGTACTCCGCAATGTCCTGCCCCATAAGCAGCACTGAGTCGTCGGCCTGCATGGCCTGCCACAATCCGTCCTGGATGGCATCAATGAATCGCTTCTCGCGTTCTGGCGATGCCTCGGACGGCGAGGGGTCGGGCGACGGAGCAAACCGGTCGGCGCGCTCCGCGTCGCGGGTGCTCGTGACGTCCGGCTGCTCCAACGCCCACTCGGCGATCTCGCTCACCTTCGCTTCCAGCTCGGTCCGGACCGCGTCGACCTGATCGCGGCTGAGATGGCCTTCGTCCAAGACGTGTTCGGTCAGCCGGTCGACCGGATCGCGCTCCTTCCACTGCTCGATCCGTTCGTCGGGTACGTACGCCGTGCCGGAGGCTTCTTCGTGTCCGCGGACGCGGAACGTCTTCATCTCGAGCAGCACCGGGCCGCGCTCCAGCGCATGCTGTCGTGCCTTCTGCACGGCGTCGATCACGGCGAGCACGTCGTTGCCGTCCACTTGCATCGACGACAGGTCGTATCCGCGTCCCATGCGAACCATCTCCTCCTCGGCGAGGGCCTCTTCGGTGGGCGTTGACAGCCCGTAGCCGTTGTTCTCCACCACAAAAATCACGGGAAGGTCCCACACCGCAGCCAGGTTCAGCGCCTCGTGGAAGTCTCCTTCGCGCGTGCCGCCGTCGCCGCAGAAGGCGCAGGCGACGTACGGGGCGCCTTTGTACTGCGCTGCCTGCCCGATGCCGCAGGCCACCGGCAGCATCGCCGCCATGTGCGAGATCATGCCGACGATCCGCTTCTCCGGAAGTCCAAAGTGGAACGTGCGATCCCGTCCGTTCGTGAACCCGCCTTCCTTGCCCATCAGCTGACAGAACAGGGGGCGGAGCGCCACGCCGCGGGTCGTCCAGACCCCCAGGTTGCGATGCATCGGCAGGATGACGTCGGGCTCCTTCAGGGCCCACGTCGTCCCCACCGCGATGGCCTCCTGCCCGTATCCGCTGAACCACTTGGCAATGCGGCCCTGCCGGATGAGCGTCAGCATTTTCTCCTCGATGACGCGCGGTAGCAGCATCGCCCGGTAGAGCGCGTCAGTGTCGAGATCCGGACGGGTGGACGAAGCGACGTCGGGCATCGGAAAACGGGAACCTTTCGGAGAAACGTGCGACGCATCAACGTACCGCACCGTGGAACCGATGTCCACTGCGTGAAAGGTCGCGCCAATGGGTATCGTTGAGAGATCGAACGTCCGACCCTCCGCCCCGAGCCGCCGCCATGATCTACTTCGCGTACGGATCGAACCTGCTTACCGGGCGGCTGCAGCGCCGCGTCCCGTCGGCGCGTCCTATCGGGCGAGCACGCGTTCCAGGGTTGGGACTGCGGTTCCACAAACGGAGCACCGACGGTTCGGCCAAGGCGTCGCTGGTCCCGGCACCCGATGGGGGCACGGCGTGGGGCGCGTGCTTTACTATGGACGAAACTGAACTCGGCGCCCTCGATGCTGCAGAAGGCCGAGGCTTCGGCTACGCCCGTCGAACGCTGTCCGTGCAGATGGAGGGACACCCCGTCGCCGCCTTTGTGTATACGGCCCGCGCGTCCTACATCGACGACGACCTGGTTCCGTACGGCTGGTACCACGCGACCGTCGTTGCCGGCGCGATGGAGCATGCCCTGCCCGACCGATACGTTTCCTCAATCCGCGCAGTGCCGACGCGGCGCGACCCAAACACCGTGCGACGCGAGCGCCAGATCGCCCTCGTGCGCACGGCCGGGTATGCTCATTTGCTGGACGCGAACTCCTGAGCCTGCCGGCGCATATCGAATGAAGGTGATCCGCCCGACTCCGTACCCCCCTAAGCATCCGAATCCGCGACACCATGCCCACCTACAGCGAGGAAGACTTCGAGGACTCCCGGTTCGACTACGGAGAGCGTGTGCGCGTCCTTCTTCGCCACCCCGTCTACGGACACACGATGGGGGAGGCCGAGGGAACGTGCGCCGGCCGCGAGAAGGACGCCTCCTTCGAGACGCCCGACGGCGAGGAGCGCACCAAGACGCTCGTCTGGCTGAAGGACATGGAGGGCTACGAGAAGCCGCATCCGAACCTTCCCGACGCGACCAAAGAGGTGGACGACGCCTGGTTTGCCGAAGAAGCACTTCGCAAGAAGGAAGGCGACGTGCTCGACAACGTGAGCTTCAACTGAGGGGGCGCCCCACCCCTGTCCTATACCGGTCAGAACTGAACGCGAAGCGTCATCGACGGCCCCGTGGGTGCTGACGGATCGGGTTCCAGTGCTGCGGGCGTGATGGCGTCACGCAGCAGGTGCACGGCCGTGGCGATGCCGGCTCCGAGTACGGCCCCGGCGAGGACGTCGCTCGGGTAGTGCACGCCGAGATGCACGCGGCTGACCGTCACTGCGGCCGCCCATGCGGCGCTCGGGGCGATCACGTACCACCGCGGATGCGACAGGCTCCACGAGGTTGCCAGCGCGACGGACAGCGAGGCGTGTCCCGACGGAAACGATTCGAACGCTCCTGCATCGGTTTCCGAGCGGTAGCGCGACGACCGGGAGACGAGCGGCTGTGCCACGAACGGACGGGGGCGCCCTACGACGCGCTTCATCGCCGTCACGACCCCGAAGGTCGTCAGCTGAACCACCGTCAGGCGATAGGCATCCGTGAAGTCCGTCTCGTCGCGGAAGGCCCACGCACCGGCCCAGGCCGACGGAACGCCGCCGTAGAAGACTGGGAACGCAGACCGATGGGCAACACGAAGGGGCTTCTGCACGACCGGCGACGTGTCGCAATACACCGCCTGCAGTCCCCGTTCATCCAGGGACTGCGCGACCGGCGCCGAGCAGAACCGCGTCTCGGAAGGATCGACGGTCTGGGCCCGTCCCGTCTCCGGGACGGCGGCGAGGACAAGGAGGAGAATCCCGATCCAGAGCCACTTTTTCCCACGCCGTGTTCGACTGCCCATCCGTCCACACGTCCCTCTCTCCTCCTCACGTCGCAACAGGTCAACGTCACGCCTCTTCTTCCACGGTCTCCTCGTCGGTCGCTTCGGCTTCCCCTTCCTCCTGCTCTTCTTCCGAGATCATGCCGAGCTCCTTGCGGATCTCGTACTTGATCTGCTCGCGCTCTTCGTCGTGCTCTTCCAGCCATTCCTTGGTGGCTTCCCGACCCTGCGCGATGGTTTCTTCGCCGTACGAGTACCAGGAGCCCCGCTTCTCCAGGATGTCGTGCTCGGTGCCGAGGTCGATGAGTTCCCCGAGCGACGAGATGCCCTCCCCGTAAATGATGTCGAACTCGGCCTGCTTGAAAGGCGGGGCAACCTTGTTCTTCTTTACCTTCACGCGCGTCCGGTTGCCAACGACGTCCTTGCCGTCTTTCACCGCCCCGATGCGGCGGATGTCCATGCGCACCGACGAGTAAAACTTGAGCGCCCGACCGCCCGAGGTCGTCTCCGGGTTGCCGAACATGACACCGATCTTCATTCGGATCTGGTTGATGAAGATCAGCACGGTCTTGGTGCGGTTGATCGTCCCGGCCAGCTTTCGGAGCGCCTGACTCATCAGGCGGGCCTGCAGACCGACGTGCGTGTCGCCCATGTCCCCTTCCAGCTCAGCCTTCGGAACGAGCGCCGACACCGAGTCGATGGCGATCACGTCGAGCGCACCGCTGCGCACCAGCGTATCGCAGATATTGAGGGCCTGCTCGCCGGTGTCGGGCTGTGAAATCAGCAGTTCGTCGATGTTCACGCCCAGGGACTCGGCATAGTTTGGGTCAAACGCGTGCTCGGCGTCGATGAACGCTGCCGATCCGCCCATCTTCTGCGCCTCGGCAACGATGTGCGTGGCGAGCGTCGTCTTGCCCGAGGCCTCCGGCCCGTAGATTTCCACGATACGGCCGCGGGGAACGCCGCCCACGCCGAGCGCCGCGTCCAGGGTCAGCGAGCCGGTGGGAATCGTCTCCACCGCACGGTTCGGGTCGTCGCTCAGCTTCATGATCGACCCCTTGCCGTGCTCGCGCTGAATCTGCTTGACGGCGCGGTCCAATGCCTTCTTCTTCTGTTCGCCGTTTTCGTTTGCCATGGTCCAAGTCGTTGATCTGCGGAAAGGAGACGCGAGCCGCTGCCGAGCGCCCACGGTTACGGTGTTTCATAGACACGTGAGCGCCAAGAAACATAACTTCCGGGCATGACCCCCTTGTGTCACGGGTCGGTACTGCAACGGAGCCCGTCCGGTGCAGGTCCCATCGACCTTCCTTTTACACACGGTGTGCACATGTAGTCGTTACGGTTTGTTCGCCGCCTGTCGGCGAAGCTGCCGGCGAATCATGTCGAGCGCGGACGTGGCGAAGAGTTCCTTGTTCAGATGCCGATCCTGCGTAAGCTGGAGGCGACGGGCGTGCTCCGTGTTGGCGTCGGCATACCCGACCCAGACGGTGCCCACCGGCTTCTCCTCGGTTCCGCCCGTGGGTCCGGCGATCCCGGTCGTGGACACCCCGACGTCGGCCTCGATGGCCGCCCGCACTCCGCGAGCCATCTGGCGCGCCACAGGCTCACTGACGGCCCCATGCGCCTCCAGGTCGTGTTCGGAAACCCCCAGTTGGTGCACCTTCACGGCGTTGGCGTAGGAGATGATGCTCCCGAGGTAGTAGTCCGAGGAACCACTCTCGTTGGTGAGTCGGTGCCCGATGAGTCCGCCGGTGGCACTCTCGGCCGTGGCCACGGTGAGGCCGCGCTCTCTCAGCATGGTGCCCAGAACGCCTTCCAGCGTATCGTCGCCCATTCCGAAGATGTAGGTACCCGCCCGCTCCCGAAGGACGGCCTCGAGCGTGTCCAGGCGCGCCTGGGCATCCTCGGGATTGTCGCCATAAGCCGTCATCCGGAGGCGCACACCGCTTGTGGAAGGCAGGTACGCGAGCCGCAGTTGGTCGTCGAGCCACGCCGAGAGGTCGCCGAGGGTCGCCTGCAAATCCGACTCGCCGATGCCCGTCGTGAGCAGCGTGCGGTGCTTCACGTCCTGCAGGTCCGTCCGTGCCTCCAGGCGGGGCTGCACGGCCGCGGAGAAAATCGACTTCATCTCCTGCGGCACGCCGGGCAGCACGGCCAGGAGGCACTCATCGTGTGCGTTTTCGCCGGCATACCAAAGGCCCGCCGCGGTTCCGACGGGATTTTCGAGGAGCTCAAATCCCTCGGGCACCTGTGCCAGCGTGGCAACGGCCTCGGGGAGGTCCCGGTCGCGGCGTTCGTAGTAGCTTCGAACCCGGGCCAGCAGATCGTCGTCGGTGTGCAGCGCCTTTCCGAAGTAGTCGGCCACGACCGTTTTGGTCACGTCATCGTGGGTCGGGCCGAGGCCACCGGTCGTCACGACAAGCGGCACGTCGGCATAGGCGCGGTCGAGTTCGGTGCGGATGGCGTCGTCTTCATCCGGCATCGTGACGACGCGATCGACGCGAACCCCCATTGTGCTTAACCGCTCCCCGAGCCAGGCCGCGTTGGTGTTGGTGGTTTGTCCGATGAGCAGTTCGTCGCCGATGGTAAGAAGGTGTGCACGCATCGTTAGAAAGGGTGATGGGAATGTTGTGCAAGGTGGGGGCGAAAAGGGCCGTCGCGCCGGGACCGGCAGCGTGCCCCCCGGCTCAGGAGTCGGTCTGCGTTTCTCCCTGTGCGACGCGGGCCGACCAGGCGTCCGGGTCGCGGCGCCACGCCTGAAGGGTTTCGAGGGCCGTGTCTGAGAGGTCGTCCTGCTCCCGGGCGACGCGCAGAAGCGTCCGGTAGCCGGTCAGGGCGTGCAGGGGCACGTCCGCGTCCTCGAATGCCGCGGCCGCGGCGTCCAGCTCGTAGCTGAAGATGGCGAGCACGGCCTGCACGTCCGCCCCGGCATCGCGCAGGGCGGCGACGGCGTTGAGTGCCGAGCCCCCGGTCGAGATGAGGTCCTCCACGACGAGCACCGAATCTCCTTCGGCGACGATCCCCTCGATCTGATTCTTGCGTCCGTGCGACTTGGCTTCCGACCGCACGTAGGCCATCGGCTGGTGGAGGCGATCGGCCAGCCAGGCGGCGTGCGGAATGCCTGCCGTGGCCGTCCCCGCAATGGTGGCCGGAACCAGGTCGTGAGCCCCCGCGAGGTGCGCAAAGTCGTCGCAGATGGCCGTGCGGATGCGCGGGTAGGCCAGCGTCCGTCGGGTGTCGCAGTAGATCGGTGCCCGCAGTCCCGACGACCAGGTGAACGGCTGCTCGGGACGGAGTGCGACGGCCCCGATCGTAAGGAGGTCGCTGGCGAGCGCCCGGGCCCGATCGCTGACGTCCGGCTCGGCATCGGGGGCCTTCGGACGGGGATCCGGCATGCGTTCGTTGTGAAACGTCGGGTCGTCGGTCATCATGCGAGAAGACGGTTGGAAAAACACGGCGCGGTCAGTGCGTACGCAAGCCGGAACGTCCGGTTTTTGGGGTTTGCGGGAAGCGACGGTCACCCGTCGGTAGAAACCAGCACGCTGAGAGAGTCCATGTCTACTGAAGGTGCCCGGGAAACCGCTTCGGCGACGCGCACGGTTGGGCCGTCGAGCGGAAGACGGCGCGGGAGCACGTCGCGGTCCAGGCGGCGATACGGTCCGAAGCCCGCCGCTTCTGTGCCGGGTGCCGCTGCGGCCAGCGCCACGAGCAGGCGCATGCCCACGCCAGATTCGTAGGCGCTGCTCAGGACCGTGCGCGTCTGCATGTCGGCCGCTGTGCGCATCCAGTCGAGCGTCGCCGATAAGCCCGTCAGCGACGGCTTAAGCACCACGGCCTCGGCGTACGGATGTGCCGGGAGGTCTGTCGGCGCCAGGATCCGCGCCGTCTCGTCGAGCGCGACCGGAACCCGCGACGCCGCGGCGAACGCGGGCAGTGCGGCAGGATCGGTCAGTGGCTCCTCCAGATAAGAAATGGGCACGTCCTGCAGGGCTTCCACAAACGCGAGCGCGTCCTCCAGAGACCACGCTTGGTTCGCATCCAGGCGCAGCGACACGTCGGGTCCCAACGTCGCATGCAGGTCGCGCACTGCGGCCGCCTCCTGATCTCGATCACGGCGCCCCACCTTGACCTTTACGGCCCGGTAGCCGGCATCGCGAAGGGAAGCCGCCTCCGTGGTTGCGTCGGGCGTAGCCTCAAGGAGCGCGTTGATCGCCACTGTGGGGCGCGGGGCAGCCCCAAGCAGGTGCGCCAGCGGGACGCCTCGATGCCGCGCCGCGAGGTCGACCGCCGCACCCTCCACACCGAACATCGCGGACGGCGGAAGACCGGGCGCCTCCGCCCACCTGATCTCCAGAGTCTCGTGCGTGCGTTCGATCCGAAAGCGCCTCGCAGGCTTCGACGCGGCCCAGTGCTGACAGGCCTCCGCCACCGTGTCGAGCGACGCCTCGCTAAATCCCGGAAGGGGAGCTGCCTCTCCCCATCCCTCATGATCGTCCGACCGGAGCCGCACCAGGAGTCCTGTCCGCTGGCGATGCGGACGCCCTCCCCAGCGGACAGGATGCGTCAGCGGAAGTTGGTAACGGTAGACTGTGATCGACCGGAGCGTGATGGGGATCAACAGCGGCAAGGGGATCACGACAGAAGACACGGCTGGCTCAAAGCAGGGGGCGGGGCGCCGGTCGCCTTTCGTTCCGCAGGGAGCCCCTACACATTCCATCCCACCGCAAACAGGACGGCCCACAGCACGAGCAGGCGTCCGGTGGCACCGAGCAGCGGATTCAGCTTGGCCGGGTCGGTCGTCGACTGCAGGATGCGTACGGGACGGAGCACGAACGGAACGAGCATGCCGGTCAGCATCGCCCACGGGTGCTGGCCCGTCCAGGCGTAGAGCCCGACCGGCAGCAGCAGCGCTCCCATCGCGCTGGTCGCGTACAGACCGATGGCGGCCCGACGTCCCATTCGCACCACCAGCGTCCGCTTCCCGGCACGGCGATCCTGGCCGACGTCCCGGATGTTGTTCACCAGGAGAATACCGACCGAGAGCAGCCCCGGACCGGCTCCGGCGACAAGCACCTCGGGCGTGACGGTGAGGGCCTGCACGTAATAGGTGCCTCCGACCGCCACGGGCCCGAAAAACACAAACACAAAGAGGTCGGCCAGCCCGGTGTAGGCGAGCGCGTAGCGTCCGGCCGTGTAGGCCACCGCAGCGGCAATCGACGCGACCCCGATGGCCAGGACAGGCCATCCGCCGCGCCAGATCAAGTACAGTCCCGCGAGCACGGCGGCTGCAAACACCAGGATCGTGGCCCGCCGCATGGTATCGGGATCAACGAGGCCGGCCTGCGTGACGCGGGTCGGACCCACCCGCTCGTCGGTGTCGGCGCCCTTCAAGTAGTCGTAGTAGTCGTTGTGATAGTTCACCCCGACCTGAATAAGCATGGCCCCAAGCAGGGCCAGCACGGCGGACGGCCCGTGCCAGACTCCGGCCTCCACCGCCATCGCCGTTCCAACCACCACCGGCGCCACAGCGGCACCCAGCGTCTTCGGGCGTGCCGCCATGATCCAAACGTTCGGGCGAACCGCGGTGAACGACATGCAGGAACAAGCTCAGCAAAGTGCAGACTATCGACGGGCCACAAAGTCCACCAGGTGCGACACGAAGGCCTGCGGGCGCTCCGCATGAATGTTGTGCCCCGCGTCGGGAACAACCACGCGGCGCATCGCAGGGTTTCGCGCCTTCATGGCTGACGTGATCTGCACGTACTTCTCGTCCAACTCACCGGCAAGCAGCAGCGTGGGGAGGTCAATCGCGTCCAGTTCCTCCCACAGGGATGGCTGCGCACCGGTGCCCATGCCGTCCAGCGCGCGGACCAGCTCATCGGGATCGTTGCCGCACCGTCGCTCCACCATCGTGTCGACGAGATCGTGCTGCGCCAGCGACGCAAAGAGCGGCATGCGGTACCAGTTCTCGAGAAACGCTGACAGGTCCTCCTGAATGCGCCGCGCCCGGCGTGCGTCAACGGCACGGCGCTCGGCTCGCTCGGCCTCGGTGCGGAGACCCGGCGTGCAGGATTCCAACACCAGACGACGCACGCGCCTGCCATGATACCGCGCGAAGTACAGCGCAACCCGACCGCCCATAGAGTAGCCCACGAGCGTGCAGCGCTCGATCCCGGCGTCATCCAACACGTCGGCGAGGGCCTGCGTGGCGCCCTCCATGTTGTACTCCCACGACGGCGCGTCGGTGGAGCCTCCGTGTCCCGGAAGATCAACTGCCAGGCAAAACGCGTCTTGCGACAGACTCCGTACGACCGGATCCCAATCTGCCACAGAGCCCATGAATCCATGCACAAAGCAGAACGCAGGCCCGTCCGGAGCGCCGCACGCAGTGTAGTGGAGCATGGAACCGGAGCGATGACGAGAAGAGACGGCGAACCGGCCCTCGTCACAGGTCTGTATCGCCGCGCGGTGGCGTTCGTGATCGTAGCTACATACGTTACGGCGTAGGTACGCTGTTCTTCTCACAATGTGACGGACTGATGCTTTCTCGCCGAACGTTTTTGCGTCTCTCGGGGCTGGCACTGGCCACGAGTCCCTGGATCGGCTCGCTGTCTTCGCCCCGGTCTGCCGAGGGCACCTTCACAGAACTCCGCCGCGGCGTCGGCACGTACAGCCAGCGCGGCGGCACGATCGGGTGGCTCGTGCGCGACGACGCGCTGGTGGTGATCGACACGCAGTATCCGAAGACCGCGCCGCACTGCTGGTCGGGCCTGCGCGACCGCACCGACCAGCCGCTCCACTTGGTCGTCAACACCCACCATCACGGCGACCACACCGGCGGCAACGGCGTGTTCAAGTCCCATGCCGAGCAGATGGTGGCCCAAGTGAATGCACCGCAACTCCAGCGGCAGTCGGCTGAGCGCCGGGGCAATCTGGATCAGCAAACCTATGCCGAGACGACGTTCGACGACGCGTGGAGCACCACGGTGGGCGATGAAACCATCACGCTTCGCCACTACGGTCCGGCCCACACGGGCGGCGACGCTGTGGTGACGTTCGAACAGGCGAACGTGGTCCACATGGGCGACCTCATTTTCAATCGCGCCTATCCTTTCATCGACGTGCAGGGGGGTGCCGACAGCCAGAACTGGATTGCCACGCTGGAGACCCTCCACCAGACCTACGACGACGAGACCCGCTTCATCCACGGGCACGGAAATCCGGAATTTGGCGTGACGGGCGGACGCGACGATCTGCTGGTGATGCGCGACTTCCTCAGCGCCCTGAACGAGTACGTCACGACCCGGCGGCAGGCCGGGGCGACCCTCGAAGAGATGAAGCAAAAAGAAGGACTCGACGGGTTCGAGAGCTTCCAGTTTGACTGGGCGCTCTCTCTCGGCAACTGCATCGAGGCGGTGTACCGTGAGCAGACCGCCAGCTCGTCCAGCGGCGGATGATCGGGGCAGTTGCTCAGCGTTTCTTGGTTCGAATCACGATCACGCCGTTTGCCCCCCGCACGCCGTAGATCGTCGCTTCAGAGCCTTTCAGGACGGTGATCGATTCGATGTTGGACGGTTGCACCCACGGAAAGCGCCCGTTCCCCGCGGGCTTCACAGCCACTCCATCCACGATGTACAGCGGGTCGGAAGCGCCGAACAGCGACCGCGGTCCGCGGACCTGGACGCGCACGCCCCCGTCAGCGGTTTCATATACGTTTACGCCCGCGACATTGCCACGGAGCAGTTCGTGCAGATCGTTGGCTCCCGGGTCTTGCGTCGCGACCTCTTCGCCCGAAACCGAGGCGGAGGATCCCGTGGCCTCGTCTTTTTGCTGCGACCCGTACCCGGTGTGAACGGCATCTCCGCTCCCGCCGGACGAATCGGTTCGGCTCTGGTCGGTGGAGGTGCATCCGCCGAGAAGCAATCCCGCGGCGATGCCGCCAAGCACGAGCCAATGAGTGATTTTGGGGAAGCGCATGGCAAATCCTCGTTGTCTCGTGCGGGAACGCTGCCTGCGGAAGTGACCCGACCGTCCGCCAGGGAGCGCACTTTTGGAATTGTAAGAAGAGAGGGGCTATTGGTTTCTTCTCCTCACTTTGCCCCTCCATGAAGCACCGATGTGTGGAATGTCCAACCGGCCATCCTCCATCCTTGCGACCCTTGGTTTGTGACACTCGACGAAATTTTCCTGCAATAACAGATTACTCTCAGGGTGCGCCGTGTTCGAGTGATGCCGCACGGCCTGCAGGTTGCCCCGAGCCGGACGTTCCGTCAGCTCTCCCGGCCTGCTCCGGACGCCTCCAGCGCCGAAACGACCTGCGCATCCAGCGCCTCGTGAAGCGCGCGGTTGTCGTCCCGGTCGGTCCGGACCTCCAGCAGGACCGACGTCCCGGACGTGCAGGCGGACCGGTACGCCTCGGCAAACGCGTCTGGAGTCTCGGGTCGGGCGTACTGGAGGCCGAACAGGTCGGCGGCGGCCTTGAAGGTACGCCCCTGCGGTGTCGTGAAGTACGGCTCGAAGCTCTCGTGCTCCCGGATGGGCAGAAAGTGAAAGATGCCGCCCCCGTCATTGTTGAGCAGCACGAGCACCACGGGATGCTCTCGCAACAACCCTAGGCTGCTCAGATCGTGCCCGAACGCGAGGTCGCCAAGGAGCACCGTTGCGGGGTGCCCCCGGGCCTGCGCGACGCCTGCCGCCGTCGCCACCGTTCCGTCGATGCCACTGGCTCCGCGGTTGGCGTACACCCGAGCAGCCTCCCCCTCCGGCGCCGCGAACCGGTGGGCATCACGGACGGGCATGCTGCTGGCGACAACGAGCGCGTGGCTGGGCGGCAGCAACTGCGAGAGCATGTGGCTGACGTGCGGCTCCGTCAGGGCTTCCCGATCCCGAAAAGACGTGTGCAGGGCATGGGCGGCCCGGCGGTCGGCTGCCTGCCACGCCGCACTCCAGGACGTTCGGTCCCGGCCTGTGCACCGGTCGCAGAGCCCGGCCGCTACGGCATCGACGGAAGCCTCAACCTGGTGCGTGACGCGGTGATCGGGATCCAGCCGCCGGGGATCAGGACGGACGACGGCGCGGACCGCCGGGCCGGCCTCGCGCAGAAACAGGCGGAGTCGCTTCGACACATGGCGTCCTCCGAGGTGCAACACGACCTCGGGCCGGTGATCCGCCGCGAACGATTCGCTGGCCAATACGGCGTCGTGGTACGCAACCCGTGGTGCCTCTCCCGAGGGTCCGAGGCGATGCTGCGACGTAATGTCAGGCAGCAGCGGCCACTGCAGATGGGCCGCCAGGCGCCGGATTGCCGGCGAGGGCGCATCAAGACGGCCCACCACGATGAGCCCGCGCTCCACATCCTCGATCTCGGACGCGAGTGCGTCCAGTGCGGTCGGGGGGGCGCTTGGTGCGGGTCCCGCCGTTGTGCGGAAGGGGTGCTCCCCGCGGGCCCAGGCCTGCACCGCTTCCGGAACGGCTGCAGCAGACTCCTGGGCGACGGGCTCCAGAGGCTTCCGAAACATGCAGTTGAGGTGCACCGGACCGCGAGGCAACCGCACGGCGCGATGCACGGCCTGATCGGCCGTCGTGAGAACGTATGCAGGATCGATCTCTTCAGAAGGCACCGGGAGGTCGACGTGCCAGCACACGTACTCCCCGAAGATTTTGACCTGGTCGATGGTCTGGTTGGCTCCCGTGTCGCGCAACTCCGGAGGCCGATCGGCGGTCAGCAGGAGGAGCGGAACGCCGTCGGTATGCGCTTCGACGACTGCGGGCAGCCCGTTGGCGACCGCCGTGCCCGACGTCGTGATCCACCCGGCCGGATGTCCAGTGGCCCGACCGTAGCCCAGGGCCGCAAAGGCGGTGCCCCGCTCGTCGATGTGAAGGATCGCTCGCGCGTCAGGGTGGCGCGCCACGGCAACGGTCAGCGGCGTCGACCGGGAGCCGGGTGCGACGAAGAAGGTGTCTACACCGAGCCGCACCAGTTCTTCGACGAGGCACTGCGTCCATCGGTACGTAACAGTCTCGGCATCCAGCGGCATGTGGGGGGAGCAGCTCACAGGCGAGGCGGCAAACCAAAGAGGCGGACGTGAACGGGGGCAGGGGGAGGAATCGAGAGCAGCGAAAGGCCCGCAGACGCCAATCAGAGGCGACGGCCCGCGGCCTCGAGATCCGGCTCAGTCGTGGATGCCGAGCACCGCGGCGAAATCCCCGAGTTTCTGCTCGATCTCACGCCACTCGCGCTGCGGATCGGAGCCGTCCACGATTCCCGCGCCCGAGTAGAGCGCAAGCCGGTCGTCGCGGACCAGTCCGGAGCGGATGGCCACTGTAAACTCCGCTGCGTCCCGGCCGATCCACCCGACGGGCCCGGCGTACCATCCGCGGTCGAACGGCTCACGCCGGGCGATCGCACGGAGGGCCATATCAGTGGGCACGCCAGCGACGGCGGGCGTCGGGTGCAGGGCCGCCAGAAGGTCCACCGGTCGAACTTCGTCGCGCAAGGCGCCCTCCAGGCGCGCCCGCAAATGACGCCCGCGGGCCAGCCGGAGTTCGGAGACATTGCCGGTGTGAACGGAATGACACAGCGGCTGCAGAGCGTCGCGGATGGCGGTGGCGACGAACGCATGCTCGCGCCGGTCTTTGTCGCTGGTGAGCAGTTCTTGGCGCAGCTCGGCGTCCTGCGTCGGGGTCTCCCCGCGAGGACGCGTTCCCGCCACGGCTTCACTCACGACGCGAGCTCCGGACTGTCGGAACAGGCGCTCGGGCGAGGCGCCGATGAAAGCCGTGCCATGAGCAGGGCGCACCGCAAAGTGCGTACACTTCGGCGTTCCCTCGGCCAGATGCGCGAGAACATTCAGCGGATCCATGCGGTGCTCCAGATGCAGCAGGACGCGGCGGGCAAACACGACCTTGCGCAGCGCCGTGCGCTCGAAGGTCTGCAGCGCCCACCGGATTCCCTGCGTCCACTGCTGCTCATCGGGCGCATCGGCCCGGGACAGTGGCAGAGGCGGGGTTCGCAGCAGGCGAGTTGAGGGGGTCTGGAGTGCCTCGATGGTGTCGACAATGGCGGCCGTCTGCTCGTGGTCGCGTGGAAGGACGAGGTTGCAGACAAGAGCTGCCCCGGCTCCGTCTGCGACCATCTCGATCCGCGGCAGCACAAACCGTGCCGTCCCGAACGGCTGCCACAGGGCATCGGGGCTGCGCTCGGCCTGTCGCGCGTCGAAGCGGATCCCGCCGTAGTAGCGAACCGAGGCGTCCGTGGTGGTAAGGGACGGACGCAGTGCCGCCCAGAGGTCGTCGTAATCGAGCGGCTGCGACGCGACGGCCACCGTATCGGCTGTGCCGTACCCGGCGACGTCCGGCGCGTCTTCGTCGCGATGCGACCAGTAGAATCCTTCTCCCTGCGCCTGTGCGCGGAGCCACTGCAGCGGAGAAGCCGCGGTCGACACGGGCACTGCTACGCGTCGGACGCATGGATGCCCGTTGGACTCTGCCAGAATCTCCCGCACTCGGCGAGCCAGCGTCGAGGCGGCAGCGTCGAGCGTCTGAATGTCGTACGTCGAGTCAGCGTTGATCATGTAAGCGGAACGGTCACCGTCAACAATCACCGGGACATGAGCGAATGCCTGTCAGTCGTCAGTCTTCGTGTTGAATCGATCTCCCCCCTGGAAGTCGTCCCGAG
>CAYFSC010000064.1:10633-15763 GCA_964345695.1 uncultured Rhodothermales bacterium | reverse complement strand
ACTCGAAACTCCGAACTCAATCCACGAACAGATCCACGAAGTCGAACGCCTCGCCGTCGAAGAGGCCCTGGTCGCTCAACTTGAGCTGCGGGATGACGAGAAGCGCCATGAACGAGAGCGTCATGAACGGACTGTCCATGGGGCTGCCGAGCTCGGTCTGCACGAAGCGGCTGAGCGCGGTGTAGCGGCGGGCCACCGCGTCGTACGGCCGGTTGCTGATGAGCCCGGCGATGGGGAGGGGCAGCACGCGCGTCTCGCTCGCCGACACCGCACTGATGCCACCCTGCTCCTCGATGACGGCATTCACGGCGCGGGCGAGGGCGGCGTCGGACGTGCCGACGGCCACGACGTTGTGCGAGTCGTGCGCCACGCTGGAGGCGAGCGCGCCCTGCGTCAGGCCGAAGCCGCGGATGAACGCGACGGCGGGAGCGGCGTCCTCGTACCGGTTCACGACCGTCAGTTTGAGCACGTCGCGCTCCGGGTGGGCGACGACGCGGCCGTTCTCGACCGAGGCGTCCACGACATTCTCGCCCGTCACGAGCTGGTTGTCCACGGCGGTGATGACGCGGATCTGCTCGCCCTCGGCGGGCACGGCGAACGCCTCGGGGCCGACGGGGGACGCCGCAAACTGGTTGACGACCGGACTCTCTGTGCGGGGAATAGACGTCGTCCCGTCCTCCGCCACTCGCTCGCCGCGGACGTACGTTTCTTGCACCGTCACGTCGTCCAGGTCGTCCACGACGATGAAGTCGGCCGGGTCGCCCTCGCGCAGCAGGCCCACGTCGAGGCCGTAGTGCTCGACGGGGTGGACGCATGCGGCGCGCAGCACGTCGAACCGGTCGCAGCCGGCCGCGATGGCGCGGCGCACGAGCGCGTCGATGTGGCCGTCGACGAGGCTGTCGGGGTGCTTGTCGTCGCTGCAGAACATCAGGCGATCCGGCGCCTCGTCCATGAGCGGAATGAGCGCGTCGAAGTTCTTCGCCGCCGAGCCCTCGCGGATGGCGATTTTCATGCCCGCGTCCAGCTTCTCGCGCGCCTCCTCGATGGACACGCACTCGTGGTCGGTTTGAACGCCGGCTGCGGCATACTGCCGCGCGTCGTCGCCGCGCACGCCGGGGGCATGACCGTCCACCGGCTTGTTGCGGACCTGCGCGGCCCGGATCTTCGCCAGCATGTCCGGATCGCCGTTGATGACGCCCGGATAGTTCATCGCCTCGCTCAGGTACGGCACGTCGTCCCGGTCCAGCAGGGTCGCGACCTCGTCGGGGGCAAGTGTGGCACCGGACGTCTCGAACGGCGTGGCGGGGACGCACGATGGCGCGCCGAACGCGAAGTGGAAGGGCACGCGGCGTCCGTCCTCCAGCATGTACGCCACGCCCTCCATGCCGAGCACGTTGGCGATTTCGTGCGGATCGCTCACGGTGCCGACGGTGCCATGCACGACGGCAGCCCGCGCGAACTCAGACGGCGTCAGCATCGAGCTTTCGACGTGCACGTGCGCGTCGATGAAGCCGGGCAGCACGTACTGGTTCGGCACGTCGTCGGCGCGCTCGATCCGGTCGATGACGCCGTCCGTAACGTGCACGTGGCCCGTGACGATGCGGCGGTTGTGGAGGTCGACGAGGTGGCCGGAGACCGTGAACGTGTCGGGCATGGCGGAAGCGCACGGGGCAGTTTGATGGGCGAAACGTGTCAAGGTTCACGTGTCAAGGTAGCAGTGCCAGACGGCATCCGGCGGCTGCAACCGTTGACACATGTCACGTGGGACCCGTTCTGACGTCGGAAGACAACATCTCCATCGGGTCGTGAGCGGGACAGCGTTTGCAGAGCGGCGCTGCGCTCAGGCGAGTCGTGTACCGTTCGGAACGGGCGCATCGGGACGGACGAGAACGACCTCGTCATCGTCCAGCACGAACCCCGTGACCAGAAACTCAGAGAGGAAGGGACCGATCTGCTTCGGGGGGAAATTGACCACCCCAAGAATCTGGCGTCCGACGAGCTCGTCGACGTCGTAGCGATCCGTGATCTGCGCGCTCGACCGGAGCACGCCGATCTCGTCGCCGAAGTCCGCCCAGATCTTGTAGGCGGGCGTGCGGGCTTCAGGAAACGGTTCGGCACGCGTGATCGTGCCAGCGCGCAGATCCACGCGCTCGAATTCGTCCCAGGTGAGCGGGGCGTCGGTCGAATCGGACATCGGGAGAGAGGAATTGTTCAACGTTCCACCGTTCCACGTTCCACGTTTTGCGTTGCAAACACCACATCGGCCAGCGCGTTGAGCGACGGTTCGATCTTCGGTGCGGGCGTGGAGCGCGCCATGACCTCCGCGAGGGCATCGGGAATGTCGATCGCGTGACCGACGAGCGGCTCGACGACCTCCGGAAACTTGGCCGGATGCGCGGTGGCGACGAGAATCCACTCGTGCTTGTCGTCCGGATCCAGCCGCTCGCGGGCCTCGACGGCCGTGGCGGTGTGCGGATCCCAGACCGTGTCCCACGCGTCGGGGCCACGGCGGATCTGCTGCTCGATCTCGTCGTCGGTCACGCGCTCGGCGGTGATGGCGTCGCGCAGGGCCTCCACCGCGGGCCAGTGGTGGCGCATCCGTTCCATGTTGCTGGGATTGCCCACGTCCATGGCCGTGGCCAGGGTCTGCTGCGACTCGAACGCCTGCCAGTCGCCGGTCTCCAGGTAGTGCGTGACGGGCCGATTGGCGTTCGTGGCAAAGACGACCTCGCCGATGGGCAGTCCGCATTCCCGCGCGTAGAGGCCGGCGAGTCCATTCCCGAGGTTGCCCGATGGCACGATCACATCCGGCGTGGTGCCGTGCTCGCGCCAGTGCCACAGGCTCGCCGCGGCGTAGTACGTCATCTGCGGCAGCAGCCGCCCGATGTTGATGCTGTTGGCGGAGGAAAGCCGCTTGCGGCCCTGCCAGGTCTCGTCCTGGAACGCCGCCTTCACGAGGCGCTGGCAGTCGTCGAATACGCCGCTGACGGCCACCGTCTGCACGTTGTCGCTCCAGCCGGTGAGTTGCTTCTCCTGGCGTTCCGAAACCTTGCCTTTTGGGTAGAGGACGACGACCTCGGTGTTGGGAACCTGCCAGAACGCGGCCGCGACCGCTGCGCCCGTGTCGCCCGAGGTCGCCACCAGGATGGTCACGGGATCGGCGGCGTCTTCGTTGAGGGCCGAGAGGCTGTGGGAGAGAAACCGGGCCCCTACATCCTTGAAGGCCGCCGTGGGACCGTGGAAGAGTTCCAGGACGGAGGTCCGGCGCCGCAACGGGCGGAGGGGCACCGGAAAGCCGTACATCGCTGTGCAAATGTCCGACAGGTGGGCCTCCAGGGCGTCGCCCGCGAAGAAGGGGGCGAGGAGCCGTTCGGCGATGGCCTCGATGGAGGTGCGACCGTCAAAGTCCGCCACGTCGAGCGACGGAAAGGACGACGGCACGTACAGCCCGCCGTCGGGCGCAAGCCCGTCCTGCAGCGCGGTCGAAAGATCAACCCGATGGTCGGGGTCGCGAGTGGAGTGGTACTGCATGCGCGTTGGACGTTTTCGCGATTGTGGTCGTGCTTTGCCCCACTGCCCCGACGACTTGTGCGCGCTCTTCCATGTATCCCCGAGGAAACGTGAAACGTTCAACGTCGAGCGTTCCGATCGTCAGAGGTCGGGCAGCGCGTTGCAAACAGCCTGCACGGACGCAGGGTGCGTACGCGTTGCATCGAGAAACGGATCAGTCCTCCGTGCTGACGTAGAAGATCCGCCCGATGCGGCCCTGCTGGTCGTCGGACCGTCGAGACCGACAGCGAGTGGGAGTCCCAGCGGAGCCTTACAACGTACAGCTCTGCGCACGAAGATGACAGCCCAGTTACGATGTCGTCATGCAGCGTCGGGAGGCGTAGTGCGTAGCGCATGATGCGTGGCGCGTGAAGATGACCACGCGAAGAGCCGGACGACAAGAAACCAGAAACGAAAGACCCCAAACCAGAACCCCCGAACCAGAACTCCTACACCACAAACGCACCCGGCGCGTCGACCGAAGAGATCCAGGTGTCCACGTCGGTGCCTGTGGAGGCGAATGCGTCCGTCATTGCATCGCGGACGGTTGCGGCGTCCTTCTCTGCGCACCAGGCAAAGAGGCTCGGACCGGCGCCCGCCAGCGTGCAGCCGAGGGCACCAGCGTCCATTGCGGCGGACTGCACGGTGCTGAAACCGGGGACGAGGGCGGCCCGGTGCGGCTCGACGAGGAAGTCGCGGAGCGCGCGTCCGAGGAGCGCCACGTCATCGCGGTAGCAGGCGGCGATGAAGGCGCCGAGGTGGGCCGTTTGGCGCGTCACGTCGGCGGTAGGCAGCGCGTCCGGTACACAGGCACGGGCCTCCCGCGTCTGGATTTTCAGGTGCGGATGCACGAGCACGCAGCGGACGCCAGAGGGAGCGGGAATCTGGACGACGTCGGGCGGATCCACGGCACGCGTCAAGATGAGGCCGCCGTACAAGCAGGGCGCCACGTTGTCGGCATGGATGGAGCCGCTGGCCACGGCCTCACCCTGTAGCGCGTGGCGCAGCAACTCGTCGTTGGGCAGCGGATCGTCGAGCAGCGCGTTTGCAGCGACCACCGCGCCCACGGCCGAGGCGGCCGAGCCGCCCATGCCCGAGCTCAGCGGAATGCCCTTCTCAATCGCCACCTCAAATCCGAAGGCGACGCCGGTCGCCTCCTGAAGCGAGAGAAGGGCCGCCGAGGCGGTGTTCTCCTCCGGGATCGTTGGGAGCACGTCCGCATCGACCCCCGTCATCGATACGATGCGCACGACCGGATCGTCGAGGCGTCGCACGGTGACCCGGTCGCCGGTCGCGTCCTCCAGCGCGCATCCCAGCGTGTCGTACCCCACGCCCACGTTGCCGATGGAGGCGGGAGCGTAGGCGGTGGCCGCCTCGGTTGAAGACGGAGATTGATCCACGGTGGTGCTCGACTCAGGCGACGTCATAAGCGTGAGAGAACGGGAGCGAGGGAGAGTGGGAGAGCGGAGCGTCTGTTGCCGTTTCAAATTCGACGTGTCCCCGTCCAGCAAGCGATCGACGACAGCGCGAACGGGACGAAAGCGCGTTAACGTTCAACGAACAACCCACAACGCCCAACGC
>CAYFSC010000064.1:6586-10533 GCA_964345695.1 uncultured Rhodothermales bacterium | reverse complement strand
CAACGCCCAACGCACAACCCCAAACGCATCACGCCATCAGGCGCAGCAGGTCGGCGAAGACGCCCGCGGCGGTGACCGCAGGACCCGCGCCGGGCCCCTGCACGATGAGCGGGTTCTTCGCGTAGCGATCGGTCTTGAAGCGGACGATGTTGTCTGTGTAGTTGATGCGCGCGAACGCGTGATCCGCCGGATATCGCTTCAGGCGCACTGAGGCCTCCCCGGAGCGGTCGACGCTGCCCACGAAGCGGAGCACCTCGTTCTGCTGCTGGGCCGTCCGCAGCAGGTCTGTCATGGCCTCGTCGTGCTCGGGGAGGCGCTCCATGAACGTCTCGATAGGGCCGTCCTGTAGGGGGGCGGGGACGAGACCGTCGATCCTCACGTCGCCGAGTTCCAGGGGAAGACCGATCTCGCGCGCGAGGATGACCACCTTGCGGGCCACGTCCATACCGGAGAGATCGTCGCGCGGGTCGGGTTCCGTAAAGCCGGCCTCCTTGGCCTGGTGGAGGATCGCGGAGAACGGGCGGTCGCCGTCGAACGCGTTGAACAGGTAGGAGAGGGTGCCGGAGAGAATGCCCTCGATGTGGTGGACACGGTCGCCCGTCTCGATCAGGTTGCGGACCGTCTGTAGGATCGGCAGCCCGGCGCCGACGGTGGTCTCGTAGAGATAGCGCGGGCGAGCGCCCCGGCTGAGGGACTGCAGCTGCTGGTAGCGATCCCACGACGCGGTGTTGGCGCGCTTGTTGGGAGTGACAACGTGGATGCCGCGCTCCAGCCAGTCCTCGTAGCGCTCGGCCACGGCCCCGCTCGCCGTGCAGTCGACGAGCACCGTGTGCGGATGGTAGTCGGTGTGCACGTGGTCGATGAAGGCGTCGAGGTCGGAGGAAGACGCGCTTTCGAGGTCGTCCGTCCAGGTCGACAGGTCGATGCGGTGCTCGTCGGTCAGCATGTGGGAGGTGTCCATGATGCCGCGCACGCGCAGGTCAATGTTCTGCTCCTCTTGGAGGCGGTCGCGCTGCGCCTCGATCTGGTCGAGCAGCACGGCACCGACGTTGCCGGGACCGATGATCCCGATGGACAGCGTGCGCTTCGACAGGTAGAAGCCGGCGTGGGCGGCCCGGAGCGCCCGCTGAGCATCTGCACCATCGACGACCGCCGAGATGTTGCGTTCCGACGAGCCCTGTGCGATGGCGCGAACATTGACGCCCGCCTCGCCGAGGGCACCGAAGAAGGTGGCTGCGATGCCGGGCGTGCCGGACATCTGGTCGCCCACGACGGCCAGGATGCTGCAGTCGGGCGTGAGCTCGATGTCCTGAATCTGTCCCTGGTGAATCTCGGCGTAGAACGCGCGCTCGGCGGCCTCCTTGGCGGCGTGGGCATGGTCCTGGGGCACGGCGAAGCAGATGGAGTGCTCGGAACTGCCCTGCGAGATGAGGATGACCGAGACGCCGTCGTCCTCAAGGGCGTCGAACAGGCGCCGGGCGATGCCGGGCACGCCGATCATGCCGGTGCCCTCCAGGTTGAGCAGCGCCACGTCGTCGATCGTCGAGAAGCCCTTGACGGCCGTCTCGCCGCTGCCATCGAGGTGGATGCGCGTGCCGGGCACCTCGGGCGCGAATGCGCTCCGGATGGTGACGGGGATTTCGTGCTCGACCGCAGGCTGCAGCGTCCGTGGGTGGATGACCTTCGCGCCGAAGTAGGCCATCTCCATGGCCTCCTCGTACGACAGATCGTCGAGGCGACGGGCGTCGGGCACGTACCGCGGATCGGCGCTCATCACGCCGTCGACGTCCGACCAGATCGTGAGCGCGTCGGCGTCGAGCAGGGCGGCGACGATGGCGGCCGAGTAGTCGCTGCCGTTGCGTCCCAGCGTGGTGGGCACGCCCTGCGGCGTCGACGCGATGAAGCCCGTCACGATCATCGTGTCGGCGTCGTGCTCGGCGCGCCATGCGTCGAAGTTTTCCCGGGTGGCCTCCAGGTCAACGACCGGGCCGAGCGCGCTCTGTGTGGCCACGACTACGTTGCGGGCATTGCAGGCCGCCGCCGAGCGCCCCGACGCGGTTAGGAGCCGGGCGAGCAGGCGGGCCATCCAGATCTCGCCGTATCCGGCCACGAGGTCGCGGGCCGTGTCCGGGGCCGTGTGCATGAGCTTCGTGGCCCGCAGCACGTCGGAGATGTCGGCCACGTCTTCGTCGAGCGCGTGGAGAAGCCCCTCCCCGTCGTCGGGCAGGAGCGACCGAACGGTGTCGCGCTGCTGATCGTGGACGTCTCGCAGGTCGTCGACGAGGGGGCCGTCGGGGGCGGCGTCTGTCAGAGCGAGCAGGCGGTCGGTTATGCCGCCCATCGCCGAGACAACGACCGCGGTCGGCGGGGGCTCCGACCGAATCAGGTCGGCCACGTGCTGAATGCGAGTGGCGGTGCCCAGACTTGTGCCGCCAAACTTATGAACGGTCCAGTCGCGGGAGTCGTCGGTGTCCATGCAGAGCAGAGAGGGAAAAGTCAGGGGGAGAAGCGGAGGCCATCGGGCGAGGGCCGCCTGCAGAACCCGCGCCCCCGGAGCCGGACCTGCAGACGGGAGGCGGCTACTGAGGCTGCGCCGCGGTTGTCGATTCTTCAGTGAGCCCCCGAAGCAGTCGCGTGACCGTCGGGGTCGCGTCGGCCGCCGCGGTTTGCAGGTCGTCGACCGATACGGGCTGCAGCGCGTCGGGCAGGCAGCGGTCGGTGATGACGGTGAGGGCACATACGCTCATGTCCATGTGCTGCGCCGCGATCACTTCGGGGACAGTGCCCGTACCCACAGCGTCGGCGCCCATGGATCGGAGCATGCGGTATTCGGCGTCCGTCTCCAGGTGCGGACCCAGCACGGCCAGATAGACGCCCTGGTGGAGGCGAATCCCGGCGTCCAGCGCGACGGCCTCGGCCCGGTTCCGCAGGTCGGCGTCGTAGGGTTCGCTCATGTCGGGAAAGCGCGGGCCCCAGTCTTCCACGTTCGGGCCGACGAGTGGGTTGGTTCCCTGAAAGTTAATGTGATCCCTCACCAGCATCACGTCGGACGGTGCGTACTGCGGGTTGAGGCTGCCGGCCGTCTGCGAGACGAGCAGCGTGTCCACGCCGGCCGTGGCCAGCACGCGAATGGGGAAGACGACCTGCCGCGGCGTGTAGCCGTCGTGCAGCTGCAAAGGGGCCTGCAAGGCGACGAGCGGTGTGTCGTCGAGCGTGCCCAGGATCAGTCGCGCATGGGCGTCGTGCGGAGCATGCGGAATGGAAGGAAACGCAAGGGTCGTGTCGATCTCCAACGTGTTGGCGATGCCGTCGAGCCCGGCCCCGATGATCAGCCCGAGGGACGGGACGGTCCCTCCCTCATCGCGTAAAAACTGGGCCGCATCGTCCACGTGTCGACGGTAGGCCTGGGTGTCGTCGTGGGTGAGGCGAGGGGTTTCGGTGGACATACGCGGGACGAGGCGGGTCAAGGGTGTGGGGAGTGGGAAACGCCGGACGGAGTTCAGCGCGAAGCCGAGGGAGGGCCGCCCGGACGAGCAGGCGTCTGCCGGGAGACGCCGGTGCTGCGCAACTCTGCGGACACGGAGCAGGAGCGGACGCGAAGCCGTCCGCGGAAGCGGCCGATCAGTCGAGATCGTCAAGCAGGCGCCAAATTTTTTCGATCTCATCGTTCGGCGGCTCGTCCTTGTCCTTCGATGACGATTCCTTCTGAGAGGGACGGGACGACTGCGAGGACGCCGGTCGGTCGGGCTCGTCCCAGCGAGACTCGGACGCAGGCGGGTCGGGCGAGGACGGCTCCGGGCCGGCATCCGGCTCGTCGGGCGCATCGAAGACCGAAGAGAAGCTCATGGCATCGTCCTCGTCGGTCTCGGCCTCCGGCACGTCGTCTTCGTCGCCGCCGCCCAATGCAGAGGCGAACCCGGCGTCCTCCTCGCGGGAACCCTCCTCGC
>CAYFSC010000064.1:0-6486 GCA_964345695.1 uncultured Rhodothermales bacterium | reverse complement strand
ACCCTCCTCGCCGGGGGCCGAGGGGCCGGACGGCTCCGGTTCCTCTTCAGGTTCGGACGTCTCGCTGAAGGTGTCGCCAAGGCGCGAGAAGTCCTCCTCGAACGGAGAAGAGGCCTCTGCGTCCGAGGACGAGGGCCGGTCCAGCGGCGTGTCGAAAGACGGCTCGTCGTCGGAGGGAGGCGTCTCGGAGGCGCGCTCGTCGGCGGAGGGCGAAGGTTTGTTCGGCGGGGCGGACTCGGACGGCGCCGTGTCGGCGCCCGGTTCGTCGGGCGATGTGGCCCAGCCTTCAATCTGCAGCGACTGCGAGAGCTGGTCATACGCCGCGCCTGCATCCTCCTCCGTCCCCTCGCTGATGAGGAAGTCGCCTTCCTGATACTGACGCAGAATTTCCATCTCGGAGGTAAGGAACGCCCGGAGTCGCGCAACGATCTGGCTCCGCCGATTCTGGAGATCCTTGACATCGCTGCTCAGCCGGTCGCGCTTGGCTTCGGCTTCCTGCTTGATGTCGCGTGCATCGGCCTTGGCCTCTCGAATGATGTTGTCGGCCTTGCCGCGGGCATTTTCCAGCTGCTGCTCGGCGTTGCGGCGCGTTTGGTCCAGCGTTTCTTGCAGTGCCTCTTCCACCCGCTGATAGTGCTGCAGCTGGTTCTCCAACTTCTCGATCCGGTTCTGGAGGCGACGGCGCTCCTCCACCATCTCCTCCCACTGCCCCGCGACGGTGTTGAGAAAGGCTTTCACCTCGTCGGGATTGTAGCCGCGGAGGCTGCGATCAAAGTCCTGCTTGCGGATCTCGAGCGGGGAGAGTTTCATGGCACCAGGCAATCCGTACGACAGAGTCGAGACGTCGAGAACACTACGGCAATGAGGGTACTACCCAGGAAAGGGTAACGAACGTTCCACCCGCGCGCAAACAGCCAATCCGCCACCAGGGCAATCGCATCAAGCTTTCCAATCGATTCGAATGTTCAGTCGCGTCCGGCCCTCTGCCTCGAATCGCTCTCGCTGCCCTCCAAGCCCCGGACTCCCGCTGCGCTTCGCCCGGGAGGACGGAGGCACGGACGCCGGGGACGCGTTGCATCGTTCTCGGAAGCCACGAAGAATGAGCGTTTGCGCCTTGGCGTCCTTCGTGCGATTGCTGCAAACAACGGTGGGGCAGATCGGCCGGAGGACGCGACACGGTCGCCGACCGGCGGGGCTCCATCGTCACGGTCCACGATCCGATCCGAGGCCGCTCGCGTCAGTCGTAGTCTCGCGGGCCAAAGATGGCGCTCCCGAGGCGCACCATAGTGCTTCCCTCCTCGATGGCAATCTCGAAGTCGTTCGTCATGCCGAGCGACAGCGTGTCCATTCCGACCTGCGGGTTGCCGGACGCGTCGTACGTGTCGAAGAGCTCGCGCATGGTGCGGAACTCTTTGCGCACGGCCTTGCGGTCAGATGGCTCCTCGATGTACGTCGCCATCGCCATGAGCCCGCGGATGTCGAGGCGCTCGTACTCGGCACACCGGTCGAGGAGATCGTGCGTCTCGTCCGGCAGGACGCCGTACTTGCGGTCCTGCTCGGTGATGTTCACCTGCACGAGGCACGGGATCGTGCGGTCGTTGTAGCCGGCGCGCTTGTTGAGCTCCTCGGCAAGGCGCGGGCTGTCGAGCGCATCGAACCAGTCGGCGTGGCGGGCGACGAACTTGGCCTTATTCGTCTGCAGGTGGCCCATCATGCGCCAGATGCGATCGCCGCCGTTCACGCGACCGGGGCGCTGCTCGGCCTTGTCGCGCAGTTGCCGCGCCCGGTTCTCGCCAAACTGCTCCAGCCCGCACTGCATGGCAGCTTCGATGGCCGACATCGGAAACGTCTTCGACACGGCAACGACAGTAACGGCGTCAGTGTCGCGTCCGCTGCGCTCGCAGGCCTGCGCGACGCGCTCGCGAACGCGGTCAAGACGGTCGGAAATGGCGGAGACGCTGGTCTGTTCTTGGACGTCGGGCATAATCAGCAGAGAAGATGCGGTACGGCGGGGCAGGGGCTCGGGGGTTCGGAGGTGTAACATGCATCCTATTGTCCCTCCTCGCGGTTGATCCCGATGGGCCGATGGCGACCCGCCGCTCAGCGGCCGCCTACGGGGGCTGGGCGGCGTCCGGACGCGATGGTCTTGTAACACGTCGGACCGTTTGGGCTCGCACGTGCGTACGGTGCCCACAAATAAAGGTGGATCCATCAACAGGCGAAAACACCGATGCACGACGCGGAGCCCGATGCCGCAGATCCGGCGGCGCGACAAACCTACATGGAGGAGGTGGTGAACAGCCTCACTCACGGCGTGGGGCTGGTGCTTAGTGCAGCCGGCTGGGGAGCGCTCCTGGTGCTGGCCACGCTCTTCGGTGACGTGTGGCACATCGTCAGCTGCGGCATCTACGGAGGGACGCTCGTCTTTCTCTACGGCACGTCTACGCTGTACCACAGCGCGCGGTCGCCCCGACTGAAGCGGACGCTCCGCATTGTGGACCACATCGCCATCTTCCTGCTCATTGCCGGGACGTACACGCCGTTTGCGATGGGCGTGATGCGCGACGGGTGGGGATGGACGATCCTCACGCTGGTGTGGGGGCTCGCCGTCGCCGGGCTCCTCTTTAAGCTCTTCTCGCGCCACCGCTTTCACTGGGCCGCCACGACGATCTACCTGCTGATGGGATGGATCAGCGTGCTGTTCATCGATCCGGTGTGGGCGGCGCTTCCGGCCGGTGCGCTCGGTCTGCTGGCCGCCGGTGGAATCGCGTACACCGCGGGCGTCATCTTTTACGGCTGGCACTCGCTCCCGTACAGCCACGCGGTGTGGCACATCTTTGTCCTCATGGGCAGCGTGCTGCACTACCTTGCAGTGGTGTGGTACGCGCTTCCGTCGTAGCCGGAAGCCATTGCAGCACGAGCATGGCGGCTTGTTCGGGCGTCAGCACGGCGCCTTCGGCCGGCTGAACCCGGAGGCGGGTCCCGAGTACGCGCACGTCGTTTGCTCCTGCTCATTTCACCCCGGACGTATGCCGCCCGCAAGTGACCTCGCCGGTATTCTCACGTTCCTCCGCCGCGCGGAGCGGCTCAAGCACACGCTCCGCTCGGCGCACCTCTCGACCGGACGGCGCGAGAGCGTGGGCGAACATACGTGGCGCCTCGCGCTGATGGCGCTCGTTGTGGCTCCACACTATCCGGACATCGACACGGAGCGGCTGCTGAAGATGTGCCTCGTCCACGACCTCGGCGAGGCGCTCCAGGGCGACATCCCCGCGCCCGAGCAGGCCGGCGCCCCCGACAAGGCCGCACAGGAGCGGGCGGATCTGATGACGCTGCTTGACGACCTGCCCGCCGCCCATCGGGACGACATCGCGGCGCTGTGGGACGAATACGAGGCGGCGACGACGCCGGAAGCCAAGCTGGCGAAGGCGCTGGACAAGCTGGAAACGATCCTCCAGCACAACCAGGGCCAGCAACCCGGCGATTTCGATTATGCCTTCAACCTGGATTACGGCACGGACTACACGTCGGGCGACCCGCTAATCGAGCGGCTCCGCGCCATCCTCGACGCCGAGACGGCCCAGCACACCCGCTCGAAACTGTAGCGGACACGTTCTCTTGGGCTGTGGCGCGCTCATCGGTCGACGACGGGCGTACCCTCTGGAGGTCTCTGGTGGACGGCCCGGTCGGCGCGACCCCTCTCACCCTCGTCTCCGCGCTTCTCGGCGACGGCCTACCGCTCTTCGGCCTGCTTCCGAACGATGTGTCCCCACCACATCGCACGCATGCCTTACATCGCTACGCACGCCCTCCCGAGAAGGCTCGTGCAGCACGCTGCCGCGCCCGTCCGGCTGAACCCAACGCCCCGCTCCGAGTACGCGGAAAAGCATCATCGTGAGAGAGAACCCGCCCAACGGCTCGTACACACGAATGCAGACCTTCCGCACCGTGGCCGCCATGCAGTCGCACGCCGATGCCGTGCGGCGCAATCAGCAGACGCACGCCCTCGTGCCTACCATGGGCGCGCTGCACGACGGCCATCTCGCTCTCGTCCATGAAGCGTTGGACCGAGCCGATCACGTCACGGTGTCCATCTTCGTAAATCCCACGCAGTTCGGTCCGGACGAGGATTACGACGCGTATCCGCGCGAGTTGGATGCCGACCGCGAAACGTTGAATGCGCTCGGCGTCGATGCGGTGTTCGCACCGACGACGGACGAGATGTACCCGCACGCCGGCGACGATGCCTTCGGAGAGCCCGTCACGTGGGTGAAGGTGGAGCGCCTCACCGATCATCTGTGCGGGGCCTACCGGGAGGGGCACTTCCGCGGCGTCACCACGGTCGTCACCAAGCTCTTCCACGCGTGCAAGCCGGACGTGGCCGTGTTCGGCACCAAAGACGCCCAGCAGCTCGTCGTGCTGCGCCGCATGGTGGACGACCTGCTGTTTGACATCGACATTGTGGGCGTTCCCACCGTTCGCGACGACGATGGCCTTGCCGCGTCGTCCCGCAACCAGTACCTGCGCGACCGGGAACGGGCGCAGGCGACCGTTCTCCATGAGGCTGTGACGGCGGCGGAAGCGCTTGTTCGGGATGGGGAACAGGAGGCACAAGCCATTGTTGACGCGATGCGCGATGCGCTCGCTCAGGCGCCGGACGGCGAGGTGGAGTACGCCGAGATCGTCGATGCCCACACCTTACAGCCGATCGACTCGCTGACGCCCGGGCAGGAGGTGCTGGCTGCCGTGGCCGTGTACTTCGGCGACACGCGCCTCATCGACAACACGTTCGTCGAAGTGCCGGGGTCGTAGCGTGTAACGATCGGCTGTTGGGGCCGACCCGTAGGCTGCATCGGCAGGCCGATCCCCCCGCGCTCCTCGTCACTCCCGTCAAACGAGACTTACGTCGACCGATCGATGACGATCACGATGTTCAAGGCGAAGCTGCACCGGCTTCGGGTGACGGAGGCCGATCTGTACTACGAGGGCTCCATCACCATCGATGAAGAGCTGCTGGACGAAGCGGGCATCCTGCCGTACGAAAAGGTGCAGGTCGTAAACGTGAACAACGGGTCGCGGCTCGAAACGTACACCATTCCGGGCGAACGTGGGGAGCGCACCGTCTGCCTGAACGGCCCGGCGGCCCGGCTGGCGGCGCGGGGCGATCAGGTCATCGTCATTTCCTACGCGGAGATGACCCCGGAGGAGGCCCAGACCCACGAACCGCGCGTGGTGCTCGTCGACGACAACAACGACGTCAAGGAGTCGATGACGCTGGAGACGAGAAAGAATGCGCCCGAGCTTCCCGATGATGTGCCGGAAGACGTGCTCATCGCTTGACGGGGATGCCGACCCTGGAGGAACGAAAGGAGAGACGCTGTCGGCGCCCCGCGTTCCACCCTTTCGATGGTGACAATTGAGGCTCTGCCGTGAGGCGGGGCCTTTTTGCATGTTGGCATGGAAGAGAATGTGTGCAGAAGAGAAGCGGTGCGGAGAGAGCATTCGTCATTCGAAATTCGCCCGTCGACCGTGGACGCCGGAAGCGGTTTCGAATAGATTGAGTGCCTCTCGCATGTTTTTCTTTCCACGGATCCTCTCCACAGCATATGTCGATCGAAACGACCGCCGTCGTGGGGGCCGGCACCATGGGCAACGGCATCGCGCACGTGCTGGCGCAGCACGGCCACCCGGTGACGCTGATTGACGTCGACGCATCTGCGTTGACGGAGGCCACGTCGACCATCGAGGCGAACCTGAACCGCCAAGTCAAGAAAGAGCGCCTCACCGAGTCCGAACGCGATACGGCCCTGGAGCGCATTGTGACGACGACCGACCAGGCGCAGGGGGTTTCGGACGCCGATCTCGTTGTGGAGGCCGTCACCGAAAAAGAGGACGTGAAGGCGCAAATCTTCCGGAGCCTCGACGCGCAGACGCCCGGGCATGCCATTCTCGCCTCGAACACGTCGTCGATCTCCATCACGAGCCTTGCGGCGCAGACCGACCGGCCCGAGCAGGTCATCGGGATGCACTTCTTCAATCCGGTGCCGGTGATGAGGCTCGTCGAGATCGTGCGGGGGCTGGAGACGAGCGACGCCACCTACAACACCGTGGCTGGACTCGCGGAGGCCCTCGACAAGGAGCCGGTGGAGGTGGAGGATTACCCGGGGTTCGTCTCGAACCGCATCCTCATGCCGATGATCAACGAAGCGATCTTCTGTGTGATGGAAGGCGTCGCTTCGGTTGAGGACATCGACACCGTGATGAAACTCGGCATGAACCACCCGATGGGGCCGCTCACGCTCGCGGACTTCATCGGGCTGGACGTGTGCCTCAACATTATGGAGGTCTTGCACACCCAGCTCGGCGACGACAAGTATCGGCCGTGCCCGCTGCTCCGCAAAAAAGTCACCGCCGGCCACCTCGGACGCAAATCCGGACAGGGGTTTTATTCCTACGAGTAGGCCGGAGAGCCCCGCCGATCCGTGT
>CAYFSC010000063.1:0-15819 GCA_964345695.1 uncultured Rhodothermales bacterium | reverse complement strand
TCGTCCCGATGTTGATGTGCGGCTTCTTCCGCTCAAACGTCTCTTTCGCCATGGTTCTTTGTACCGGTGGTGCGCGAAATAATGTCAATGGTTAAGTCCGAAGCATCCTGTCTCCGGATGCGTGAAGGCACCCCGTCGAGCGGGGCGCTGATGTGTCGGTAGCGAAAACAGAGTCCGCCGACACGAGTCATGAGCCGCCTCCCGGATTTGAACCGGGGACCCCTTCCTTACCATGGAAGTGCTCTACCGCTGAGCTAAGGCGGCGGATGTCCAGAATCTCGTTCCTCGAATGGCGGCGTCCTCCTTCCAATCCGAAGACGGGTATTCCCTGCATGTGCCTGTGCTGAGCGGGAGACGGGATTCGAACCCGCGACGTTCACCTTGGAAGGGTGATGCTCTGCCAACTGAGCTACTCCCGCAGAAGCAATGGCGCGTCTGAATGATGAACGCCGCGAGAGGCAATGGTTCACCACGCGACACTCGAAGGCCCGACGCAACACTGCGGCTGTGGGCCGGGGAGGATTCGAACCTCCGAAGGTAAAAACCGGCAGATTTACAGTCTGCTGCGTTTGGCCACTTCGCTACCGACCCGCCTGAAATACCGTATCCCGAAAACAGGCATGTGCCTTTGTTTTCGATTGGCATTATAGAACGAGAGACAGGAAAGGTTGCCCACACGGGGGTCGAATTTCAAATGAAGCCGATTCCCTCCTCGTGGGGTTCACGCTCCTAGACACTGGTCTTCTGTTGTGTCCTTTGGGGAGGCTATGTAACACAGCAATGGTCGTCAAGATGTAGCTGTGCGGTCCGGGTGAAATCAGTGGGGAGGCACCGTGCAGAAGCACGCCAGGTCCTCCGCCCCGCGGCGCGACGGCGGCCGGGCCGAAAGCCCGAGACTGCACGACATGGTTGCACATTCTTGCCTCGCGCTGTAACATGGTAAGCGATCTACGGACGACCTTGCCTCCACCCTTCGTTCGGATTTGGTGCCTCTCCTTCTTGCGCACGGCTGATCCTGCCTCCTCATGAGTTCTCGTCACAGCGACGCTCCCATTCGCTGCTCGTTTTGTGGCTCTTCGGCACAAGAGTCCGCCTCGATGGTGGCCGGTCCGGATGTGTTTATTTGCGACCGCTGCATCCGCGAAGCGGCCCAGATTGTGGAGGGCGATCGGTCCGGCCCTGAAGAGCGCCCCCGCTCGGTGGGCGTCACCTCGCCGGTGGTTCCGCAGGAGATCAAGGCGGCCCTCGATGAGTATGTCATCGGTCAGCACAGCGCCAAGCGCGCCCTGTCGGTGGCCGTGTACAACCACTACAAGCGCATCGAGGGCGAACCGTATGTGCACGAGTACGACGATGTCGAACTTGAGAAGTCGAACATTCTGCTGATCGGTCCAACGGGGACGGGCAAAACGCTGCTGGCCCGAACGCTTGCGGACATCCTCGACGTTCCGTTCTCGATTTCGGACGCCACTGCTCTCACGGAGGCCGGTTACGTGGGGGAAGACGTTGAGAGCATTCTGTCCAATCTTCTCCGCACGTGCGACTTCGATGTCCGCGAGGCCGAGCAGGCCATCATCTACATCGATGAGGTCGACAAGGTCGCCCGTAAGGCCCAGAACGCCTCCATCACCCGCGACGTCTCGGGGGAGGGCGTCCAACAGGCCCTTCTCAAGCTCCTGGAGGGAACCGAGGCCGGGGTGCCGCCCAAGGGCGGGCGCAAGCATCCCGAGCAGAACCTCGTTACCGTCGACACCAGCAACATTCTGTTTATCTGCGGCGGGGCGTTCGGGGGGCTCGGCGAGATCGTGGCCCGGCGGGTTTCGTCGTCCAGCCTTGGTTTCTTCTCGGACGATGAAGCGCGCTGCCGCGTCGATCCCGGCGACCCGCGCATTCTGCAGCAGGTGGAGCCCGACGACCTGCTAGCCTACGGCCTCATTCCGGAACTGGTGGGCCGGTTGCCGGTCATCACGGCGCTCAATGCCTTGAGCGATAAGGAGATGAAACGCATTCTTACGGAGCCAAGGAATGCGCTCGTCAAACAGTATCAGAAGCTCATGGCGATGGATGGCATCGACCTGACCTTCGAGGACGCTGCGCTTGACGCGGTCGTAGAACAGGCCCGCACTTTGGGGACGGGGGCCCGAGGCCTGCGATCGGTCATGGAAAATGTGATGCTGGACATCATGTTCGACGCGCACAGCCACGCCAACATCAGCACGTGCCACGTCACCGAGTCGACCGTTCGTTCGGAGGCCCCTCCGCTGTATCAGGAACGGAAGGCAAGCGCCTGAAACGAACGACTCGGCCGTTCGCGCCCCGGTCGATCCCCGCGGAATGCTCGCTATCATGAACCATCCACCCTCATCTTCGGGTATCATAGCGAGTTGCGGCTCCCACAAATGCTGTCTGGGACAGCGCCTGCGCCATGCTTGAAAGGATCGACGTAGAGGTGTGGAAGGCCCGGGCGCACCAAGCGTCGCGCTACTACCTTCACGGCCTCTACCGCGAGATTGCCGGAAAAAACCTTTTCCTCTGGGCGCAGGCCATCGCGTTCAAGGTGCTGGTCACCATCGTCCCTATTGTCCTTCTGGCGACGGGTATCGCGGGCCGCTTGTTGCGGGGCAACGATGCGTTCGCCGCTGTAGTCCGCTTCATCCACGACTTTCTACCGCCCCGCCACGCCGACCAGCTCGTCTCTTTCCTCGAACAGCTTCAGCAGGCCAGCACGGCCATCGTCGGTGTCGGAGGCGTGGGTCTCTTCCTATCGGCCGTTTCCCTCTTCATCACGCTGCGCATCGCGGTCAGCAACGCCTTCGAGCAGGACTGGCACGAAGGACGCTCCATCGTGGGCGGCTACCTGTTTGACGTTCGGATGGTGATCCAGGTCGGCCTGTTTTTCATTCTGACGATCGGCATTTCCGTTGCCTCGCAGTCGCTGCTCTCGCCGCCCCTCTTGGAGTCGCTCGGGGCGAACGCGGATTGGATTCGAGAGGGCTGGCGGCGCACAATCCGTTTGCTCAGCCTCTCGGTGCCGTTTCTGTTGACAACGGCAATGTTCTTCCAAATGTACTACTTCGTACCGAAGCCGCACCCACGGAAACAGAGTGCCCTCATCGGCGCGGTGATCGCCGGTGTGCTCTGGGAGGCCATGAAACAGGCCTTCACGTACTACGCGACCTACGTCGGCCAATTCGACCGCTTCGGCGACCTGCTCGGCAACACCTTCGGGCTGATCATTGCCCTCGTGTTCTGGGTGTACTTCTCGGGGATTGTACTCATGGTCGGCGCCGTCATCGCTTCGCTCCGCGAGCATCGCTACGTGGCCCAGGGGCGACTTCCCGGCGAGGGCCCGGCCGCCGAGGAGCCGTCGGACGACGGCAGGCCTGCGCCCGGCGCCGACACGTCCGCCCGCGGCGAAACGGTAGGCGATGGCGCTGCAGACAACGGTTCCCCGACCGGTCCAACGCCACCGGAGCGCTCCCGCAACCCCTCGGTGCGCTGAGCATCAGTGCACTGAGCATCCCCGACGTATCTGTCATAGGTACCGGGAATGCCATCGGGAAGGACCGGATCCTACGGCGCGCCTTCGTCCTGCGGCGGACGCCCGTCGTCGGTCGCTCGGCCGTACAGATCGAGCCAGTGATCGAACCGATGCCCCAGGTCCAGCACCCGATCGAAGTGCCCGCCCTTCTCCTTATTCTGAATTAGATCGAGCACGGCTGCGGCGATAGACAGCGGCGCCAGAACCACGTCTTTGAGCCCATCAAGGCTGAGCTTGATCTGAAACACGACGGCGTCGCGTACCATGGCGCTCCGGGACCGCGGGTTCCCGTTGGGTTGGACTCCGGGCGACGACGCGGGAGAATCGGACGGGGGATCGGTGGTCATGGCATCACGGAGATCGTGGACCCAACACCGCGTTGCGCCCCGGCGGCGCCGAGCATCAGGCTGAGACGCGGCGGAGGATGGATTGCAGGCGTTCGTGGTCGTCGTCGAGGAGCCGGCTGAGGGCCCGCCCCGCACGGATGAGGGCGTCGCGCCCCTGACCGGCCCCGTCGGCATGGGCCGCCTGGATCTGGTCCAGTACGGCGACGAGCAGATCGTCAACCGGCACGTCGGGGGCAGGGTTCTCGACGAGGGTCCGCAGAAAGTCGTAGGGCGGCCCGATGCTGCGGACGTGCTCGTCGGCACAGGCGTGGACAAAGTCGTGGATGCCGGGCGGATGCGGGGGAAGGGTTTGCCGCACCGATCCGCCCTCGGGACGGACCGCCAGCAACTGGGCGCGCACGGTGGTTCGGAGCAATTCCTGCACCATCGGCATCTCGCGGGCGCGCTCCTCGGCGTCCATGCCGAGCGCGACGGCCTGCCGATTCTGGTCGTAGCTGGACATCTCGACGTGACTCACCAGCCCGAAGAGATCGGTGCCGCGGTCGTGCTCCACTCGCACCCACGTGCCGAAGGACGGGGGCTCTGCCTCATCGTAGACCTCGGCCACAAACTGCCGGGTACTGGACTCGACCACTTCTCCTAGTGCGTCGGACATGGTTGCCGGGCGTCTTTTTTCGATTGGGTGTTCGCGCGTCGCACCGCCGACCTCACACGCGAGCGGTGCGCTTCGACCGTCGCTTCTGCGAGCCGGTGGGGGGCAGGCCCGCGCGGCGCAGGCGCCGATCCATGAGCTGCAGAAACGCCTCGCGTTCCGGGGCGCGAATGACGGCGTGCTCGTGCGCCTCGGCAAGCGCCACCGGGTAGCCGTCGCCCTTGCGACATTCGTCGAGCACCACACTGTGCACGAGGTCGACCTGTGCGGGTGCGTCGGCCAGCCAGGCCGGGAGTTCGACCCGGGCGATCTCTCCGTCGCCCGGAGGCGCGGGCACCTTCAGGTAGAAGTAGCAAATCTGGATGCCGGTGGCGTACTCGCGCTGGATGCGAGAGGGAGAGCGAAACAGGGCCGACCGCTCGCCCTCGTCGAGGAGCGCACCGAATACGGTTCGGTCGAGCAGGCCCGACAGCGTCGGTTCGCCGCTCGGCAGGACCTCGTCCTCGATCGCCAGTTCGTCGGCGTCGAACCGGAGGAGGTTGACGACCTCGGTGTTGCCGGGCATGCTGATGTACGAGCACAGTGGCAGCCGGTCGGCCGAAAAGCCTTGAAGGAGGTCGGTGTACGTGGAGATGAGCCGCTCTTCGACGACGCGGTTGTGCATCCCACGGATCATCCAGCGGATCAGCGTGCCATCGGCCAGGGCGACCAGCGGACGGCCGTCCACGGAGGCGTCGCGGGCACCGTGCAGCAATTCGCGGAGCTCCATCTCGTCCCGCAGGGCCGACACCACCTCGGTCGTCATCGCGGCCAGCGCGTCGTCGAAGTGGACGTCGAGGTCGTCGCGGAAGCGGAGGTCGGGTTCTGTGTCGAGCGTCGGAGCCTCGGTTGTCCCGTACTGCAGCGCAATGCGGCTGACGTTCAGCAAGAAGTAAGTCGGCTCGACGTGTCGATCGGGATAGATCTGCGACCCATCGGTGGCCACGACGGTCACCGTTTCGGGACGTTCGGGCGGGGGGCCAGTCGTCGTCGGCACCTCAAGCATGCGGGCCACGAGTTGCTCGGGCTGTGCAGCCTCTACGGCGTCGCGCACGTCCGTCCACCGCCGGTCCATCTCCTGCAGCAGGTCCATGGCACGCTCTCGCTGGCGCGCGCGCCGCTCGAGCGTCTCGGCCTGGTAGTTTTGGAAATCGTCGAGCTGGTCTCTCAGCCGGGACAGATCGAGCATGGACCTGGAGCGTCGAAATGGTGAACGAGCAGTGCAGCTTCCCTCCGCCAGGAGCCAAAGGACACGCCGAGCGTCCCCCCTCCTACCGATCGAAGCGGACGAGGCTGTCACGTACAAACGACCGGTCTTCCGGAACGTACCGCCGCTCTTCGATGGAGAACTGGGTTTCGCCGACAGCAATGCGGTTGAAGAAGTTGGTCCTGCGGTGCCATCGGCGCCCGCGCGTGCTCGTAGCCGTGCCGGCGCTCGCCACCACGAGGCGATGCTTGCCCGGGACGATCTCTACAGGCTCGATGTGCGAAATGTGGAGGTGGCCGCACAGAATGAGATCCACCTGTGCATCGACCGCGGCGGCAAGGGCTTTGTCAGCCTGGTTGGCGACGCCGTGGTATCCGACATTGATCTTCGTCAGGTGATGATGCAAGACCAGCACCTTAAACGTGCCGTTGGAGCGGCTGCCAAAGTAGTCCGCGATCGTCTGCCGCTCGCCCACCGAGATGCGGCCCTCCTTGATCGTGCGCCCGTACGCCGAATTGATGCCGAGGACGGCCACGCCGTTGGCCTCAAAGGTCGGTGTCAGGTCGTCGGTGACGTAGTGGCGATAGCGGCGAAGCGGCTGCAGCAGCCGCTGCACGGGGTTCCACCAGGGATACACGTCGTGGTTGCCCGGCACGACAATGGTCGGCGGCGCGATCGCATCGAGCATCGCCCGAGCCGACTCAAACTCTTCCTCCCGAGCGCGCTGTGTGAGGTCGCCACTGACGGCCACCAGATCCGGCGCCATTGCGTTTACCTCGCGGACAAGCGCGTCGACAATGCCGTCGTGGGCGATCTGCCCAAAATGCGGATCCGAAATGTGGGCGATGGTCATGGGGTCGGCGTTGAAGCGCGGGAACGCACAACGTTCGAACGTTCCACGGCTTACAGCATCAGCGTCATCGGCTCTTCGAGGTAGGCGCGAACGGTTTCGAGGAACCGAGCGCCCACGGCACCATCGACGACGCGGTGGTCGCACGAGAGGGTGACCTTCATGCGCTTTCCGGGTATGACCTCGCCGTCCTCCACCACCGGCGTCTCGCGGATTTCGCCGATGGCAAGGATCGCGCTGTTCGGCGGGTTGATAATGGCCGTGAACTCGTCGATGCCGAACATGCCAAGGTTGCTGGTAGTGAAGGTGGCTCCCTCAAACTCCTCAGGCTGCAGATCGCGACTTCGAGCCCGCTCGGCAAGGTCGCGTGTTTCCTTGGCGATCTGGGTCAGGCCCTTCTGGTCGGCGTTGCGAACCACGGGTGTGATAAGGCCCTCGTCGATAGCCACGGCCACGCCCACGTGGATCTGGTTGTGCTTCCGAATCTCCCCGTCCTCAGCCAGATACGATGCATTTACGTACGGATGCTCTTGGAGCGCCAGCGCGCAAGCCTTGGTGATCATATCGTTCGGGGAAATCTTGGCTCGCTCCTGCGCCTCGGCGAGCGCGTTGAGCTCCGCGCGCACCTCCATCAGCCGGGCTGCATCGATGTCGACCGTCAGGTAGAAATGCGGGGCCGTGTACTTGCTCTGGGCCAGGCGACGCGCAATGGTCTTGCGCATCTGCGAGATGTCCTCCCGCTCGAAGGCCGCTTCTTCGCCTTCGCTCACTGCACTCGGCATGGCGTACGCCTCCTCGTCGGCCACGGCGGGCTCGGGCGCGGCCTTTTCCTCCACCTCTTCGGCCTCGCGCTCTTCGATGCGGGCCTCGACGTCCCGGCGGACGATCCGGCCCTCGGGCCCCGATCCCTCGAGGCTCGAGAGTTCGATGCCGTGATCTTCGGCCATGCGCCGGGCCAGCGGCGAGGCCTTGATGCGCCGCCCCTCGGCGTCGGTGCCCGCCGGCACCGGTTCGGGCTCGCGCTCCCGCAGTTGCCCATCGCCCGACGGCGTTTCGCTCGGGGTGTCGGGCGCGGGGTCTTCCGCTGGGGCGGCCGTCTCGGCAGGAGCTGCAGCGTCCTCGGTCGCGCCTGAGTCCGGCGCGTCCGGCTCTGGCGTGTCCGCCGCCGCGCCGTTGCCCCCGCCCACGCCATGCTCCGCGAGGAGGTCGGAGATGTCCTCGCCCTCCTCGCCGACAACCGCAATGAGCTCGCCGATCGGGACAGCATCGCCTTCGTCAATGAGCTGCTTCAGCAGCACGCCGTCGTCGAAGGCCTCCAGATCCATGGTCGCCTTGTCGGTTTCCACCTGGGCGAGCACGTCTCCGGCCGACACCGCGTCGCCCTCGTCTACCAGCCAGGCGGAGAGGACGCCCTCCTCCATGGTGTCGCTCAACTTCGGCATGTCGATCGGAATGGCCATAAGTCAGTATCGGTTGTCGAATCTCGAGGTTCAATGGAGCAGGAAGGCCAGACGGCGATGAGCAGCATCCGGCAGGCGAAGCGGGTCAGTCGGCGTACAGAACACGGCGGCAGGCGGTCACCGTCTCATCCACGCTGGGCATGTACGCGTCCATCAGGTTGGGCGCGTAGGGGGCGGGCGTGTCCGGCGCCGTGACGCGCAACACGGGCGCGTCGAGATAATCGAAGGCGTGCTCCTGCACTTGGTGCGTGACCTCAGACGCCACGCTGGCAAACGGATTGCTTTCGTCGATGACGACCAGCCGGTTGGTCTTCATCACCGACTCGATGATGGTGTCGATATCGAGCGGCTTGATCGTGCGGGGATCGATGACTTCGGCCGAGTAGCCCTGCTTCTCCAGCTCCTCGGCGGCGTCCATCGCCACATGGAAGCTCTTGCTGTGAGCTACAATCGTGACGTCGTCGCCGTCTCGAGCGATGCGCGCCGCGCCGATCGGCAGAAGGTAGTCGTCCGCGTCGGAGACCTCCCACTTCAATCCGTACATGAGCTCACTTTCGAGAAACACCACCGGATCGTCGTCCCGGATGGCGCTCTTCAGAAGACCCTTCGCGTCGTCGGGGTTCGACGGAGCGACGACCTTCAGACCCGGGAAGTTGGAGTAGAGCGCCTCGGTCGTGTTGGAGTGCGTGGCGCCGAGCTGCCCGGCAGCCCCGTTGGGCCCGCGAAACACGACGGGAACCTCGAACTGGCCGCCCGACATGTAGCGCATGTTGGGCGCGTTGTTGATGACCTGGTCGAACGCGACGAACGAAAAGTTGAACGTCATGAACTCGACGATCGGGCGCAGGCCGTTCATGGCCGCCCCGATGCCGAGCCCAGCAAATCCAAGCTCGCTAATGGGCGTGTCGATGACCCGATCGGCCCCAAACTGGTCCATCATCCCTTTGCTGACCTTGTACGCCCCGTTGTAGGCACCGACCTCTTCGCCAATCAGGAAGACGCTGTCGTCGCGCTCCATCTCCTCGGTCATTGCCGCGCGGATCGCCTCACGAAACTGCAACTCTGCCATGTGTCAATGTCGGTTTTCAGTGGTCACTGGGTGAATGTTGCACGGCGCCCCTGCCCTGCCACGGGTTCTCGTCGGGGGTCGCAGCGTCGATGCCTTTCGGGCGCCTCGCCATCACCCGATGGATTATTGATCACGCGATGAAGGGATAGTCCTCCTGAACGTAAAGGTCCTCGTACAGCGCCTCCTCATCGGGGAATTCGCTGTCGTCGCCGTAACTGATGGCATCGAGCACATCCTGCTTCACCTGGTCATCGAGGGCCTCAATCTCGTCGTCGGTGGCGATGCCGTGATCGGTCATGTACGTTTCGAGGCGAACGATGGCGTCTTCGCTCCGGCGGGCGTCGAGTTCGCCCTCCTGGCGGTACTCGGCGGGGTCGGAGATGGAGTGACCCTGGTACCGGTAGGTACGCACCTCCAGCATCGACGGCTGATTCTGACGGGCCAGGTCGACGTGCTTCTCAACGGCTGTGCGCACGCTGAACACGTCCATGCCGCTGGCCAGCGAGCACGGGAAGCCGAACGTCGAGCCGTGCTTGAAGAGGTCCGGGTTGGACTGCACGCGGTCGACCGCTGTGCCCATGGCGTATTGGTTGTTCTCGCAGATGAACACAACCGGCAGGTCGTAGATGCCCGCCAGGTTCAGGGCTTCGCGGTAGGCGCCCTGCGCCATCGCCCCGTCGCCGAAGAAGCAAAGGCACACCGTGTCTTCGCCGCGATACTTGTTGGCGAAGGCGATGCCCGTGGCAAGCGGAAGGTGCGCGCCTACAATGGCGTGCCCCCCCATCATTTTCTTCTCGGCATCAAAGAAGTGCATCGAGCCGCCCTTCCCCTTCGAGCAGCCGTCCTCTTTCCCGAAGAGCTCGGCCATGCACACGTTCGGATCCATGCCCATGGCGAGGCCCATGCCGTGATCGCGGTACGCGGTAATGATCGCGTCTTCGCCGAGCCGAATGGCGTGTACCGATCCGGTCGACACCGCCTCCTGGCCGATGTACAGGTGCAGGAAGCCGGAAATCTTCTGCTGCTGGTACATCTGCCGGCAGCGCTCCTCGAAGCGGCGTTGCAGCAACATGTTGTGCAGGACATCCATCAACTCGTCGTCAGCAAAGCCGGCGTCCTCATGCGTGAGGCTGTCAGCCGGAAAGGTATCGTACGAAAAGGACTCTTCGATCGGACCGTCCGGAATGTCGATCGACTGCTGGGTCCAGGGCACTTCTTCGCCGGAGGCCGTGCCGTTGGACGGGGCCAATTCCGCGTCGCTCTCTCCGTTGGTGGATACGTCTGCCTCGTCGTGTTCGACCATACCAAGTTTTTCGTGAATCGCGTGTCGGATCTGTTCGCGCGCCTGCTCGTGCTGCTGCAGCCACTCCTTGGTCGCCTCACGACCCTGGGCGATGGGTTCGTCCTCGTATCGGTACCACGATCCGCGACGCTCCAGAATGTCGTGCTCCGTACCCAGATCAATTAGTTCATCGAGCGACGATACGGGCGTGGATTCGTCAGCCATAGCCATAAGCAAATCGGATAAGGAAGGATGCCGCGTGTCTCGGCAGGAGCGGACGGTGAGAACGTCGTCCCGTATGGAGGGCCGCTGCCGTCCTGGACATCGGTATAGTGGACATCGACCGCCATACCAGAAGAGCCCGCGGGATCTCCGCGCGCCGGATGTTGCCTACCCGAGGATCGCCACTTCGCTACGAAAAAGCAAAATCCAAGCCTTTGTATCTCATGCGATACGCGCAGTTTCACGGGGAGAACGAAGCAACGAAGGAGGATCTGTCAATCTGACGCCGGCCTCGGCCATTGCCATTCCCCTATTCTGCTGGTAGATTTCAGATCGATTGCATGCTCCGTCCGTCCCGAACTGCGGAAGAGGTCGCCGCACGGCGTTCGGCGGAGCGGCCCTTCGCGTCGTACTGCGCCTTTTCCCTCGCTTCTGCTTTGCCCGAATCGCCCGCCGCATCCACCGCCGCCTCTGCCCCGACGTCGGAAGCCGCCGGCGCCCTGGTGATCATTCCCACATACAATGAGGCCGAGAACATCGGTCAGGTCATCGACCTGGTAATGACCCAGCCGGGCTCCCTCTCGGTACTTGTGGTGGACGACAACTCGCCCGACGCCACGGCCGACGTCGTGCGCACGGCAATGGACCAACATCCGGGTCGCGTCGACCTGTTGGAACGCGCCGGAAAGCTCGGCCTGGGTACGGCGTATCTGCGCGGCTTTCGTTACGCTCTGGCGCGCGGCTTCCAGTACATCTGCGAGATGGACGCCGACCTCTCGCACGACCCGAGCGACCTGCCCCGCCTGATCGCCCCGGTGCAGGCGGGCGAGGCCGACCTCACAATTGGCTCTCGCTACGTGGACGGCGTGCGCGTCATCAACTGGCCGCTGATGCGGCTCGTCCTGTCGTACGGCGCAGGCGTCTACACCCGTGCCATCACCCGCATGCCGATTCGCGACGTCACGGCCGGGTTCAAGTGCTTTCACCGCCGCGTACTGGAGTGCATTGACTTCGACCGCGTCAACTCCAACGGCTACGCCTTCCAGGTTGAGATGCACTACCGAACCTGGCGCGCGGGCTTTCGCATTCAGGAGGTGCCCGTCATCTTCACGGAGCGCACCGAGGGACAGTCGAAGATGAGCCGCGGCATCGTGCGCGAGGCGGCCTGGAAGGTGTGGGAACTCCGGGTGCGGGATCTCGTCGGGCAGTTGTAACCCGTTTCTCCTTTTTTGCTTCCGCCCCGCCTCTCATGGAAGCTTCGCCCGCGGCGCAGACGTACGCGCAGATGATTCGCACCGCGTTCGATGCCTACCAAGCTCGTTTCCACGTGATCACGCGACGGGCCCGTGAGCGCTTCGCCACCCGCGACTGGCACGGCATGCGCGCCGACGCGACCGAGCGGCTGATGGTGTACCGCGAGGTGATCGACCGCACCGAGCAGCGCATCCGCCGGCGCGTCGGCGACCGGCTGCACGACAAAGCCCTCTGGCGGCAGATCCGCACCGCCTACTCCAACTGCATCGCCGACCGCCCCGATGCAGAGTTGGCCGAAACGTTCTTCAACTCCATCACCCGCCGCATCTTCAACACGGTCGGCGTCGACCCCCGGATCGAGTTCGTCACGACCGACTCGGACGGCTCGGCGGCGGAGGCATCCGTCACGCACGTCACGGAGCATCCCGCCTCTGCAGAAGCCTTCGCGCACGACCTGCTCGACGCCTGCGCCCTGTCCGGCCCGTTCCGCGCGCCCGCCGCCGATGCCCGCCGCATGGCGCGGTTCATCGGCCGCACCTTGGAGACGCAGGGACATACAGACCCAATTCGCCGGGCCGAGGTTCTGCGTCCGGTGTTCTACCGCGGCATCGGAGCATATCTCATCGGCTGCCTGCACGTGGGCGATGCCATGGTTCCGCTGGCCGTGGCCGTGCACAATCACACGGACGGGATGGCCGTGGATGCCGTCTTGCTCGACGAGGATGCCATCAGCATTCTGTTCAGCTTCGCGCACTCTTACTTCCACGTCGACACGCGCCACCCGAGTGCGCTCGTCCGCTTCCTCAAACAGATCCTCCCGCGCAAGCGGGTCGCCGAACTGTACATTGCCATCGGATACAACAAGCACGGCAAGACCGAACTGTATCGCGACCTGCTGCATCACTTCTCGACCACGACCGACCGCTTTGTGCAGGCGCCGGGGCAGCGCGGCATGGTGATGACCGTCTTCACGATGCCGAGCTACGACATGGTGTTCAAGATCATCAAGGACCGGTTCGATCCGCCCAAAACGACGACGCGACAGGACGTCAAGCAGCGCTATCGGCTGGTCTTTCAGCACGACCGTGCCGGGCGGCTCGTCGACGCGCAAGAGTTTGAACACCTCCGCCTCAGCCGTCGCCTCTTCTCTGACGACCTCCTGGATACGTTGCTCGACGTGGCGGGCTCGACCGTGCACCTCGACGACCAGCGGGTGGTGATTGATCACTGCTACGTGGAGCGCCGGGTCACGCCGCTCGATCTGTTCGTCCGCACGCAGGACGAGGCCGACGCCCGCGCTGCCCTTCTCGAATACGGCGCAGCCATCAAAGATCTCATCCGCACCAACATCTTTCCCGGCGATCTCCTGCTGAAAAACTTCGGCGTCACTCGTCACGGACGGGTCGTGTTTTACGACTACGACGAACTCGGCTTTGTGACGGACTACACCTTCCGCCGCAAGCCGCAGCCCCGGACCCACCTAGAGGAGATGAGCGCCGACGCCTGGTTTTACGTCGGCCCCGACGACGTCTTCCCCGAGGAGTTTCGGGCAACGATGGGCGTCAGCGGTGCGCTTATGGAGGCGTTCGTCGATGCGCACGGCGAGCTCTTCACGGCCGCATACTGGAATGACGTGAAGACCCGCATCCAGGAGGGCGCTATCCTTCCGATCCTTCCTTACCCGCCGCCCAAGCGCCTGCCTCACCGCCGTGACGTTCCGGCCGACACACTCGCGACCCCAGCCTACGCCACCGATCGCTGAGCCGGTACTTTTTTCGGTTTCCTAACAGAGGAAGACGCGAGAATGATCTACGTTGTGATGCTATCGCGTGATGACCGGGCGGGAAACAGCACCGCCTTCGACGGGGTCGCGCGCCCCGCTCCGCTTTGAACTTCGTTCACCGATTGACGACATCTTTTATGAGTGCATCCACGGAAGTTGCCGCAACCTACGATCATCTTACGCCGCCGGTAGAGGGCGAAACTATTACCAAGGACAAGGACGGCTTGCACGTCCCCGACCATCCTGTCATTCCCTTTGTCGAAGGCGATGGCATCGGCGTGGACGTCTGGCCGGCAGCCAAAACGGTATTCGACGGCGCCGTGGAGCACGCCTACGGCGAGGACCGGCAGATCGTCTGGTTTGAGGTCTTTGCCGGCGGGAAGTCGCAGGAGAAGTACGGCGAGTGGCTCCCCGACGACACGCTAACGGCCATCCGCGATTACCTCGTCGCCATCAAGGGGCCGCTCACGACCCCCGTCGGCGGAGGCATCCGCTCGCTCAATGTCGCGCTTCGGCAGCAGCTCGACCTGTACGCCTGCGTGCGTCCCGTGCAGTACTTCGACGGCGTGCCCTCGCCCGTGAAGGGACCGGAAAAGGTGGACATGACAATCTTCCGCGAGAACTCGGAAGACATTTATGCGGGCATCGAGTACCGCGCAGGCACCGAGCAGGCGAACAAGCTGATCGAGTTTCTGCAAGACGAGCTCGGCACGACCAACATCCGCTTCCCGGAGACGAGCGGCATCGGCGTGAAGCCCATCAGCGAAGAGGGCACGAAGCGGCTGGTTCGCGCGTCCATCGAGTATGCCATTGAGCGCGGCTACGAGAGCGTCACGCTCGTGCACAAGGGCAACATCATGAAGTTTACGGAGGGCGCCTTCCGCGACTGGGGCTACGAGGTCGCCAAGGAAGAGTACGGCGCGGACACGCTCGGCGAGGGGCCCTGGCAGGTCATCACGCTCGACGACGGACGCGAGATCACCGTCAAGGACTACATCGCCGATGCCTTCCTCCAGCAGATTCTACTGCGCCCTGACGAATACGGCGTCATCGCCACGATGAACCTCAACGGCGACTACGTCTCCGACGCCCTCGCAGCGCAGGTCGGCGGCATCGGCATTGCGCCGGGTGCAAACATCAACTACAACACCGGGCGGTCCATCTTCGAGGCCACCCACGGCACCGCGCCGAAGTACGCGGGTCAGGACAAGGTGAATCCGAGCTCGCTCATCCTCTCTGGCGAGATGATGTTCCGCTACATGGGGTGGGATGAAGCCGCTGACCTCATCCTAGACGGGCTCGAAACCACCATCGCGCAGAAGCGCGTGACCTACGACTTCGAGCGCAACATGGACGACGCCGAATTGCTCGCCTGCAGTGAGTTTGCCGAGGCCATCGTCGAAAACATGGCCGTGTAGCGATCGCCCTCACAACCGGGGAACGCAGGCACGATCTCTTCCCAGCTGCGCTGATCCGAGCGGCGGCGCCTACAACGGGCGCCGCCGCTTTTGTTTTCGACACTGTGACGCCCGGCGCCCGAACATGCTCCCGCATGGATCGTGCACACAAGGCAATGCCCGTCAACTTCCACACGCTGACCCGCTCACGCACATGCGAAGCACGTCCCTCGTCGACGAAAACGGACACTTCGTGACCATCAAAGCTCCGAAGGACGCTCCGGAGAGTGATCGGAAAGAGTCGGACCACCACGACTTTCTGGTCGATCACTGGATGGACGTGGCGGCGGCCTCGTTCTTCGGGTTCAAGAAGTACGGGATCGGCGCTGTGGTCGTTGCCCAAGGCGATCCCGCTGAGGCGCCCGTCGCTCATCCTTTCGGATCACGCAAGCTTTTGTACTCTCCCGCCGAAGGACCTTGGCTGAACGGGCAGACCGACGAAGGCCTGCCGCACGACTGGCTGGACGAGCGCATGCAGACCTACGACCCGAACGCCGAAGCGGTCGTGATCATTGCCGACGACGATGGGTCGCTCCGTAGCTACACCGTCGAGGGCGATCCCCAGCCCAAGACCTGTTTCGAACTTGTGCGCTCGCGCAACAACTAGCCGCGACGGGCAAACCGCCGTCCGGATCCCTCTTGCTCTTGCGCATCAC
>CAYFSC010000062.1:4501-15852 GCA_964345695.1 uncultured Rhodothermales bacterium | reverse complement strand
ATCCACCTCAGTATCCGCTTCAGCATCAACCGGGTTTGCTTCAGCGTCTTCCGCTCCGTCCGCTGCCTCGGAGGCCTCGGCCTTTGCGGGGTCTGCCTCGCCTGCCGGCTGATCGTCGGCTTCCGCTTCATCGGCCCCCTCGGCTTCCCCTTCTGCCGGCTCGTCGTCGGAGGTCGTCTCAGCTTCCTCTTCCTCAGCCTTGGCTCCTTCCTCGGCCTGGCGACGGCGCTCTTCGGCTTCGCGGCGCTCGGCCTGCTCCATTTCAGCACGCAGGTTGGCCAGTCCCGAAAGCTCGCCCAGCGTGGTTGGGCCCGAGGTGTCTTCCTCCTCCTCTTCTGCTTCACTCGACGGCTGCCGGCTCTGGTAATCCTGCACGGCCTGCTTGCGTTCGCGCTGCTCGCGGCGCTGTTCACGTTTCTCTTCGCGGCGCTGCTGAGCTTCCTCCTGCCGATCCTTCGCCGTTTCGCTCAGGACGATGTCCTTGCGTCCTTTGTCGAAGCGGATCACGCGGAGCTCCAGCTCGTCGCCACCGTGGTAGTGGTTCTGGAAATTGCGCGGGCCGTCCTTGAGCTCGCTGCCCGGCACGAAGGCTTCAACGCCGAGTGGCAGTTCCACGACGAGGCCCTTGTCCTCGACGCGAACGACTTCGCCCTTCACGTCAGACCCTTCGCTGTACGCATCGGCGAACTGATCCCACGGGTTCGTCTTGACCTGCTTGTGACCAAGCGAAATCCGCTTGCGCTCCTCGTCGATGTTGAGGATTACGACGTCGAGGTCCTGTCCCTTGTCAACCATGTCGCCCGGGTGACGCACCTTCTTCGTCCACGACAGATCCGAGATGTGAACGAGGCCGTCGATGCCCGGCTCAATCTCGACGAAGACACCGAAGTTGGTGATGTTGCGAACGGTGCCGGTGAGCACAGTGCCCGCCGGATACCGGTCCGTGATGCCGTCCCAGGGATCGGGCTCCAGCTGCTTCATGCCGAGAGAAATCTTCTTCTCCTCCTCGTCAATGTTGAGGATCTTGACATCCACGAGCTGCCCGAGGGATACCATCTGGCTCGGGTGCTTGATGTGGCGCGTCCACGACATTTCACTGATGTGGACGAGGCCCTCAATTCCCTTCTCGATTTCGACGAAGGCGCCGTAATTGGTGATCGACACCACCTTGCCTTCGACAACATCGCCTTCGTCATACCGCTCGCCGATGTCATCCCACGGGTGCGGCCGAAGCTGCTTGAGGCCCAGCGAAATGCGCTGTCGCTCTTCCTCGTAGTCGAGAACCACAACCTCCAGCTCCTGATCGAGATCCACGACCTCGCTCGGGTGCGAGACACGCCCCCACGAGAGATCGGTGATGTGAAGCAGACCATCGACGCCGCCGAGGTCGATGAAGACCCCGAAGTCGACGATGTTCTTGACGGTGCCCTGAAGCACCTGCCCCACTTCGAGTTGCTCCAGAATCTCCTGGCGCTGCTCCTCGAGCTCCTCTTCGATGAGCTCCCGGTGCGAAATGACGATGTTCTCATTCGACGGGTTGAGCTTGACGATCTTGAACTCCATGCGCTTGTCGATGTACGCGTCGAAGTCGCGTACCGGTCGCGCATCGACCTGCGAGCCCGGGAGGAACGCTTCCATGCCATCGAAGAGCTCCACGATCATGCCGCCCTTGATGCGGCGATCGATCCGACCCTCGATGACCTCCTCGTTCTCGTAGATCTCTTCCACACGCTGCCAGCGACGCACCTGCTCGGCCTTCTCCTTCGAGAGGACGAGCTGTCCGTCTCGGTCTTCCTTGCGGTCGAGGTACACTTCGACGGTGTCGCCGGGACGGATGCTCTCTCCGAACTCGCCCCGCGAGACGATGCCGTCGCTCTTGTAGCCGATGTCGATAACGACATCGTCCTCGTCAACCCGCAGGACCCGCCCCTCCACGATGTCTTCCTCGCGAATATCGATCGAGGTCTGCTCGATCAGCTGGCGGAACTGTGTGTAGACCGGATCTTCCTGGTGAGACTGTTCCTCAGCCTCCAGGTCGTCAAGGCTCACGGTGCGCCCGAACGTCTCGCCCGTAAAGCCTTGCGTCTCCTTGGTGCGCTGGAGCTCTTCGGAAGATACAGTGGGTGCAGGCTCGCTGATGTCGGTCAGGTCGACGTCCACATCATCGCCCGACGGGATCTCAATGTCTCTCGACGCCGCTTCGACGGCCTCCTCGAGAATGCGATTGACGAACTCCGGATGCTCTTCGACCATCTCCTCCTCTGGCGCCGCACCATCCCCTCCTGGAGAATCCTCCCCCGACGGTTCGGGTGCGGCTGTCTCCTCCGTAGTGGATTGGCTGGCGGCGGGTTCGCTGGCGGCGTTGGCCGACGTGCCGGAGTCATCGGTGTCGTCCTTGATGGCTTCGGTCGCCTTGGGTGCTTCCATCGAGCCCGGACCCTGAACCATCTCTGGGCCAGAGTCTTCTTCAGAAGGAGCATTGGCGGCTTCTTGTGAGTCCGCCGTCGCTTCTGTCTCTTCTTCCGTGCTTGTTTTCTCTTGGGTATCTGCCATATAGGTGGTTGATGAGGTTGGTCACACGAAATCGTGCAACGGCCCTCGACGTTTGCGTGCGCTTGTACCCATCAGCCCCTGGTCGCACTGATGAGGACGCGTGAATAATGTCGATGCGTGGGATCGGACCAGGTCAGATCGGACGGCCGAAAGGCCGTTGCGATGCAATCGGGACCCACGCGATTCGGAAACATGTCTAATCGCGAACGGGCCGCTACGTTCCCCTCGGCATTTGTTGTTTAACGCAGTCTACAACGAAATCGACTTGGTCTTCGAATGTGCAGGAAGTCGTATCGACGACCGTAGCATCGTCGGCCTGACGAAGCGGCGCAATGTCGCGCTCCCGGTCGAGGCGATCACGCTCCTGGATCTCCTGATGAACTTCTTCAATCGATACATCATCACCGTACTCACTACGGCGTCGGCGGGCACGTTCCATGGAATCGGCCGTCATGTAGATTTTAACGCCTGCCTCCGGAAAAACGACCGTGCCGGTGTCCCGGCCATCGAGCACCACGCCTCCCTCCTGCGCGTCATGTTCACGCCCGATGCGCCGCTGCTCGTCAACCATTTTCTCGCGGACAGCGCGGAGCGTACTCACCCGGCTTGCCATGTCGCCCACGTCCGTGGTCCGGATGCGATGTGACACGTCTTCGCCGTTGAGGTACACGTGCATCGTGCCGTCGTCGTAGCCCACGTCGACGCGGATCTCCGGAAGCACCGTGGCGGCTGCCGCGTCCGTAGGGGCAGCCTCGGCACGCAAAAACGCCAAGGCCACCGCGCGATACATCGCCCCGGTGTCAAGGTAGAGGTACCCGAGGCGCTCGGCCACAGCGCGGGCGGTGGTGCTCTTGCCCGATCCGGCAGGTCCGTCGATGGTGACGATCATACAGCGGGGACTTCAAGTTATGGATGAGGTCGGGATGTTCGGGCGAGACGGCGCTATTCGGAGGTCTGCTGCCCCACGTCTCGGTCTACGACGGTGATCGTGCCCGGATAGCGCATCGGTCCCAGCGAGGTCTGAACCGTCGGGCGTACCTGAAGCTTCACGTTGGTTGGCTCCTGCTCCCCACGCACCGAGAGCGCAAGGTTTACGATGTCTCGCAGGTTGTTGTCAAAAAACTCGACCAGGTTTAAGCGAAGGTCGATGGGGATGTCGGTGGGCTCGCCCGGCGGCAACACGGTCTCCCGATCGAACGTGCCGTTGATCGTCTCCCGATCCTGCAGCATCAGCGTCCAGTCCATTTCGGTGAGGCGCGCATCCACGTCGTTTGCGGATGGGTTTTCCGCGCGCACATGAATGGTGAATGCAAGTGGCAGCGTGCCGTCGGCAATGGCGGAACTCAGGCGCAGCATGTCGCGCGAGCCCAAGTCACTGTAGGACCGCACCTGGCGCAGATCGACGCCCGCAAGGGTCGGGTTCGAGATTCGGTCGATGGCAAAGTCCACCTTTCGAAGGGAGCCAACCTCCCGAAGTGTTTGGCATCCGGCGATGGCAATACCTACAAGTATCAGACACACCCCCACAGCAACCCGGGGGGCTCTCCGGCAGTATCGCTCTTTCATGGCGTCGGAGGATCTTGTATGCTCTAGGGTACGCTCAGGGGACGGACGGAGGTGCTCGGGCTGCGGACCATTTTGCCGGCGTCCGGATACCCGCCCGTGAGGAAAGACCGTCCGCACGAATTGCTCATTGTGCTCGGAGTTCCATGCGAAAGCTCGCGTGGCGTGAAATCGAACGCCCCGATCCCGATACCGTCGCTGCCCTGCCGAAGCATCCGGTTCGCGTTCTGATTCATAACGTCCGGTCGATCTACAATGTCGGCTCCATGTTTCGGACGTCCGACGCCGCGCGGATCGAGCATGTGCACCTGACGGGCTATACCGGCACGCCTGAGCACAAGGATCTCCACAAGACGGCATTGGGGGCGCAGGACGTTGTGTCGTGGAGCCATCACGAGTCGCCGCTGCCTGTTGTGCGCTCGCTACGGGCCGAGGGCTATACCATTGGCGCGCTGGAAATCACCGACTCCTCGACCGCCCCCGCTGATGTACCGGGTGACGCCTTTCCCCTCTGCATGATTGTCGGCAACGAAGTTCACGGCGTCGACGACGCGCTCATCAGCGCCGCCGACCTCGGGCTGGAGCTGCCGCAGTACGGCGCCAAGCAGTCGATGAACGTGGGCGTGGCGTACGGCATTGCTGTCTACGACCTGATCCGGCGGTACCGGTCGCTGTTTGGCCCGCCCGGATGAGGGCTCTGGTGGACGCGGCATCGTCCTGGGCTCTCCTTCCCTCCCAGCCCCAATCTTCTCGTTCGTTCAACCCACTCGTCATCGCTCATGAGCGACTTCGACTCCCTCGATCCCCTGTTCGATGCGTTCCCTCCCACCTCGACGGACGACTGGGAGGCAAAAATTCGGGAGGACCTCCGCGGGAAGGATTACGAGAAGATTCTGGTGTGGGACTCGCTCGAAGGCGTGACGGTCCAGCCCTACTACCGGGCCGAGGACCTCGCCGACCTTTCGCACTTCGACCCGGAGGCCGACACCCCGCCCCTTGCCGCATCGACCTCTACGCCCGCCAACGCGTGGCGCACCCGGCAGGACGTGGCGGCCCCGAGCCTCCCAGACGCGGCTGACCGGGCTCGCGCGGCTCTGGACCGCGGCGCTACCGACCTGGGCTTGAGGGTGCGGATCGACGACGGCACCTTGCACGGCGTGCCGATTCAGCGCATCGACGATCTCGCGACGCTTCTGGAGCGCGTCCCCCTGGCCGACACCCCGATGCATTGGACCGGCGGTCCTGCCGCCGTCGCTCTTTACGCCATGTGGCGGACAGTGGCCCAGCGCCGGGAAGTGGCTCACGCCGATCTGCAAGGGTCGGTCCACTACGACCCGGCCGCCACGCTGGCCACCGGTCGCCTGTCGGACCCCGAGACGGCCTTCGCGCTGGCTGTGGATCTGGTTCGCGCTCATCGCGAGACGCCTCAGGTGCGCACCCTCACCGTGAGCGCCGCTCCGTACCACAACGCAGGTGCCTCGCTTGTGCAGGAGCTCGCCTACACCCTGGGCGCACTCAGCGAGGGGCTTGCCCAAGGCACGAACCACGACGTCTCGGTAGAGGCCATGACCGAGGCTCTTCAGTTCGCCGTGCCCGTCTCCACCAGCTACTTCCTGGAGATCGCCAAGCTGCGCGCGCTGCGCCTGCTCGTGCCCCAGGTGGTGTCTCCTTTTTCCGACGCGACGGGCGAAGACGTGGACCTGGCTCCCGCCGATCTCTTCGTGCAGTCGACTCCCTCACAGCGATCGCAGACGCTCTACGACCCGCACGTAAACATGCTGCGGGGGACCACTGCGGGCATGGCAGCGGTCATCGGCGGCTGCGATGTGCTCAGCGTCGCGCCCTACGACCGTCTCGTCCGTGCCCCGAGCGACTTCTCCCAGCGGATCGCGCGCAACACGTCGCTCATTCTACACGAAGAAGCTCACCTCGACCAGGTGGCCGATCCCGCCGCAGGGTCCTACTACATCGAGGCCCTCACCGATCAGGTGGCCGAGAAGGCGTGGGAGCAATTTCAGGCACTTGAAGCCGAGGGCGGCCTGCTGGAGGCGCTGCAGGACGGACGCGTGCAGGCGTCGATCGCCGACGTGCGCGAGGAGCGGATGCAGCGCACCAAAAACCGGCGTCGCGTGCTGGTCGGTACCAATCACTACCCCGACACGGAAGAAACCAAGCGTGAGGAGGTGGACGCGGCTCCGAGTGGCGCGGCGCTCGAACACAGCGGCTCCGTCGAGCTGCCTGATCCTACGATCGGCGCCGTCCGCACGGCGCTTGCCGACGGCGCGACACTTGGTGATGTTTGGGATGCTCTCCGCAACGGTGCGCCGGATTTCGAGACGCTGCCCTCTCTTCGCGTTGCTGCGCCCTTCGAGGCGCTCCGCCTGCAGACCGAGCGCAGCGTGGACGACGACAGCGAACGCCCGGTCGTGACCTTGCTTCCTATGGGGCCCCCTGCGATGCGCAGTGCCCGCGCTACCTTCAGCCGCAACTTTTTTGGCGTGGGTGGCTTTGCCGTTCGCGAAAACCTGCGGTTCGACACGCCGGTCGAGGCCGCCCGAGCCGCGGCCGAAGACGAAGCCGCCATTGCCGTCCTGTGCAGCTCCGACCGCGAGTATCCCGAACTGGCCCCCCAGGTGCAGGACGCGCTCGACCATTTGGGGTCCGACGCCCTGCTCGTCGTCGCCGGCAATCCGGAGCACATGGACGGCGACGTTCCGGCGGACGGCTTCATCCACATGGGCTCTGCACTGCATGATACCCTCCGCAACTTCCAGGACCGCCTCGATCTGCGCTGACGGACCTGCGGATGCCATGGCCGCCTGGCCCCTGCCCTTCCGCCTTCATTCTCCACGCGTATCCTTCGCTCACAGGTTCTCCTCCCACGATGCGCCCCGACTTTTCCTCCATCGAGTACGCTCCCTCTCGCGATGCCGGCGACCGGCGGCCCGACGATGGCACCTGGCGCACGCCCGAGCACATCGACGTGCCCCCAATCTACGACGCGGAAGCCCTCGCTGGGGTCGATCATCTCGACTACGCGGCCGGGATTCCCCCCTACGTGCGCGGCCCGTACTCGACGATGTATAACTTCCGGCCGTGGACCCTCCGCCAGTACGCCGGTTTCTCGACGGCCGAAGAGTCGAATGCGTTTTACCGGAAAGCCCTCGCGTCCGGGCAGAAGGGGCTGTCTGTCGCCTTCGACCTCGCGACGCACCGCGGGTACGACAGCGATCACGAGCGCGTCCGCGGCGATGTCGGCAAGGCCGGCGTGGCCGTCGACACCGTCGAGGACATGAAGGTGCTCTTCGACGGCATCCCGCTCGACGAAATGTCGGTGTCGATGACGATGAACGGCGCGGTGCTTCCGGTCATGGCGTTTTACATCGTCGCGGCGGAGGAACAGGGCGTCTCTCCGGAGCAGCTGGCCGGGACGATCCAGAACGACATCTTGAAGGAGTTCATGGTGCGGAACACCTACATTTATCCGCCCCAGCCATCGATGGACATTGTGGGCGATATCTTCGCCTACTGCTCGCGCCACATGCCCAAGTTCAACGCCATCTCGGTGTCGGGCTACCACATGCACGAGGCCGGGGCGCCCGCCGACCTAGAGCTCGCCTACACGCTGGCCGATGGGCTGGAGTACCTCCGCACCGGCATGGACGCCGGACTGGACATCGACGCGTTCGCTCCGCGCGTCTCCTTCTTCTGGGCCATCGGCATGAATCACTTTATGGAGATCGCCAAGATGCGCGCCGGCCGGCTTCTGTGGGCGAAAATCGTCGAGCAGTTCGACCCGGAGAACCCGAAGTCGATGGCGCTCCGCACCCACTGCCAGACGTCCGGCTACTCGCTGGCCGAGCAGGACCCGTTCAACAACGTAATCCGCACGACGGTTGAGGCCCTGGCCGCCGCGCTTGGCCATACGCAGTCGCTCCACACCAACGCGCTGGACGAGGCCATCGCCCTGCCCAGTGAGTTCGCGGCGCGCATCGCCCGCAACACGCAGCTGTACCTGCAGGAAGAGACGGACATTACGCGCGCCATCGACCCGTGGGCGGGCAGCTACTACATGGAACGCCTGACCGCCAAGCTTGCCCGCCGCGCTTGGAATCTCATCCAGGAGGTGGAGGAGGAAGGCGGGATGACGCGTGCCATCGAGAAGGGCCTTCCAAAGCTGAAAATTGAAGAGGCCGCCGCTCGGAAGCAGGCCCGGATTGACACGGGCAGAGAGACGATTCTCGGCGTCAACACGTATCGCCTCGACGAAGAGGAGCCGATCGACACGCTGGAGGTCGACAACGAAGCCGTGCGGCGCCAGCAGGTGCGGCGCCTCGAACGCATCCGGGAGGAGCGGGACGACGACGCCGTGCGCCGGGCCCTGAACGCCATCACCGAGTGTGCCGAGACGGGCGAGGGCAATCTGCTGGCTCACGCTGTGGAGGCCGCGCGCCATCGAGCCACGCTCGGAGAGATCAGCGCGGCGATGGAAGACGTGTTTGGGCGGCACACGGCGCAGACCCAGACCATCTCGGGCGTGTACGCGTCGGAGGCCGAGGAGGACGAGGACTTCCGGCGCGCCCGCGACCTGGCCGACCAGTTCGCCGAGCTCGCCGGGCGCCGACCACGCATTCTGATCGCCAAGATGGGCCAGGACGGTCACGACCGCGGGGCCAAAGTCATCGCCACGTCGTTCGCCGACATGGGCTTCGACGTCGATCTCGGGCCGCTCTTCCAGACGCCGCAGGAGGCCGCGCGACAGGCCGTCGAGAACGACGTGCACATCCTGGGCGTATCGAGTCTTGCAGGCGGCCACAAGACGCTCGTGCCCGAAGTGATGGATGAGCTGGAGCGCTACGGCCGCGACGACATTCTCGTGATTTGCGGCGGCGTCATCCCGCATCAAGACTACGAGTACCTGTACGACCAGGGCGTGACCGGCGTGTTCGGCCCCGGCACGGTCATCTCCACCGCCGCGGCCACCATCCTGGAAGTGCTGATGGACCAATATGCCGAGGGATCCCCGGTTACAGCGTAACTTCAAACAGCGACTGCCTTTCCGGCGAAGCCTCTGTCCCGTTCTCTCAAACCACCGCGAGCCATCGTACATGGCCTCTGCGCCTGAGTCCGACCGCCCCAACCAAAGCGCCTCCGAGACCCGAGCGCCCGGCTCGGTGTCCCCCCTAAACCCAAACCTCAAGCAACACTCGAAGTCGCCTCGAAACGCCTCGAGGTCGGTAGAAACCTTCGTCAAAGGCATCCGCGCGGGAAATCGGGTCGTGTTGAGCCAGGCGATCACGCTTGTAGAGAGCACCAGGTCGGAGCATCAGGCCAAAGCCCGGACGATCCTGAACCGCTGCCTCGCCAACACCGGCGATTCGGTGCGCATCGGCGTGACGGGCGTACCGGGCGTCGGGAAGAGCACTTTCATCGAGACTCTCGGGGCACGACTGGTCGATGCCGACCATCGGTTGGCCGTTCTCGCCATCGACCCCAGCAGCGAGCGAACCAGAGGAAGCATTCTTGGCGACAAGACGCGCATGGGCGCGCTGGCCTCGCACGAGAATGTGTTTATCCGTCCGTCGCCCACCGGCGGATCCCTCGGCGGCGTGGCCCAGAAAACGCGAGAGACGATTCTGCTCGTTGAAGCAGCCGGATTCGATACCGTCCTGGTCGAAACCGTCGGGGTCGGGCAGTCCGAGACGACCGTGCATTCGATGGTGGACTTCTTCCTCCTTCTGGCGTTGGCCGGCGCGGGCGACGAGTTGCAGGGCATCAAGCGCGGCATCGTGGAGATGGCCGACGCCATTGCGATCAACAAGGCCGACGGCGACAACCGGACCGCCGCCGAAACCGCCAAACGCGAGTACGAGAACGCGTTGCATCTTTTCCCCCCACCCGAATCGGGATGGAATCCGCCTGTGCTCACCTGCTCGGCCGAGACGGGCCGCGGCATCGATGCGGTGTGGGCGGCCGTTGAAGAGTACGTCGAACACGCCAGGTCCACCGGCTACTTCACCCAAAAACGCCAGCGCCAGGCTCGCTACTGGATGCACCAGACCATCGAGCGTCGCCTGAAGGAGGATTTCTTCACCGATGACGCTGTGCAGGCGGCCCTTTCAGAGGTGGAAGAGCAAGTGATGAACGGAACGATGAGCTCGTTCGGCGCGGCGGAACACCTCCTGGCACAGTACAACGCCCAGAGTGAGGAATGACCCGCTTCGGGCACACATCTCGGACCGCTGAGTTGGAGTTCATGAACGTGCTTCTTTGCACAACCATCCACGCGTCACGATGCAAGAATACATCATCTACCTCCGCAACGGAAACACGACGGTCATTCGCGCAGGATCGTTCACCAAAACAAAGTTCGAGGTGCTGTTTTACGAAGGCGGTCTCGTCCATGAACGCAATCAGGAGCCGTCGTTCGAAGATGCTGTCGCGGTGTTCTTACACGAAGAGATTGCGGGCTTCGCTCAGGCCGAGCACGTCGAGTAACGAGCACATCGAATACCCGGAACTGCGGGGGCACGATGCCCCCGGCGCGTGGCGCGCGGCGGAACGCGATGTTAACACCTTCATAACATGGAGAAGTCGCTTTTTTTGCTGCGTTTCCTCCGGCAGCCGTCTCCTCTCACTGGTGGGGTCCATTATGCCTTGGTTTTTCGCGCCACGGTTTTTCGCGCCACGAACAACGCTCCTGGGTCTTGCCGTTCTCGCGTTCACGCTCGCTGGATGCGCCACCACGGCCTCGGCGCCCTCTCCTGAAGAGCGTGCTGCGGTGGTCGGGGTTTGGGAGTACCGAACGTCTGGCTCTCCGTATCTGGGACGGGGCACGATCCACATTCAGGTTCGGCGCGGACAGCTGCAGGCCATGCTTCGGGATACCCGGCGCGGCCGCCTGGATGCCAACGTCAGTCAGCGCGGGTCCCGACTGGAATTCACCCTCAACCAGGTGCGCGTGTCTGGACGGATTGAAGACGATCGGTTCGTGGGGCTTCTCCGCCGCCCGATGTGGGACGTGTCCACCTCCCAAGAGGTGAACCGCCGACGCCAGCGGACCTCCGACTCCGGCTCCATCGTGGCCCGGCGCGTCCGCAACCCGGGATGGATGGGATCTGTACCGGGACTCAACTGCCCCTCGGTTCTGGTCGAAACCAACTACCGCTGTGATGGGCCGTCGGCGCCGTAAGGGAGTTGCTGGCGACCGGGACTTCCGGATCCGATTCCCACCG
>CAYFSC010000062.1:0-4401 GCA_964345695.1 uncultured Rhodothermales bacterium | reverse complement strand
TCGGCGCCGTAAGGGAGTTGCTGGCGACCGGGACTTCCGGATCCGATTCCCACCGTTGGTCGTCACAGGTTCCGCCTTGGCAGCGTCTCGGCCTTGGCGGCGTGTCGGCGCCGTTAGACCCTGATCGACCGGCTTCGGTCGCGATCCTTCCTTCCGCCGCGCATTCCTGCCTGCTTCTCCCCCTCCCCTGCCGAGAGGTCCCTCATCGGTTCGTCACTCGGACGCCAAGATCCGCTCGGATCTTTCGCGTCGATGGCCGTTGGAATTGTCTGTGCTCCGCGCACGCTGTTCGGCACTCGCTCATTCATCGACGCTCCCCCAACGTGACCGACTCGACCGCCGATTCCTCCTCCGAGAATGGCGCCCAGAACTTCATTCGTGACATCATTGACGAGGACCTTGAAAGCGGGACATACGGCGACCGCGTCGTGACCCGGTTCCCGCCCGAGCCCAATGGGTATCTGCACATCGGCCACGCGAAATCGATCGTCCTCAACTTCGGCATCAAGCGCGACTACGCCGGCCGGGCCGACACACGGTGCCACCTCCGCTTCGACGACACGAACCCCGAGACGGAAAGCGAGGAGTACGTGGAGTCGATTAAGGAGGCCGTGCGCTGGCTCGGATACGACTGGGGCGAGCACCTGTACTTCGCCTCCGATTACTTCGAGCGGTTCTACGAGTACGCGGTGGTGCTCATCAAGAAGGGGCTCGCGTACGTCGACAGCCTCGACGAGGAGCAGATCCGCGAGTATCGTGGCACGGTCGACGAGCCGGGCACCCCGTCGCCCTACCGCGACCGCTCGGTGGAGGAAAACCTGGAGCTTTTCCGCAAGATGCGAGCGGGCGCGTTCGAGGACGGTGAACACGTGCTGCGGGCGAAGATCGACATGAGCTCCCCGCACATGATCATGCGGGATCCGCTCCTTTTCCGCATCAAGCATGCCCACCATTACCGGCAGGGCGACGACTGGTGCATCTATCCGATGTACGACTTCGCGCACTGCCTGGAGGACGCCATCGAAGACGTCACTCATTCGCTGTGCACGCTGGAGTTCGACAACAACCGCCGCGTGTACGACTGGGTGCTGGAAAACGCACTCCCGGAAGAGGAGATCGAGACGCGCCCGCATCAGTACGAGTTTGCGCGGCTCAACCTCGACTACACGATCATGAGCAAGCGCAAGCTGCTGCACCTCGTGGAAGAAGACCTTGTGGACGGCTGGGACGATCCACGGCTGCCTACCATCTTCGGCATGCGCCGTCGCGGCGTGACGCCCGAGGCCATCCGGAATTTCTGCCAGGAGGTCGGGGTTACGCGCTCCCAGAGTCGCGTTCAAATCAGCCACCTGGAGCATGCCATTCGGGACGACCTCAACTTCAAGGCGCCCCGGGTTCAGGCCGTGCTCGACCCCGTGAAGCTGGTGGTCACGAACGCAGATGACGGCCACGTCGATTGGCTGGAGGCGCCGCACTGGCCGCGCGAGATCGACAAGAACGACACCCGGGAGATTCCCTTCACCCGCGAACTGTACATTGAGCGCGACGATGTGCGCCTGGATCCGCCGGCAGACTTTCATCGCCTGGCCCCGGGCCGCGAGGTGCGGCTGATGCACGGCTACTTCTTTACCTGCGAGGAGGTCGTGACGGACGACGACGGCACCATCCAGGAAGTCCACGGCACCATCGATCCGGAGACACGTGACGGCACCGCGCCCGACGAACGCTCGCCCGCCGGAACCATTCACTGGGTGTCCGCCTCCCACGGCGTGCCGGTCGAAGCGCGGCTGTATGACCGCCTCTTCGACGTGCCCGTTCCCGATGGGGGGACGGAGCCCTTTACCGACCACCTGAATCCTACGTCCCTCGTCGTGAAGCAGGCGGTCGTGGAGCCGAGCGTGCAGGACATGCCGTCCGACCAGCGGTTGCAGTTTCTCCGGCAGGGCTATTTCTGGCAGGATCCCGAAGACGCCTCGCCCGACGCGCTCGTCTTCAACCAGATCGTGCCGCTTCGCGACACGTGGGCCGAGGCCGAAGAGGAGGCCCGTCGTAAGGAACTGGAGCGCAAGAAGCGTGAGAAAGAGAAGCAGAAAGAGCGCCAGCGGCAGCGCTCCATCGAGGGCAAGAAAGACCCGGTCGAACAGCTCTCCGCAGCACAGCAAGACCGCTTCGAGCACTACCACGACACGCTGGGCGTGAACCGCGAGGACGCTGCGGTGATCGCCGGCGACGACGCCCTCGCCGGATTCTATGAGGACGCCCTCCAGACGCACGCGGCCCCGACGGCCGTAGCCAACTGGGTCGTGAACGAACTGCTTTCCGAGCTGAAGGACCAGACGGTGGCACAGCTGCCGTTCGACGCCGACGCCTTTGCGGATCTCGTTCGCCTTGTCGACGAGGACACGCTCTCCAACCGCGCAGCACGCGAGGTCTTCGGCACGATGATGACCGACGGCGGCGATCCGGAAGCCATCATGGACGCGCACGGCCTCCGGCAGATCGACGATGAGGCGGCGCTGGCTTCCGTCGTCCAGACAGTCGTCGAGGAGCACCCGGACGAGGCCGCCCGCTATCGCGACGGGGAAACGAACCTCGTCGGGTTCTTCATGGGCCAGGTCATGCAGAAGACTGACGGCACGGCCAACCCGCAAGTGGCTCGCGAACTGATTCAGAAACAGCTGGACGGATCCTGAACGGCCGGAGACCGGATGGGACGCACGGAGGCCTTCGCCTCCGCAGGTCCATTTCCACCTCGAACCCGTCAGTGCGCATCGAGCCAATCGTCCCCAGTATCGACATCGACGACAACCGGAACGCCCTCCAGCGGAAGGGCATCTTCCATCTCTGCGACGACCAGCTCCTGGAGCGTATCAACCTCGTCCGGCGGCCCCTCGAACACGAGTTCATCGTGCACCTGCAGGAGCATGCGGCTGGACAGTTCCTCCGCCTCAAGCCGGTCGTGGATGCGATTCATGGCGATCTTGATCATGTCTGCCTGCGTGCCCTGGATCGGCATGTTGACGGCGACCCGTTCCGCAAATCCGCGCCGGTTGCTGTTTGAGGCATCGATGTTGGGCACGTAGCGGCGGCGGCCGAGGAGGGTTTCGGCGTAGCCGTGCTCGCGGGCCTTCTCGACGAGCTGGTTCAGTAACGTCGAGACGCCGGGATACGACTTCTGGTACTGGCTGATCAGGTCTTGCGCCTCGTCGACCGGCACGCGCAGGCGCTGCGCAAGGCCCCAGGGGGAGACGCCGTACGGAATCCCGTAGTTGACCTCCTTCGCCTTGCGCCGCTGGTCGCGCGTGACCTCCTCTGGGTCGATGTCAAAGACCCGTGCCGCGGCGTCGGTGTGAATGTCGCCGCCCTCGCGGAAGGTCTGCTGCATGGCGTCGTCGCCGCTCATGGACGCAAGGATGCGAAGCTCGATCTGCGCGTAATCGGCCGCGAGCAGTGTCCAGCCCGGCTCCGGAACGAACGCGCGCCGGATCTGCCGACCCATTTCCGTGCGGATCGGGATGTTCTGCAGGTTGGGCTCGCTGGATGAGAGGCGCCCGGTGGCGGTGCGCGTCTGGTTGAAGCTCGTGTGGATGCGATCGGTTTCTGGATGAACCAGCTCACCGAGACTGTCAAGGTAGGTGCTCTTCAGCTTGTAGGTAGAACGCCAGTCCAGCACAAGCCCTGGAATGTCGTGTTCGGTGGAGAGCTCCTGCAGCACGCTCTCCTTGGTGGAGGGCTTTCCAGTGGGCGTCTTCGAGACGACGGGCAGATCGAGCTTCTCGAAAAGAATCGTGCCCAGCTGTTGCGTGGAGTTGATGTTGAACGCCTCGCCCGCCAGTTCAAAGATCTCGCTCTCGATGTCGTCGAGCCGATCCTGCAGGCGACGGGAGATCTCGTTGAGGATCTCGGTGTCCACCCGAATGCCGGTGTGCTCCATGTCGACGAGCACCGGGATCAGGGGGAACTCCATGTCGTGCGCGATCTCGGCCAGATCGGCCTCCTTGAGCTTCTCCTGGAGCGCGTCGGCCAGGCGCCAGGCGATGTCGGCGTCCTCGCAGGCGTATTGAGCGGCATTTTTCACCGCCACATCGCGCATCGACTGCTCCTCGGCACCGTCGCCGATGAGGTCGGCAATCGGCACCATCTTGTAGCTCAGGATGGAGCGCGACACCTCGTCGAGACTGTGCGGATCCTCGGGACGCAAAAGGTAATGAGCCACCATAGTGTCGAACAGCGGCCCGCCGATCTGCACGCCGTGCCGTTTCATGACGAGCAGGTCGTACTTCAGGTTGTGCCCAATCGTCAGCGTGTCAGCGTTCAGGTGAGGACCCAACACGGAGAGCACCTCCTCGGTGGAGGTTCCATCGGGCATGGGCGTCGGCACGTAGGTGCCTTCCTGCGCAG